>NATV01000114.1 GCA_003094535.1 gamma proteobacterium symbiont of Ctena orbiculata | reverse complement strand
AAACCCGGGAATTCATCCGCTGTTCCTTAATTTTTACAAAACATAAATGTGACAATTTTACGCCTGATGTACACTAGCAGCTAAACCTACGCCTTTAGCGGCCCCGCATTTGTAAACATGAGTTCTTTAGCATTACCTCGATAGGCGCGGGGTTGATATTTACACCGCAGCATTGGTTCGTTAACGAAGATACGCCAAAACCAACTGGAAACCTATACGTGCTCGATGATTCACTGACAATCTCGTATCCATCGGAGAGTAGGGCGGTGCTGGCATTCAAAGGCGCCTGGACGCTGCATGAGACAGCCTACGACTGGCGTGGGCTGAAGCAGGAGTTGCGCTCCCACGCGGGTCTCGAGGCAATCTCCCTCGATACCGGCCAGCTCGTTCGCTGGGACAGCCAATTTCTCAATCTGCTGCAGCATCTGCTCGATTTTACCCGGCAGCACGAACTGCAACTCGACACGGAGGGTTTGCCTGAAGGGGTCAGCAGGCTGCTTAAACTCGCCCAGGAGGTTCCGGAGCGTAAAGGTGCCCGGCGGCGTCTGCAGGAGCACTCCTGGGTCTATCGCATCGGCGCAACGACGCTTGCGGCATGGCGGGAATCGATAGGGTTCACCGAATTTGCCGGCGAGTTGATACTCTCCTTTATGCGGCTGCTCAGAGGCAGGGCGAACTTTCGCCGCATCGATCTTCTTCGCTTCCTCCAGCAAGCCGGTCCGGACGCCCTACCCATTGTCAGCCTGATCGGGGTGCTGGTTGGTGCGGTGCTGGCATTTGTCGGCGCCGTCCAGCTGCAGATGTTCGGTGCCGAGATCTATGTCGCCAATCTGGTCGGATTGGGGTCGGTACGAGAGATGGGCGCCATGATGACCGCCATTATCATGGCGGGCCGTACCGGATCGGCCTATGCAGCTCAACTGGGGACGATGCAGGTCAACAACGAGATCGATGCGTTGAAGACCTTCGGTATCTCAATCGTGGATTTTCTTGTATTGCCGCGGTTCCTGGCACTGTTGATCATGCTGCCGCTGCTCACCCTCTGGGCTGACGCCCTGGCGATCTTCGGCGGCCTGCTTGTCGCAGTCTCGGTGCTCGACATCTCTTTGATCGAGCATCTGGTTCAGACCCGGGATTCAATCGGCTGGGGCGATCTGGCCAGCGGCATGATAAAGAGCGTGCTGTTTGCCGTCGTGATTGCCATGTCAGGCTGTTTGCGCGGGTTGCAGAGCGGTAGAAACTCATCGGCTGTAGGACATGCCACGACATCGGCAATGGTAACGGCGATCCTGCTGATCGTGATTTGGGACGCCATTACAACGCTGATCTTCAATCAGCTGGGGATCTGAGCCATGTCCATCGACGCGCCAATGCCAAGCCGTTCCGCAGTGCCCCATATTGAGGTCAGGGAACTGACCATGGCCTATGGTGATTTTGTTATCCAGCGGGATCTCAACTTTACCATCCGGCAGGGAGATATCTTTGTCATCATGGGCGGCAGTGGTTGCGGCAAGAGTACCCTGTTACGCCACTTGATTGGCCTGATGAAGCCGGCGAAGGGTGAAATCCTCTACCATGGCGATGCTTTTTGGCAGCTGGATGAGGAGCGGCGGATGGGGCTGATGCGCAGAATGGGCGTGCTATACCAGAGCGGCGCACTCTGGACCAACATGACCTTGGCGGAGAATGTCTCCATGCCCATCGAAACCTATACCGACCTCTCGCCTCCGCAGGCACTGGAGCTGGCCTCTTATAAACTCTCCCTGGTCGGGCTAAAGGGCTTCGAGGATTACTATCCCGCCGAGATCAGCGGCGGCATGCAGAAACGGGCCGGCCTCGCCCGCGCCATGGCCCTCGATCCGGAACTGCTCTTTTTCGATGAGCCCTCGGCCGGGCTTGACCCGGTCAGCGCCAAGCGGCTGGATGACTTGATTATCGAGTTGAGCGAGAGTCTGGGTACCACAATCGTAGTGGTTACCCATGAATTGGCGAGTATCTTCGCCATCGCAAACAACTCGGTATTTCTCGATGCGGAAAGCAAAACCATGATCGCCCAGGGTGACCCGGGCGAGCTGCTTCAAGGCTGCAGTGATCCCAGGGTGCTGGCGTTTCTGACCCGGGGCACCGATGCCATTTCAACCTCGGGAGGCTGAATGCCATGCAGTCAAAGGTCAGTCCCACGCTCATCGGTCTCTTTGTCCTGGCAACCCTGGCCTTGGGTTTGGGTGCGATCTTTTTCTTCTCCGATGGCGGTCTGTCACACCAGTCCACCCGTTTTATTCTCTTTTTCGAGAGCGATGTCAAAGGGCTTCAGGTCGGCTCGCCGGTCAACTTCCGAGGTGTCAGGGTAGGCAAGGTCGAGTCGATGTCGATTACCTACTACAAAGAGAGCCAGGAATTCAGGATTCCCGTTATCATCGGCATCGACGACGCCAGGGTCGGAATCGATGGCGTCCATACCGGAAGCGGCGTGTTGATAGGCTTGGACGAGCTGATCAAGCAGGGGCTGCGAGCGAGGCTCAATCTGCAAAGCCTGGTTACCGGAAAACTGGAGATAGAACTCGATTTTCATCCCAATACCCCGATACGACTGGTCAGCACCAACTCCGAATACCCGGAGATTCCTACCGTCCAGTCGGGTATTGAGAAGATCGCCTCGGCGCTTGAAGCCGTGCCCATTGAACGGATTACGCAGAGGCTCACGGAGATCCTCGATAACATCGAACAGATGGCCGCCAGTGGGGAGTTGACGCGCTTGAAAGACTCGTTGATTCAGATAATCTACCGTCTCGATAGCGTTACTCAACAGCTGCATCAGGTTACACCTCAGCTGATCGACAGCAGTGTCAACACCCTCGCGGACGCACAGCAGATGATGACCGAGATAACCGAGACCGCGACCCAGTCGCAGCAACTGTTAGCAGAAACCGAAGGCAGGTTGGCTGAGGCATTCACCAGTTGGGAGCAAACCATGGCGGGAGGCGAGGCGACATTCACACAAATCGGATCGGTGGCATCCTCGGCCGACAGGTTGCTGAATCAGGATTCGCCGCTCATGAACGAACTCTCGGTCACCCTGCGTGAATTGGGTGCGGCGGCAAGATCGATTCGTCTTATGTCTGAGTATCTGGAGCGCCATCCTGAAGCCTTATTGAGGGGGAAACAGTGATGCCAACTCTAGCCCGTGTGCGAATAGCGGTCTTTGCACTGCTTATCTCCCAGCTCTTTTACGGCTGCGCCGGGCCCTCGCAGCCGACACGCTTTTATCGACTCGACGGTCATCTCGAACGGGCTGATGCCATTTCTTTAAAGCCCCGGGCAGGTCAACAGTTGATCGCTATCGGACCGCTAACCCTGGCCGACTATCTGGACCGTCCGCAAATCATCGAACGTCAGTCGCCTCACCGCCTGCAACTGCATGAGTTTGACCATTGGGCAGGCTCCCTGAAGGAGAACATTGTCCAGCTTCTCACCGATCTTGTCAGACGGAGGCTTGCTGACGTACAGGTAATTTCCTACCCTTGGCACGGCAGTTTAAAGCCTGACTACGAAGTGGTTATGAAGATTAACCGCTTTGATCGTGAAGGCGACAGAATCTGGCTGCAGCTGAGCTGGAGCCTGATACAGACTGAAGAGAGGCGACTTGTGGAGATGCAGCAGCTTGTGCTGGAGGAGCCGATTGCGGGCACTGGGATCGATGCCAGCGTGGCGGCGTCAAGTCGCGTCATAGGGCAGCTTGCGCAGCGGATAGCCGCGGCGATACCCGATGCAAAGCAGCCATAGGATGCGGCTTGCCGCACCGCTTCTGCAAGTAAAAAGATCTAGCTGCTGAGGGAGCTGTTATTGTCCCTGAGGCGGGGCCGGGGTGAGCTTGTCCGTGGGCACAATCGTCGGTACCGGGACCGGCGTTACAACGGGTTCCGGTTCCGGTGGTACGTAGCGTTCGGCAACTGCCAACAGGCCAATCACCGGATGGTCGATGTAGTGGAGTTTACCGCTGCGCATGCGTCGGCTGTGCTGCATGCGATAGTGTCTGAAGCGGGGCGCAAAGCCATAGTTGCCTTCATCGACCCGGGGATCAGTTGCAGCGGCGGGCCTATGCAGCACGATATCCGCATCCAGATGGAGATAGCGTTTGATGCTTAGCTTCAGCACACCCTCCAATTTGGGCGGGTTGAAATCGGAGGCCCGATCGCCGTCCGCAGGCAGCAGAGAGAAGTAGATCTGCTTGGCCTTGTCGGGATGATCCACCGGCTGACGCCATGCCACATGGTAGAGGGGGCGGTAGTTCCGGGATCTGCGCATCTGGCCCCAAGCGCCGCTCAGCGATCTCTCCTCGGCGGGCAGCGCACGGAAGGCGACGGGTTTGCCGCCCTTCAGCGGGTCTCCCTTGGAAAACCCCGTTGCGTTGCTCGGGTCGGGCCTACCCGGATCGTCGGGCCAGCCTTCGGTAGAGCCCGCCCCCGGGGCAATGCGTTCGAACACCAGCACCTCAAACTGGTACCAGGGCGGTGTGCTCTCCTCGGTGGCATCCTCTGCCTGCAGCAACAATGGCTGCAGCAGGAGGGAGCAGAGTAACAGAGCGTTATGGCTAACCCGCATCGATCTCATCAGAAAACCTAAGCTGTTGTTTGTACTCAAGCCTACCATTATATCCATCAGATTGCGCAGGTGAGAGACCCACTGCCGGTTTCCGCCTCCCGATCGGTCTCGTTCCCAGGCTCCAGCGTGGAAACGCATTTGACAGCTTAGAAAGGCGAGGTAGGAGTCCCCACCCAGGAGCCTGGGAACGAGAACCTATCTGCCGTTGGCGCCGGGTGCGAACATCGATCGCATCAGTCTGTCAGGGTATCGAGCAGGTTGTGTATTTTTTCAACCCGCTGCTCAGGCGCTTCGAGATCGGCGAGGTAGCGCAGTTTATCCCCTCCATCCATTTTGTAGGTACTGGGTCGGCGCTGAATCAATCCGATCAGTCTGGCCGGATCGAGATTTGGGGTCTCTTCAAACAGCAGCCGCGCACCCTTGGGGCCGGCCTCGATCTTGCGGATCCCCAGGGGGTGGGCGCGGAGCTTGAGCCCGGTAATGGCGAAGAGATTCTTGGTTGCCGTCGGCAACAGGCCGAAGCGGTCGATCATCTCGACCTGCAGTTCTCTGAGTTCGCCCTCGTTCCTGGCACTGGCGATGCGCTTGTAGAGCACCAGGCGAGAATGGACATCGGGCAGATAGTCCTCGGGGAGCAGGGCAGGGACGTTGAGTTCGATCTCGGTGCCGTGATCCAGCGGTCTGTCCAATTCCGGTTGCCTGCCGGCCTTCAGCGCGGCGACAGCCCGTTCCAGGAGCTCGGTATAGAGGGAAAAACCGATCTCCTGAATCTGCCCGCTCTGCTCCTCGCCCAGCAGTTCACCGGCACCCCGAATCTCCAGGTCATGGGTCGAAAGGGTGAAACCGGCACCAAGATCCTCCAGGGATTCGATCGCTTCGAGACGTTTCTTGGCATCCGCTGTCATGCTGCCCGGCGGTGGTGTCAGCAGATAGGCATAGGCGCGATGGTGGGATCGACCCACGCGGCCGCGAATCTGGTGCAGTTGGGCCAGTCCCAGCTTATCCGCCCGGTTGATGATCATGGTATTGGCGCTGGGGACGTCGATGCCGCTTTCCACGATGGTGGTGCAGACCAGCAGGCTGAAGCGTTGATGATAGAAATCGCGCATGATCCCTTCCAGTTCACGCTCGCGCATCTGGCCATGGGCGATCTGCAGTCTGATCCCCGGGAGCAGCGATTCGAGCCGCTGTGCCATGTTGTCGATGGTGTTGACCTCGTTGTGCAGAAAATAGATCTGGCCGCCACGTTTCAATTCGCGCTGGCACGCCTCGATGATGAGGCTGTCGTTCCATTGACTGACAAAGGTCTTGACCGGATGGCGCAGCGCCGGCGGCGTGGCGATGATGGAGAGGTCGCGCATACCCGACATCGCCATGTTGAGGGTGCGGGGTATGGGGGTGGCGGTAAGGGTCAACAGGTCGACTTCACTGCGCAGGGCCTTGAGTCGCTCCTTGTGGCGTACCCCGAATCGGTGCTCCTCGTCGATGATTACCAGGCCGAGGTTTTTAAACTTGATATCCCGGGAGAGGAGTTTATGGGTACCGACCACGATATCGACGATACCCTTGCCCAGGCCGTCGATGACCTGCTGCTGTTGCTTTCCGGTTCGGAAGCGTGACAGGCTCTCGACCTTTACCGGCCAGTCGGCGAAGCGGTCGCTGAAATTCTGATAGTGTTGCTGGGCCAGCAGCGTGGTCGGCACCAATACCGCGACCTGCCTGTTGCCCCGGGTCGCCATGAAGGCGGCACGCATCGCCACCTCGGTCTTGCCGAAACCGACATCGCCGCAGACCACCCGGTCCATCGGTTGGGGTGTGACCATGTCCTCCACAACCGAGTCGATGGTCTGCATCTGGTCCGGGGTCTCCTCGAACTCGAAGGATGCGGCAAAGGCCTGGTACTCGTCATCAGGCTGAGGAAAGGCCACACCCTGCCGGGCGGCGCGACGGGCATAGATCTCCAGCAGCTCCGCGGCAACGTCGCGAATCTGTTTGGCGGCCTTGCGTTTTGTCTTCTCCCACTGGTCGCCGCCAAGGCGATGGAGCGGGGCATTTTCCGGGGAGGCGCCGGCATAGCGGCTGATCAGGTGGAGCGAGGAGACCGGTACATAGAGCTTGTCCCCCCGGGCGTACTCCAGGGTCAGAAACTCGGTCTCCATCCCCCCCACGTCGAGGGTCTGCAGGCCCTGGTAACGGCCTACCCCGTGATCTTCATGCACCACCGGGGCGCCGATGTGCAGCTCGGTGAGATTGCGTACGATCTGCTCGGGATCCTGACTCGCTTTGCGCCGCCGCCTCTCCTGACGCACCCGCTCGCCGTAGAGCTGGGTTTCCGTGATCAGTGCGATACCAGGCTCGTCCAACCACAATCCCTGTTCTATCGGCGCGACACAGAGGCCGATCCCGATTTCGCTGTTGAGAAAGCCATCCCAGCTTTCGACCACCCTGGGGTCGATGTCGAGATCACGCAGGGTTCCCAGCAGCATCTCCCGTCGTCCGGCCCCTTCGGCGATAAAGAGCACCCGCATCGGCCTACTGTCGAGGAAGCGCCGCAGGGCGGAGGCGGGATCCCTGCTCCGAGCCTGGAAGGCGACAGGGGGAGGTAGTTTTGTGTCGAAGTTGACGATGTCGGCGTAGCCCTTGCTCCTTGATGCGATTTCGTGGTGGGAGAGGGTTACCGAGTTCCCGATCTTCAAACGGGAGGCCAGTTCGTCTGCCGAAAGATAGAGATCCCGGGGTGGCAACAGCGGACGCTCGATATCGTGACGCCGCTCCTCGAAGCGCTCCTCCACTTCGGCGAAGAAGCTGGCGGCCTGTTCTCTCACCTCCGCCAGCTCGATCATCATGTGCTGTGGGGGCAGGTAGTCGAAAAGGGTTGCCGTCTGCTCGAAGAAGAGCGGCAGGTAGTACTCCAGTCCGCTGGGAATCCGGCCATCGGAGACATCCTGATAGATCAGACTTTGCTGCAGATCCCCCTCGAACTGGGTGCGGTAGTTGCGACGAAAGCGGTTGATTCCCTCTTCATCCATGGGAAACTCCCGCGCGGGGAGCATCTCGATGCGCGATACCTTGTCGTGGGAACGCTGATTCTCCGGATCGAAGGTGCGGATGGTGTCGACCTCGTCGTCGAAGAGATCGATGCGAAAGGGAAGCTTGCTGCCCATGGGAAAAATGTCGATCAGGGATCCCCTGACCGCGAATTCACCATGGGAAAAGACCTGCGAGACGCATTGATAACCGCCCTGCTCGAGGTGTCGGCGGGTCTCGTCGATATCGATGCGTTGACCGCGCTCGATGATCAGGCAGTGAGCGTCGAGAAAGCGCTGCGGAGCCAGGCGCTGCATCAGGGTGGAGACCGGTGCGATCAGCAGACCCCGCTGCAGCTGCGGCAGTCGGTAGAGGGTCAACAGACGCTGGGATATCAGCTCAGGCAGCGGCGAGAAGAGATCGTAGGGCAGGGTCTCCCAATCCGGGAAATTGACCACCGCCAGATCCTCGTGTGCGAGAAAGAACCCCAGTTCACGCTCCAGCCGGGTTGCGGACTGCACGTCGTGGGTCACCACCAGCAAGACTCCCTCATAGGCCCTGGCGGCATTGGCGATCGCCAGCGCTGCGCTGCAGCCGTGAAGACCGCCCCATTGCAGCCGTTCATCCGCTGCCTGGGGCAGCTTGGGTTTGAACGGAGAGAGTAATTGCGCGGATTCTCTAGGCATTTGGTGCAAGTCTGATGGCATGGATTGAAAAGCTGGCGATTCTCTCACATCTCACTGGAGTACGGTCAATACCTAATGGGATTTATTGCCATTCGACACGCCGAATTCAGCGTAGGATCGGTGACATTCTATCCGATCCATTTCAAGAATCTGGCTGACCAACCGATAGAATCTCTAAGATGAGTTTACGATACGGGTATCTCACTGTAGTATTTTTATTCTGGTTGCTGGTCGGTCCGATACCAGCTGCAGCGGACCCAAACACGCGTATTCTGATCATCCACTCCTACAGCCAGGAATATCCATGGACCCGGGGGGAACACATGGGGTTTGTGGCGGCCTTGAGGGAAGGTCACTCCGGCGAAGTGGTGATCGAGACCGAGTATCTCGATACCAAGCGTATCAGCTTGACTCCGGAATACATCAGCACGTTCACTGACTACCTGAAGGTTAAATACCGGGAGTTCAAGCCGACTGCCATCTATGTAACGGACGATAATGCGCTCGGATTCACCACACGGCAGCTCTCCACCCTGTTTCCGCAAAGCCCGGTATTCTTTTCCGGTGTCAACGATCTACGGGTATTGCAGCAGATTCGGGGAGAGAATATCACCGGGGTTATCGAGCACAAGGAGATCATGCCGAATCTCGAACTCCTGGCGGAGATGGATCACAATACAGGCGATCTGGTGGTGGTAGGCGATGCCTCGCGCACCTATCAGGCCATCCAGCGGGAGATCCGTAAAGCGCTGAGCGACCTCCCCTCATCCAGGATTGCGTTCATCGCCAGCGAGGATATAGAGGTGATTCTCGAGGCCCTCTCGCACTATCCTGACAGTGATCTGTTTCTCACCACCCTGGGCCAGGTCCGGGATCGCAGCGGCAACATTCTAACCTTGCCGGAGACCATCGGCCGCATCGTCGACAGCGGTCATCGCCTGATCGTCAGCATGGAGGATGCCTATGTCCTCGATGGTGTGCTCGGCGGTTATGTCACCTCCAGCAGAGGTCAGGGCGCCGCAGCAGCGGGACTGTTGATCCGCTATCTGAACGAAGGGGTATTGCCGGCGCCTATAACCGAGAGTCCGAACGAATACCTGATCGACCACCGGGAGCTCGCCAGGCTTGGATTGAAACTGCCAACGCACATCCGGGATATCACCACCTTGCTGAATCCCCCCGAGACCTTCTATCAGCGCTATCGACGGGTGATTTTGGGCTCCCTCTATATCCTGCTGGGTCTGTTGCTGATCTCCGCTGTCAGTTTCCAGGTCGTGCTGGCGCGAAAAAATCTCCTTATCCGGCAGCATGCAATTAAATCGAGGCAGCAGGCGAAAATCGCCCTGCGCGCCAAGGAGAGTCTGGACGAGGCCCAACGGGTTGCGAGACAGGGCAGTTGGGAATGGGATCTGGAGACAGGGAAGTTGCGTCGTTCTAAAGGCCTGAAGATCCTCAGTGAGATCTGCCTGGAGGATGACCGGGATGGTCTTGGTCTCTTTAAAAAAGGTCATAGCGATACCAGGGAACAGTTACTTGAAGCAATCCTGGCGGAGGTGCGCAAGAGTGGGCAGAGCCTCGAACATATCCATCATCTCAACTTGTGTGACGGTCGCGAATTTGTCATGCAAGAGACGATTCGGCTGGTGGAGAACAGGAAGGGCGAACCGGGTCGGCTGATCGGCACGGTACAGGACGCCACCGAGCAGCACAGGGCAGAGGCCTTGTTACGGGAGAACGAGGAGAAGTATCGGCGCCTGTTCGAGATGTCGGAGGATCCCATGGCGCTAATCGTCGATCGTCACATCGTCATGGCGAACCGGGCAGCCGCCCGTACCCTCGGGTTCGATGAAGAACAGCATATGTTGGGAGTGAACCTGTTGGCGATGGCTCCGCAAAGACAGCCCGACGGTCAGAGCTCACAGCAAAAGGCCTCCGAGATGATCGAGCTTGCCATGGAACAGGGTTATCGCCGTTTCGAATGGGAATATCTCCTGCAGAACGGCAGCCAATTGATGGTTGAAGTATCGCTGACCCGCATACCCTATGACGGAGCGCGCGCCCTCTACTGCATCTGGCGCGACATCATGGAGATCAAGCAGATCGAGAAGGCGCTGAAGCAGAACTCTGCCTATCTCGACGGGATCCTGAGCTCATCCGAACGGGTGGCGATCATCGCAACGGATCCCGAAGGCAACATTCAATACTACAATCATAGCGCGGAGTATATCTTCGGCGTGCCGGCAGACAAGGCGGTTGGCGTCAACCTGTTGCATATTCACCGCGTTCGGGGTGTGGATAGCAAGCGCAACCTGTTGGGCCTGCAGCGGGCGAGAGAGGAGGGAGAGTACCGTTTCACCCTGGATATGAATCGCAGCGACGGCTTGCATCATATCGATGCACGAATCTCCCCGATTTACCAGGAGAGTCAGGAGTTCGCCGGCTATATGCTGATGTGCGAGGATGTGACCGAACAGCAGAGGGCATCGGAGCTGATCGCCTATCAGGCCAGTTACGATGCGCTGACCGATCTGCCCAATCGGCGCATGTTTCTCGACAGTCTGCAAAAGGCTCTGGCACGCAGCCGTCGCCATCAACACAAGGCGGCGGTGCTGTTTCTCGATTTGGATAACTTCAAGAACATCAACGACTCGCTGGGACATCCGGTGGGAGACAACCTGTTGCGACAAGTCGCCAAACGCATGCGTTCGTTAATTCGCGACGAGGACACCGTGGCTCGTCTTGGCGGCGACGAATTTGTCATCTTAATGCCTCAGCTCGGAAAGGACGCCAATGAGACTGCGAGTGAAGTGCAGCTGCTGGCGGACAAGATCCGCCACGAAATGATCAAACCCTACAGGGTGGACGGGCACGAACTGCATATCACGACCAGTATCGGTATCGCGATTTTTCCGGCTTCCGAAGAGACCCCTGACGATATCCTGCGGCAGGCCGATACTGCCAAGTATCGCGCCAAGGAGTCGGGACGAAACGCGGTTCGATTCTTCCTGCCCAGTATGCAGCGAGCCGCGGATGAGCGCCTCAAAACACTGAATGAGCTGCGTCAAGCGATACCGAAAAATGAGCTCTGTCTCTTCTATCAGGGTCAGTTTGATGCGGAGAAGCGGCTAGCTGGGATCGAGGCGCTCATCCGCTGGGACCACCCTATACATGGATTGGTCATGCCTCGGGATTTCATCCCCCAGGCGGAAGAGAGCAGTCTGATTCTTGAGCTCGGCGACCTGGTGCTGCACAAGGCCCTCGGTCAATACAAGGCCTGGTGCAGTCGCTACACCCGGCTGCAGAAAGTGCGTATCGCCGTCAATGTCAGCGCGCTGCAGTTCAGACAGCAAGATTTCATCCACAGGATCGAGCGGGCCCTCGGCAATACGGGTGCCGATCCCTCATGGCTTACCCTGGAGATGACCGAAAGCGTTCTGCTTGAGGATTATGAAGAGACGGTAGCGCGGATTAACCATCTGAAGCAGCTTGGTGTGCATTTCTCCATCGACGACTTCGGTACCGGATACTCCTCCCTGGCCTATCTGAAACAACTGCCGGTCGACGAGATCAAGATCGATCGCTCCTTCGTCCGCGATATCCTCGATGATCCCAACGACGCCGCCCTGGTGGATGCGATTATCACCCTCGCCAGGCAGATTGGCCTGGAAACCGTCGCGGAGGGGGTCGAGAATCAAGCGGTGTTCGACTTTCTCGCCAAATATGGGTCTCTCATCTACCAGGGCTTTCATCTTGCGCGTCCCTGCAATGCGGAGAGTTTCCAAAAACACTACCTGGATGCGGTAAATGAACCGTTGTTGACGCCCGATGCGGTTTAGTGGGCCTATAACGAGCCTGGCAACGGTTTCAAGGGTAAGATCACGCGGCAAAACCTTTGACTCTTTCATGCCATCATGGTCTGCTGAAGGCCTGTGTACTGGCCATGGGAACACAAGGGTAAAAATTGAATAAAACGGCATCCTTCCTGATACTCACTTTGCTCGCCTTCTTGCCTATCCAGCTTGCTGCGGGGAATCCAACTATCCAACGCCTGTTGAAACAAAGGAGCTGCCAGCAATGTGATCTGAAACAGACGGACCTGCGTATGCTGGACCTGAGCGGTGTCGACTTGCGAGGTGCGCAACTCGACAATGCCATGCTCTACAACTCGGATCTGAGCGGGGCGCGGCTGGAAGGTGCCAGCCTGACGGGGGCGAGCTTTAGTCGTGCCAATCTCCAGGGCGCATCACTAACGGGACTGGATCTCACCCGGGGAAGATTCAGCCGCGCCAATCTGGGCGGGGCGGATCTGAGAGGGGCGAATCTGAGCCAGGCCAACCTGGCGGGGGCGGATCTCTCTGCCGCCGATCTGAGCGGCGCCAACCTCGATTCGGCATCACTCCTGGGCAGCAGGCTCGAGGGTGCCCGCCTGGCTGGCGCGGTCCTCGACAGGGCCAACCTGCGCGGTCTCGATCTCTCCACTGCCGCCGATCTCGCCCGCGTCAGTTTCAAACGGGCCGATCTGCGAATGGCAAGACTCTCGGGGCTCGACCTGCAGGGGATCGATTTCACCGGAGCCAGGCTGCTGAAGGCCGATCTTGGCGGCAGTGACCTGAAAAATGCCCTGTTTGTCGATGCGGAATTGAAGAAGGTCGTTTTTATCGATGCGGACCTGCGACGTGCCAGCTTCAAGGGGGCGAGAATGCACGGCGCCAGGCTTACCGGAGCGAAGCTGGAGGGGGCCGTACTCCAGGGTCTTGAACTCAGCGGAAACCTCATCGGCGTGGATTTTTCCCGGGCACAGATCTCCCGGGTACGGTTCAACGGCGCCAATCTGAAGCAGGCCAACTTTCGTCAGGCGCAACTGGAGTATACCGATCTGGAGGGGGCCAATCTCTACGGCGCCGATTTCACCGGTGCCCGCCTCGTACGCTGCAACCTGCGTAAGGCGAACCTGCGGGAGGCAAGCCTCGAGGGTGTCGATCTCAAAGGCAATGTTCTCGAAGGGGCCAAGGGGCTGGCTGGTCCTGCCGATCAATAACGGAAGCTGGACAGCCCCGACTCCAGGCCGGGGCCCTGGGTCCGGCAATCAGGACTTGAACAGGTCCTCTGCCGCCTGGCGCAGGTCATCCTGGGACTGGCCGGAGTCACTGCCAAGCGGATCCGCGGTGGGCTCGAAGTAGCCGCAGAAGTTGGCCTGCTCCTTCGCCATGACCCGATCCGCCATCGGCTCTTCGCACTGATTGGGACGGGACGGGGCATACCAGCGGCAGTTGCGGCAGACCCGGGTCGGTTTGTCGCAGGCTCGGCAGTTGGTTTCGCGGCCGTAATCGACAGCCTTCAGTTCACTACCGCAGTTCCAGCATCTACCGTTTAGGGCGCTATTCATCGATCTCTCCTGATACCTGGACTATTGCGTTCGGTTGCTGATGGCAATGAAATCTTCCGCCATCTTTTCTGCGTCGTGGGGAGGGCTGAAATAGGCATGAAAACGTCCTTTGGGATCGAGCAGAAAAATGGATGCGGAGTGATCCATGACATAACCCATCGCACTATCCTCTGTCTCGACCCGCCTGTGGAGAACACCCAGCGGCTTGGTCAGCGCCTGCAGTGCCTCCTCCGGCCCGGTTATGCCGAGAAACGAGGGATCAAAGAACTTAACGTACTCAGCCAGGCGCTGCAGGCTGTCACGTTCGGGGTCGACCGAGACGAAGGCGACCTGGTAGGGTTTCACAGGCTCCTGTACCTGGATTCTGTTGTGCATCTCCGCAAACATGGACATCGTCGTGGGACAGATATCGGGGCAATGGGTATAGCCGAAGCTGAGGAATGTCCACTGTCCCAGCAGGCTTTGATTGTCGAAGTTTGCGCCCTTATGGGAGGTAAGGGAAAAGGGTTTGAGCGGTCTGAATTCCGGCATCAGCATCGCCTGCTGGGTTTGAAGCGGCCTGCCAACCGGTGCCATCGAATTCTTGGATGGTGTGAGGTACCAGGCAATCACCCCCGCGGCGACTGCCGCCACGGCAAGCAGTGCCAGGTTGACCGAACGCGGTAAGGCGTTTGCTTTTGTCGGCTTGTTATTCACGGCTTCTCGATATCCAGATCAGGGTTACCAAAAGTAGCAGCAGAAGGGCCGCGCCTCCATTGTGAGCCACCGCGATGGATAAGGGAAGGTGGCCCAATACATTGCTGATTCCGAGGGTGATCTGCAGTGCAAGCAGCAGCAGTAGGGTGATGCCCAGTCTTCTCAGTAAGGGTGAAGAGTTGGGGCGAGTCAGGTACCAGGCCAGTAGGCCCAAGGTGAGGGCTGTTATCATGGCACCGATTCGGTGGGTCATGTGAATCGCGGTCCGCGCACTGTTCTCGAGTACGCCGAATTCATAATTGACGCCAAGACCTCGCCACAGCACGAAGGCCTCGCTGAAATCCATCTCGGGCCACCAGGAGCCGGCATAGCAGGTGGGAAACTCGGTGCAGGCCAGGGCGGCATAATTGGTGCTGGTCCAGCCCCCCAGGGAGATCTGCAGCAGGAGAATCACCAGTGAGACGCGTATCCACCAGCGCTGTGAATTGGAGGTGTCGAGGGCGTGAAAGATACCGACCGGGCGCAGTTTCAATACCAGCAGTCCCAACAGGACAAAGGTGGCGAATCCGCCGAGCAGATGGGCAGTGACGATGAAGGGTTTTACCAGCAGGGTGACGGTCCACATCCCGAGGGCGGCCTGAAACAGCACCAGCAGCAGCAACAGCATGGGCAGCATCAGCGGTTGATTGAAGTGGCGCCTGCCTCGCCAGGCAAGGATCGCAAGCAGCAGGATGGCGAGTCCCAGGCTGCCGGCCAGATAGCGGTGAACCATCTCTTTCCAGGCCTTGCCGCGATCCAGGGGGCGATCGGCATAGCTTTGCTCTGCCGCGGCAACCGCCGAGGCGTCGGTGGGCACCACCATCTGTCCATAGCAGCCCGGCCAGTCCGGGCAGCCCAGCCCAGCATCCGAAAGCCGCACATAGGCTCCCACCAGGATGACGCAGAAGGCCAGCAGGCAGGTGATCATGGCCAGGCGATATTGGTGGGGGAAGGGTGATTGGGCATGATTCCGCATGGTTTCCTCAATCCTCTCACAATCACTGACAGAAAAGACCTTTGGGCGGAAGAGGATATGACCCTATGATCACACCGGATTACGATATGCCGGTTGCCAATGACGCTTCATCCTCGAGCCTGGCCTGCCGCATCGATTATAACTGGATCGGCGGGACAGGTCCGCACCCGATGCCGGGGTAGACGTGATTGTTTGTTCTTAACTTGCACATTCCTCTGCATAAGCATCAGAATGGAAAAGAACCAAATGAGTCGTGAGCGAAGCGAACCCATCCACTCAAAACTAATAACTCAAAACTAACAGTTCTAGACACTGGGGTGTTGAATTTTGATCTCAATCGATGACAGTGCGGTAATCGGCATAGCCACTCCCGGGCAGGGGCAGCGCAGGTTGGTGGTGAAGTGGCTGCAGTTGGGGGTGCTGGCGCTGGGCCTGGCGGGCCTCTTCGCGCTGCTGCTCGTACTCTCGCGCACTCCGGGCAGCGAGGCCTTTTTTCCCTGGGTCGACTTTTTCCGCACCGCCCTGGTGATCCACGTCGATCAATCGGTGCTGATCTGGTTCCTCGCCATGTCAGGGGTGGTCTGGTGTCTGAATACCCAATCAGACTCGGGCCTGACCGGGATACAGCAGGCGGCGTATCTTTTGGCTTTGACAGGCACCCTGGGTGTAGCCCTGTCGGCTTTTGTCGGTGACGGTTCGCCATTGATGAACAACTATGTGCCGGTATTGCAAAGGCCCCTCTTTTTTCTCATGTTGGGCCTCTTTGCCGTCGGTATCGCGCTGCAATCGCTGCTTGGCCTGAGTGCGGGCCGGGGCCTCTCGTGGAGCGCTTCCCATCTCCCCAGCCTGGCAGGATTCACCGTTGCCTTGGCCTTCTTGGTCTCCCTTGGTGCACTGGTCACGGCCTGGCTGCAGATACCGCCCGAGGTGACCGGTCAGAGCTATTATGAGTACCTTTTCTGGGGGGCGGGCCATACCCTGCAGTTTGCCTACACCCAGCTGATCATGCTGGCCTGGATCTGGCTTGCCCTCCATAGCGGGGTAAGCCTGCCTGGCCGCTCCCGCTGGTATTTCTGGCTCTTGATTCTCGGTATCGCGCCGGTAGTGCTGGTGCCGGTGATCTACCTGCTGTATCAGACGGTAAGCATCGAATCGAGGAGTGCCTTCACGCAACTGATGCAGTATGGAGGCGGTCTGGCAGTGACACCGATGGGTATTTTGATCCTGATTGGCCTGGTGCGTGCGCGGCATGCGGAGGCGGTCGAGCGGCCCTTGCGCCGAAGTCTCTGGATGTCGATGCTGCTCTTCTTCGCCGGTGGCGCGATCGCCCTCTTTATCTCCGGGATCAATACCATCATACCGGCCCATTACCATGGCTCCATCGTAGGGGTCACCATGGGGCTGATGGGATTGGCCTATCTGCTTCTGCCAAAGCTGGGGTATCCGCCGGTCAGCGGTCGGTTGGCAGAACTGCAGCCCTGGATCTATGGCAGTGGACAGCTGTTGCATATCACCGGATTGGCGATCTCCGGTGCCATGGGGATCCAGCGCAAGACGGCGGGCGCCGCACAGGGGTTGGATTCCCTCTCCGCCAAACTGGCAATGGGTGTGATGGGGATCGGCGGCTTGCTAGCGGTGATCGGAGGGATTATCTTTGTCTGGTTGATGTTGCGTATCTTCCTGACGGCAAGAACGGCACAGGTATGAAGCGGAACAATATTGAAGGAGCAGATGCGCAATGAAACGCCTATTTTGTCTGGTTTTTATTTACCTCTTCGGCAGCGGAGCGCTTCAGGCGGGCAACGACCATCCGCCGGCGCCCGATTTCTCGCTCCAGGGTGTGAGTGCCAGCGTCACCCTGGATGAGTTCAAGGGCAAGGTTGTACTGCTCGACTTCTGGGCCTCCTGGTGCGAACCCTGCAGGGCCTCTTTTCCCTGGATGAATCAGATGCAGACCAAGTACGGGTCTCGGGGATTGCAGGTGATTGCGATCAATCTCGATAAGGATCATGCATTGGCCGAGGCCTTTCTCAACAGCAACCGGGCTGAGTTCACCATTGCATTCGATCCCGAGGGCAAGGTCGCCAGCCAGTACGGCCTGAAAGGGATGCCGGCCTCCTTTCTGATCGATGAGCAGGGTCGCATCCTCAAGTCTCACATCGGTTTTTTCCATTCTGAGGAGGGGGCGCGGGAACAGGAGATCAGAAATGTGCTGAACCTGCTGTAGCGGGCTCGTGCGGGTGATTCTCGGTTCCCTTCATATTAGCAAATATTTACACCCAAATAATTTATGGTATTTAAGCAAGTGTTAAGAATTCTTTGGTCTAATCCGGGTTCTTAATCAGCTCCACTAAACAGCCTTACAATTGAGAGTTAGCAGTATGACATCAATCGCGGCCCCAGTGTTTGTTGCTGCCTTGTTGTTGCTCGGGGGTTGCGCGAATCTGGGGGTTGAACCCTGGGAGCGGGATCTCCTTGCCAAACCGGAGATGCAGTTGATTGCTGATCCGATCGAGGCGGGATTGGACGACCATATCTATTTCAGTAAAGAGGCCTCGAGCGGCGGGCGCAGTTTTGCCGGTGGAGGTTGCGGGTGCAATTGAAGAAGCAGGAGAAGATTCGCACGGCCCTCACCGCGGCAACCTGCGGTCTGCTGGGTGTCCAAGGGACCGAAGTCGCCGCGAAGGAGGGGGATTGGGATTTCGACAGCGCGATTTTGTACTATTCCGAGGTCGACCGGGTCAGTGCCATCGAACCGGTGGTAACCGCGCAACGCGATTTTGGCGATGAGCGAAAACTGAATCTGAAGATGGTGCTCGATGCATTGACGGGCGCATCGGCGAACGGGGCGACGCCAAGCGATCAACCCCAGACCTTTACCCGGCCTTCCGGGGAGGGGACCTATACCACCGATGCAGATGAGACACCCCTGGACGATACCTTCAAGGACTTTCGTGTCGCCCTGAGCAGTCAGTGGGATCAGCCGCTCAATCGGGACTACAAAACCAGTTTCGGGGCCAATTTCTCCACCGAATATGACTATCTTTCGTTGAGCCTCAATGCCTCCCTCTCCAGGGATTTCAACAAGCGCAACACCACCCTCAGTGCCGGGCTATCGGTGGCCAATGACACCATCAGTCCGGACGGCGATATACCCATCCCATTTTCAAGTATGGTAATCGACCGCGGTCAGGCCGGTTTCGATCAAGCATTCGATGCGACCCGGGAGGATGGGGAGGATACCAAGACCACGGTGGATCTGATCTTTGGCGTCACCCAGGTGATCAGTCGGCAGACAGTGATGCAGTTAAGCTATTCGCTGAGTGATGCCAGCGGCTACCTGACCGATCCCTTCAAAATCATCAGCGTGGTGGGAAGCGATGGCCGCCCGGTTGACTATCGCTACGAAAATCGCCCCGATACCCGCTTGAAACATGGTCTCTACTGGCAGGTGAAGCACCACTTCGCCCGGGATATTCTCGATCTCTCCTACCGTCTCTATACGGATGACTGGGACATCACCTCCCACACCATCGATTTTCGCTATCGCTGGATGTTTACGCCCAGCCATTTTCTGGAGCCGCATATCCGTTACTACGCTCAGAGCGAGGCCGATTTTTATCAGCGGTTTTTCCGTGAAGGAGAGGCCCTTCCCGAGTTCGCTTCCGCGGATTACCGGCTCGGAGAGTTGACCGGCATCACACTTGGACTCAAATATGGTTTAAAGCTGGCGAATGAGCAGGAGATGAACCTGCGTCTGGAGTACTATCTGCAAAGTGGAGATAGTACGGACAACGACGCCCCCGGCATCCTGAGCGAGATGGAACTTTTCCCGGATGTGGAGGCGATCATTCTCCAGTTCAGTTACAATTTTTAACGACCACGGATCGATTGTGGTCGCAGGGGAACGGCAGATGGATAGGCCTTCAGCAACAGCGCGAATCGAGACGGGATACATAAAACGCCAGGGGCCACTTACCCTCGAGGCAACGGACGGCTATTGGCGGGGATCATTCCAGGCGATGGCAAGCCCCTGCGAGCTCTTCATGGAGGTCGATGAAGAGGCACTGGCATGGAAGCTGTTGCAGCGTGCGGCAGATGAAGCCTGGCGCATTGAACGGAAATTCAGCCGTTATCGCGACGACAATATCATCCATCGGATTAACAACAGTCAGGGCCGTGCCATCGAAGTGGATGCCGAAGTGGCGCAGCTGGTTGATTTCGCCCAGCAGTGCTGGCAGTTGAGCGATGGTCTGTTCGATATCACTTCAGGGGTGTTACGCCGTGTATGGCGCTTCGACGGTGGCGGCGCTATCCCAGACCCAGCCGCTGTCGAGGCCTTGCTGCCTCTTGTTGGCTGGCATCGTGTCGACTGGTCACCCCCCTTTCTTACCCTGCCGGACGGCATGGAGATCGACTTCGGCGGTATCGGCAAGGAGTATGCTGTCGACAGGGTGCTGCTGCAGCTGCAGAAACTGACAAGGAAGGGCCTGTTGGTCAATTTCGGTGGCGATATCAACACCAACGGCCGTCGCGGTGGGGGTGGGGTCTGGTCAATCGGGATCGAGGATCCCGGCCGGCTCAATACCGCGACGGCCGTGCTGAAAATCGGCAAGGGCGCACTCGCCACCAGTGGTGACGCGCGCCGCTATCTGCAGCGAGACGGTAGACGTTATGGTCATGTATTGAATCCCAAAACAGGCTGGCCCGTTGCCCATGCGCCGAGCTCGGCAACCGTTGCCGCAAACACCTGTACCGAGGCGGGGATATTGGCCACCTTCGCCCTGTTGCACGGGAAAGACGCTGAAGCCTTCCTAAAGAGTCAGGAGATCAGATATTGGCTGCGTTTTTGAGCCACCGTCGACATCTGGCTGAACCCGTATGGCAGCACGACTGATCACCATCATCTAGACTTGGAGAGTCAGCGTCTTTGTGAGCCCCGGGTCGACACCATGCTCTATTTCTCCTATGGATCCAATATGTCAAGCCGGAGGCTGTTGAGTAGAGTGCCTGCAGCAGAATATGTGACCACCGCGACACTGCATGGCCATGAATTGGTTTTCCATAAGAGGAGCCGGGATGGTTCGGCTAAGTGCGATGCCTGTGAGACCGAAAATGACAACCAGGTTGTGATTGGGATCGTCTACGAAATCTCAAAGGCTGACAGGGCGGTGCTGGATCGGATAGAGGGATTGGGGAAGGGATACGAGGTGAAAGGGGTTGAAATCATCACCCCCCAAGGCAGGGCGATGGCTGCCTACACCTACTTTGCCACATCCATCGATAAAACTTTGAAACCGTTTCATTGGTATAAGCACCATGTCATGACAGGTGCATTGGAATACGAGCTGCCGCTGGCCTACATCGACAGACTGCAGCGAGTTGCATCAAGGGCGGACCCCGACCCTCAACGCCACGCCCTTGAAATGGCTATCTATGAACAGCCGGAATTGTGCTTGAGTCATCGCTAATCCCACCTATATTTTAACAAGACAAAGAATCTATCTGATGCAAGCCGCGCTAGGGAAGGAGACGCCATGAAACCAACCTTCAAGGCTGGCAGAAATATCGCCATTAAAGTGCCATCTCACGAATATGAGAAAACAGTGCTGTTCTATGAACAGCTGCTTGGCTTACAACGAATACCCTCCAATTCTCCGGATCCGTTCGAGTCGGTGACCTTTGATTTCGGCGACAAGAATCTATGGATTGACAGAATCGTCGGGCTGAGTCAATCAGAAGTATGGTTGGAGATAGAGACAGACGATGCTGAAGCGGCCAAACGCTACTTGGCTGATCAGGGGTGCGCCATCAGGGACGAGATTGAGCCGCTGCCGGAAGGATTCAAAGGATTCTGGCTGAGCGGTCCGAACAACATCATCCATCTGGTTGTTGAGTAATGCTCAGGTTGGGTTATTAACAAGTCCGCAAATGAACGCAAATAAATTTGATTGTTAATATCTAGGTAGGAGTCTGTTAAAAAAGCTTTTACCGCCAGTCAACTGATCAGTCCAATTAATATGAAAGAACGTGGCATCAAATTCACGGAAATTTGCGTTCATTTGCGGACTGATAATCGCTTCACAAGGATTTGCAATGACCATGAAAGCTGTCGTCTATACCAAATACGGTCCACCCGAAGTGCTCCATGTCGAGGAGGTTGTCCCGCCCATACCCGAGGATGACGAGCTCCTGATCAGGGTGCGCGCCGCGGAAGCCACCAAGGCCGATTGTGAAATGCGCGGCTTCAATTTTCAGGTTAAGTGGTTTATGCCCTCGTTGAGGTTGATGTTGGGGCTGTTCAAGCCCAGAAAAAGAATACTTGGAGGCTACTTCGCAGGCGAGGTGGAAGCCATTGGCAAAGAGGTCACAAGATTCAATAAGGGAGATAGTCTATTTGGTTCGACCAAGTTGCGTTTGGGGGCTTATGCAGAGTATATGACCCTTCCGCAGCACTACACTCTGGTGCGGATGCCGGTCAATCTCACTTATGCCGAAGCGGCGGCCGTGCCCCTGGGTGGTTTGAATGCACTCCACTTTATGCGCAAGGCTGAGATCAAATCCGGAGAGAAGGTACTGGTCAATGGCGCAGGCGGCAGCATTGGAACGTTTGGTGTGCAGATAGCCAAGACAATGGGCGCGGAGGTGACCGCGGTGGACAGCGGCATCAAGGAGGAGATGCTGCGTGAAATAGGCGCCGACCACTTCATCGACTATACCCGGGAGGATTTTACCGAAAGTGAACAAAGCTATGATGTGATCTTCAGCATGGTCGCTAAAACACCCTTTAAAAAATGCATCAAACTGCTCAATAGGAATGGGCGTTATCTGTTGGCAAACCCCCGTGTCTCAGACATGTTGAGGTCAATCATGGTCTCAAGATTCAGTGACAAACAGGCTATGTTTGCATTTGCCGGAGAAACCGAAGAGGAGTTGAATACACTCAGGGAGATGATAGAGAAGGGTGAGATCGGACCGACGGTGGACAAAGTCTATCCAATGGAAGAGGCTGTGGAGGCCCATCGCAGCGTGGAGACGGAACAAAGGCTGGGATCAATCGTTATCACATTAACTTAAAACTCAAAACTTAAAACTTCTCGAAGTCATTGACGCAATGGCTAGACAATCTGCCACTTGACCTGGAAGGGAGTACACTATTTATCCAGGGTGTAGGCCATGGCGTAGCTGACCGGCAGCGGGCAGTCGACCTGGGAAGGTGGCTCGGGCAGTGGTTGTGCGGCATTGATGGCTTTGCCCGCGGCCTTGCGCAGCAGGCCGTGGCGTCCGCTAATCTTCAATTCCGTGACCTCGCCGTCGCAGGCAAGCCTGAAGCTGACCTCGATTTTTCCTTCGATGTTTCTGCGCCGGGCAACGGTGGGGTAGTACTTGTTCGCCTCAATCTTGGCCATCAGCTTGGCCAGATACTGTTCCTTGAAATCCACCCTGGGTTGAACTCGAGGTGGAGGCGGTTGTGCAGCGATCTGTGTCTCCTCAGGAGGGGCGACAGGTTGTCTCTCCACGACCATTGGTTTAGGAACAGGTTTGATCCTGTTCTTCTTCAGCTTCGGCTTAGATTTTGGCTTAGGTTTTGGCTTTGGTTTGGGTTTTGGTTTCACCACCTCTTTGGCCGGGGGCTTGGGAGGCGTTATGACCTCGGGGATGGGTTCCGGTGGGGGTCGCTGAAATGATAGCTGTACCAGCATCGGCGGTATCTTCTCTTCGATGGCGGCGTTGGCGATGGTCTTGTCGGACCAATTGGTGACAAACAGGAGGTGCAACAATAAAGAGAGGGAGAGCGCCAGCAATCGCCAGCCGGCATTGGTTCGAATCATGGCTTCTCAGTGAGGATGTCCAGTGATTCGGCACCGGACCTGCGCGCCGCGTCGATGATCTTTACCCCGGTACCGAAAGCAGCGGCCTGATCACCCTTGAGTCTGACAAATCGCTTGTTGGGGGCATGCAGGGCGCCGCGCAAACGCTGCTCGAGGTTTTCCAGGTTCGCGGCCTCTCCATCCACCAGCAGATTCCCATTGGGCAACAGGGTCACCTCGACGGTGTCATCCTCGACACTGGGCTGACTGGTTTGCGCCTCCGGCAGTTGGATGTCGATGGCCTGATCCTCGATGAAGTGAGCGGTAAGCATGAAGAAGACCAGCAGTAGGAAGACGATATCGATCAGGGGCGTGAGGTTGAGCACATGGCTGGAGCGCCGTTTGAACTCATACTCCATCAGTAATGTTCTCCCAGTGGTGAGTCAGCTGCGTCTCTGCGGGCAGAACCGATTCAGCAACCCGTCTCTCCAGCAGCAGGGCGATGCAACGGCTCATTTTCCGGGCCCGACGCTCCACGCTCCCCTCCAGGAAATGGAGCATCAACAGCAGGGGTATGGCCACCGCGAGGCCCACACCGGTGGTGATCATCGCTTCCCAGATCCCGCCTGCCAGGGCTTGGGCATCTACCTTGCCACCCGCCTGTTCGATGACCATGAAGGCCTTGATCATGCCGGTGATGGTGCCGAGAAGGCCGAGCAGGGGGGCGGTATTGCCCAGAATGCCCAGGGTGCGCAGACCAAACTCCATACGCTGGATCTCCTCGCCCCTCACCCGCTCGCCGACTCCGCGAAGATCCTTGATGCCATCCTGCTGGGCCTCCACCATCGCGCGGATGATATTCGCCTCGGGTCCCCTAAGCTGGTTCAACGCCTGATGCGTCGCTGAATCGTCGAGCAGCTGCCCCAGTTTCTGTTGCCACTGTTGTGGCAATTGGCGCAGACGCAAAAAGAGAAAATAGCGTTCCAGCACGATGGTCAGTCCAATGGAGGAGTAGAGGGCGAGAATCCAGATGACCGGTCCGCCTTTGGCAAGCAGTTCAGCGATATTCATGGTGTGATCCATCCCAAAGCGGTGGCACAGCCGATCATGAGAAGCAGTCCGATGCTGGTATTCTCCAGGGCGATGCGGTGGCGCGCCAGGTGGAGTCTGATCTGCCGGCCAAGGTGGGCGACCCCGAAGGCGAAGACCAGGGTGGGTAGAAGGACCGCTCCCAGCGCAAAGCCCGCACCGAGGAAGGCACCGGTGATGAGGCTGGCGCTGGTGGCCGCGGCGAGTATCAGGGTGGTCAGCGGGGCACAGGGATTCAATGCCATGCCCAGCCCCATCAAGTAGAGCCCGCCAGGCAGACTGCTTCTTTCTATTGTGCCCACTCCCGCCCCAGGTTTGCTGGTGAGTTTTACGGTTTGGCTGGTCTGGAAAGCCGATGCGCATCTGTCAGGACGGCGTCGCAAGAGAATGGAGAGTGCCACCAGAACCGTGGCGCCGCCCAGGAGCCAGCGTACCCAGGGACCGGCAACCAGATCCTCCACCCAGAGCCCTACCCAACCGGCTGCAGCCGCCAGCAGGGTGTAACCGCTGACCCGGCCCAGGGAGAACGGCACCAGGGTACGCCAGGTGCTCCCTCTACCTTGGTCGCAGGAGGTGAAGACAGGTCCCAGGTAGGGCAGGCAGGCGATAGTGCAGGGGCCGGCGCCGAAGCTGAGCCCCAGCAACAGTGCGGCGCCAAAGCTGAGGCTGACCGGCTCTATGGGTATCATGACGATTCGGTCCCGGGGATGGCGGAGCGCTTCCTGAACCAGCCGATGAGCGTGCGCTTCTGCCATTGGCTTTGTTGTTTCTTGCGCTGTTTGAAATAGTGCGGGCTGGAGCTGAAAACGGGGAAGCGGGTGTATTTCAGCTGCAGTACATCCTGGTCTGGGCAGAACTCCACACAGCGGCCGCAGAGAGTGCAGTCCTCGAAGGTAACGTTGCGGCTCTCCATGTCGGTGTGTATCTCGCGGATATCCATGGGACAGGCCTTGGCGCAGAGACCGCAGCGATCGCAACGGGGGGTGGCGTTCTTGACCAGGCGCAAAAGGCCGATTTTGCGAAATACCGCATGCATCGCGAGCATCGGGCAGATGCGGCAGAAGGGCTGACGCACGGTCAATGCCAGGGCGATCATCAGGCCAAAGAGAAAATCGGCCAGCAGCGACGTCACGATGGTGGTTGTGTTGGCGGTGTCGAGATAGATCTGCGAGCTATCACCGGTGGCCAGGGTGGTGAGGATGCGGCTCGGGCAGATGCGGCAGAAGGGATCGCCCAGATCGTGATTCAACATGCCCATGCCGGTAAGCAGGGGAAATGCGAAGACTAGCAGAAGCAGGATGAACCACTTCACCGGGCGAATACGCTCGACCAGATTCTCGCTGAGCGACTCATGGCGCCGCAGACCGAGTTTCTGGCCGATGATCTGGAGGATCTCCTGGAAGCTGCCCAAGGGGCAGATCCAGCCGCAGAAGGCCTTGTTGAGCACGACAAAGAGAAGCAGGAAGGTCCCCAGGGTAATCAGCGTCGGCATGATGCCCATCATCAGGTTGCCGCCGTTGGCAATCGCCTCACCCAGCCGGTGATCCATCTGGTGCTGGATCGGGATCAGGGTGCAGAGATCGGCACCCTGGTGATCGTAGGCACAGCTCAAGGCGGGCAGGGAGCGGCTGATCTTGTCTTCCAGGTAGTACCCGGTGACCAGGCCGCCATAGACGAAAAAGACAAAGGCGCCGATCTGCACCAGCTTACGCAGCAGGGAGAGGTTGAGGATGCTGTTCATTTCCCATCCCCTCCCTTTTTGACCCGGCCGATAACGCTGCCGGCAATAAATCCGAATCCGACGATCAGCAGCCCCAACCGGGTCGACTGCCAATGGCTGGGAGATACCCGGTAGTCGGCACTGAGTTGGGTGGTGTAGCGTCGGTCACCCTGATGGTACTCGCTGCTGACGCTGAATTGACCGAGTCTTCGATCCCGCTCTCCCTTGACCACACCTGGGAAATCGTCGGGAATCAAAAACTCCACCCGTCCCTCTGCATCCGAGGTGACTGAGAGATGGCTGCCGTTTGATGTCTGCAGTTCGACCTCGAGACCGCCGACCGGTTGGCCTTCGAAACGCACAACAAAACCCCAACGCTGTTGAGAGTGATAGCGATAGTGCTCCCGTGGGATCGGAGCGGGGACGATTTCGAATTCGGTTTTCTGCTGGGCTGTCAGCCTGGAGGGGCTCTGCTTGCTGGGGGGGCCGTGTCGGTACTCGTACCGAATCACAACCTCCTTGTGATCGCCCCAATCCTTCTCCGCGAGGATGACGTGGTAGTTGTCCATGCCGGTCTTCGGCAAGGTGACTCCGCCATGTTCCAGGGTGAGCGGCTCGGTGGTGAGATCGGGCTTCCAGAGGGTGATGACGGCGTCCTCGCCATTCTCCAGGATGATGCGCTTTTCCCCCCCGCGATGGTTGTGGGCGGCTTCGGCAGGCAGGCTCTCTCCATCCGCTGCGAAGCTTATTCCGGTGAGTGGTAAAAAGGATGCGGAAATAACAACAGCTAGCAGTCGCCGGTACATTGGATCAATTCCTTAAAAATTGTAGCTGTAACTCAGCATGGCATTGCGTGGCGAGGCCGCCGCATAGGTCTTGTCGCCGCTGGTGCTCTTCTTCACTTCGAGGGCGTAGAGCTTGTCGAACAGGTTCTCCACATTCAGCGAGATATGGTGCGGGCCGCTCTGGTAGCTCAGCAGCAGGTTGGTGACAAAGTCATAACCGCCATACTGTTCCGTGTTGGCATTGTCAACGTAGTAGCTGCCCCAGCTGTTGCTGCGCAGCACGGCCTTGAAGCCGCTTGGGTGGCTGTAGCCGAGGGAGAGGCCATACTGTTGCCTCGGTATAAAGGGGAGTTGGTTACCCGATCGGTCAATCGGGGTTTGGGTCGGACCCGTGCGTACCAACTCTACGAAATCACTGAAGCTGTAGTCGCTATAGGCAAAGCTGCCTTCCACCCAGAAGTGGCGGTTGAGATCGTAGCGGCCGCTCAACTCCATACCTTTCTTCAGGGTCTCGCCGGCGTTCTGAAACTCGGTGGTCAGATTCTCATTCAGCACCGAGACGATCTCATCGCTGACCGTTGTACGGTAGAGGGCGAAATCGAAGGACCACGCCTGCGCGCGCCCTTTCAGGCCGACCTCCACATTGCGTGCCTTCGCGGCATCGAGTTTCGGATTGCTTTGGATCTCCGACTCCGAGGGGACCTGTCCCGATTGGGCGACCACGCCATAGAGATTCAACAGGTTGTTGAGTTCATAAGTGATGCCCAGCTTGGGTGAGAAGAGGTTGAAAGTCTTGTCGGTATTGGTGATCTCCAGGGCATCGAAGAAGGTGTAGCTACCGGCGCCGTAGCTGTATTCACCAAAGGCGGTATTGTCGATATCGAAATTGTTGCGATCGTAGCGAAAGCCGATATCGACCACTGTGCGCTGGTTTGGCTGCAGGGTCTCCTGGACAAACAGACCATAGAGGGTGTTGGTGGCATCCTCCTCCTCGAGCAGATCACCCGCCTCGTCGGAGTTGGTGCGCAGGATGGTTTCAGGCCCCATCGGATTCCAGGGCGGCGGCGGACTGGTTTCCACATCCGCATAGGTGAACTTCTTAGCGCCTTCGGTATCATCGCGGCGGGCGGTCACCCCGGCAACCAGGGTGCTAGGCCCCCAGAGCCGGTGTCTGTAGGCCAGTTCCAGGTCGGTGCCGACCACCGTGGTACCGGGGTTGTCGTTGATCGCACCGGTAACCGGGTGGTAGTGATCCCAGCGATTGGCGTAGATGCGAGGCTTAAAGGTGAGATCGTCCATCTCCTGCTCATAACGGGAGTTGAAGAACCAGATTGTCGAGTAGCGGCCGCTGTGTTGCCAGGGGCTGCTGCTGGTATCTTTCTGCTCACCGCTGTCGAGATAGCGTTCGAACTCGCTCTCATCCATTGAGCCGGGTAGCTGCAGGTCAGCCTCGTGATAGCTCAGCTCGGATTCGAGGGTGGCGCCATTGTCGAGCAGATAACCGTGCTTGAAGGCGAGCTGCTTCGACTCGAACTCATTCCAGTCCCGCCAGTCATTGTCGGTTTTGCGATAGGAGGCGGTGAGGGAGAAGGCGTTGCTCTCATCGATGTCACCGGCGAGCCGGCCATGCAGATTGCCCTGGCCGAACTGTCCGGCCCCCAGTTTGATCCGATTGCTGTCGGTGTCGAACACCGATTTGGAGATGATCTGGATGGTGCCGCCGGCGGAGCCCGCGCCGAAGAGCGAACCCGGTCCCTTGGTGATCTCGATGCGTTCGATATCCTGGGTGTCGATGAAGTCGAAGCGTGAGAAGCTGTCCGGATCAGTCATCGGTACGCCGTCGCGGATGACCATGATCTCACGCACCCCATAGTTGGCCTTCTGGCCGGCACCGCGAATGATCAGGCGGCTGTCGTAGGCCGAGTTCTTGGAATTGATCAGAACCCCGGGGCTGCCTTCGATGGCGTCCTTGATATTGAACATCTTTTCATTTTCGATGCGCGCCGAATCGATGACATCGATGGACCCCGCGACATCCTGGGTGCGACGTTCGACCCGGGATGCGGTGACGCTGATGACGTCATACTCCTCCTCTTGGGCTGGTTGTGCGGATTCCTCCTCCTCTGCGACAACTGGGTTGATATGAAACAGGGTGAAAGAGATAAGGAGAGGGTATTTGATTTTATTGTTTCGTAACGACAGGTTCATACAGCTAAATATCCAAATCTGATAGGCGCAGGTTCACTTCAATGTGTCTTTGCCCGGGGTGAAATTGTGCATCCATGGACAGGGATTCAAGATTGGATGGCAAATAGTAGGCCAATTACTAAGTAGCTGATTCGTAATAAGAATTTTTGATGGTGCCGGGCGGAAAATAGGCCATATCACGCAATAAGGCGCTATTTCCCATAACTGCGCCTAACCGATCCGCCGCGATGGCAGCGCTGCAGTCCGGGAGTGACGGTAGAAAGATGTAGATCCCGACGACCGCCAGATCGGTATTGACCTGCGCAGCGGGATGAGTGGGCGCGCTGATCCGTCAGGCGTTACAAACCGGGGCTGACAATATAGAGGTAGTCGTTGTTGTCCGCGGGGAGTTCTACAGCCGCAAGGTTGATATCGGGGGCGGCAAGATCATTGACCAGTAGTCCCCGGCCGCTGATGGAATAGATGTAACTGTTCATCGTATCGTCGGAGACGAAGAAACTCCTGCGTATGCCCTCCGGGTAGAACCAGTTGCCGCTGTTTTGCTCCCGATAGAAGATGTCGTGGTCGATGGCGGCGTAGGGCTCTATACCCTGTGGCGCAGTAACCCTGAAGAGCTCCAGCCCGTTGAAGATGTTGCTGGTGTCGAAGGCAGGCAGCGCGAGGGGGGCGTTCCATTGTGTCACCGGAATCGCCAGCATCTTCTCCTCCTCGAACCAGGTGAAGGCGTGATGGTCATAGGCGGCTTCGGTGTAGCTTCCGGCACCGATCAGATGTTCGGATATCAGCGCAGGCGCTGAGAAATCACTGATATCGAACAGGCTCAGCTTGATACCCCAGGTATCCGTATCGACGCCGACGGCAAGAATCATATCCTCCTCAATCGGGTGCAGATAGGTGGAGAATCCCGGCACCTCCAGTTCTCCCGCGACCAACGGGTTATTGGCGTCACTGAGATCGAGGGTGATCAGGGGATCGATCTGCTCAAAGGTCACCAGGTAGCCCCTCTCCTCATCGAAGCGTACCGCGAAGAGACTCTCGCCCGGTTTGCCTAAACTCTCCAGTTGTGCTCTCGGCAGCAGCTCACCCGCTGTCTGCTCGATGATATAAAGGCGGTTTTCAGGATCGACTCCACGCCACCACCCCTGTTCCGTGGTCACCACACGGAGCAGGCCCCGATACTCATCCATGGCGAACTGGTTGAGGAGATGGCCATCGACGCGCCCACTGGCAAGATACCGGGGTGCCGATTGAAGACTGAACTTGTGAATGGTGGTACCGGGTTTCGGATACTCTTCCCCTTCCATCACCGGTAGCCAGAGCCAGTACATATCCTCGACGCTGGCGATGTAGAGGTGCTCTTCGTTGGCATAGACCATACCGCTGTTGCCAAGGATGGTTTGACTGGAGATCGCTGCCAGCGGGTTTGCCAAGTCGAAACCCAGGATGGTCAGGGTGCCGGTGCCGTTGGCGATATCGGGCCGATAGATTGCTTCGCATTCGCAGATCAACGCGGTAGTGGACTGGCTGTTTGCTGCGGGTTCCGTATTGTCGGAGAGAATGGGCAGCAGATCATCGATATCGACATTTTCCGGGTCATCGAGTACAGGATCCAACTCGAGCTGGGCGCTGACAATCAGATAGACCTGCTGATCGATCTTGCGTGCGTCGATATATTGGGATTCAAACACCGTCTCTCTGATCAGGCTGGGTTGACCTGGATCGGCGACATTGAACAGAGAGACCTTGGTCATCTGATTGACCCGGGGCGCGATATCCGCAGCCAGGCTAACATTGTAGAGCGGATAGATATCCAAAGTGAGATCGCTCACCACCCAGACGATATCATCATCGATAAAGAGTGCCCGTGGGTGGCCGTCGATCTCCACTCGCGAAATCTCCTGGCTCTGCTCCGCCGGCCAGGTCTGCAGAATCACCAGGTTACCGCCTGACAGGATGTAGGTGTGGTCGCCGTTGGTTTTGACGAAATCGGCCTCATCGACGCCAATTACCTGGTTATTGGTTCCGCTGACGATCTCTATTTCGGGTTCTGATACGGGAGACCCCGAACTGACTCCCACCAGCGTAGTTGGCGCACTATCCAGTAAATCAGTCGGTGGTGTTTGAGCGATGTTGACAAGGTCGTTCTGTTTGACGTTGGTATCGATCAAATAGGACTTCAGCTCATCGCAGGTATTGAACTGTTTCAGTTGCAGATCATTTTGTGCAAGGTTGCTGTCGCCGCTGCTGCTGGACGAGTTGCAGCCGCTCAGAAACATAACCAAGAGGTAGCAGAGGGCGGCGAAGGTAACGCCGATATTCTGATTAGACATCAATGTCTCCGGCGGGGATCGCTTTGCGGGTAGGGATACCTTACACCACTACTGATATCAGGATAGTAGAAGAACTAAAAGCGCCCGGCGCCGATTCTGTGATCGGATTGGAACAATATGCGGTCATATCCTTTCATCCTTGCCGTTGCCGCCCTGATTGAGTTTGTTGTGGTCTATCCACTGTTGTCCGGTCCAGGCCTCGAAAGGGCGAAAACGGGACTTATAGCTCATCTTGTCACAGCTTTCGATCCAGAATCCGGGATAGACCCACTTCAGACCGAGTCTTCTCGAGTAGTCGATCTGCCATAGCAGGGCAAAGATACCAAGGCTCTCCCGGGCCAGCTGCGGATCGAAGAAGGTATATACCGAGGAGGCGCCTTCTGGAAGCAGGTCGGTGACCGCGACGGCGGCCAGTTCCCCCGCCTTGCGGAATTCGATGAACCGTGTTTCCGCCCAATCGCAAGTGAGGAACTGGGTATATTGACCGGGACTGTTGCACACCATGGCACCGTCCGGATGGCGTTCTATCAGGTATTGCTGGTAGAGACGGTAGTGCTCATCCCTATATTCCGCGGGGCCGGGGTTGACCTCGTAGCGTGGCAGGTTGCGCTTCCAGATACGACGTTGACTGCGTGAGGGCTGAAACCGCGCTGTAGGTATTCGCAGCGAGATGCAGTCGTTGCAGTGGGGACAGGCTGGTTGATAGAGATAGCATCCACTGCGTCGAAATCCCCGATCGATCAACTGCTGATAGAGGTTCAGGGTGACCTTGGCGTTGGGATCGAGAAACAGATTGCGAGCCTCCCGTCCGGGCAGATAAGAGCAGCCATGAACCTGACTCAGGTAGAGCGCGTAGCTCCCCTCCTGCTCGAATCCCGGGGGCGTGTTCAGCATCTATCTATCTCTGGATACTGCTTGCCTTCATCGGCCCAGCTCCCCGGCCGTCCCTCGAGCCGGGTCCAGCTCGCGAGGTCCTTGCAGAAGATGGCCCTTGGAATCTCTTCGGCGCCCAAACTGGCCAGGTGCTGGGTATAGACTTGACAGTCGATCATCTTGAAACCCCATTGGGTCAATTTCCGACTCAGGTGAACCAGGGCGATTTTTGAGCTGTCGGTGGCGCGGCTGAACATCGATTCGCCGAAAAAGACACTGCCAATGGCCATGCCGTAGAGACCGCCGACAAGCATGTCGTCCTGCCAGACCTCGACGGAGTGGGCCAGTCCAAGCCGAAACTGTTGATGATAGGCGTCGATCATTTCAGGAACCAGCCAAGTGCCCGGAGAGTTTTCCCGCGGTGCCGCGCAGCCCCTGATAACGGCGTCGAAATCGCGGTCAAAGGAGACTTTATAGACCTTTTTCCTCAATAATTTTTTCAGGCTGCGGCTGACTTTGATCTTTTCCGGGTAGAGTACGGTGCGCGGATCGGGTGACCACCAGAGGATCGGCTCACCTTCGGTAAACCAGGGAAATATCCCCAGCTGATAGGCTTGAATAAGTCGTTGGGGCGTGAGGTCGCCCCCCACGGCCAGCAAACCGTCCGGCTCACGTTCCGCAAGGGAGACGTCGGGAAACGGCGTGTTCGGATTGTCGTCAAGCACGAAAATCATCGTTTGCTGATTCAAAGGACTTAAAGTAACCTAAACAGCTACTTGTTTTTACAGATAAAAGTTCGCATTATTCTTAGTCTGGGTTGTTGATTGCCCGTGACTGTTTAGAAGGCAATCATAGCCGTCGTTTTTTACTGGATTATGGTTCAATACTAACATAAGCCGCATGGGAGTGAGTCCTTGCAAGACACAGTCAGATACTTGCAGATCGGTGATGTGCTGCAACTGCAGTGGGCGCCGCCCAGTGAAAATTCAGAGCGCTACGCCGCCACCCTGATCGGATTCCTGCCCGGGCAGAGTTTGGTGATCACTACTCCCCGTAGACAGGGGAGGCCGCTGATCGTTCGTGACGGTCAGAGCTTTACCGTCCGAATGCTACAGGGAAGCAATGTCTTCGGATTCGTCTCTCATGTGCTGAATGCGTCCTCAAAACCCTATCCCCACATCCATCTCTCCTACCCGGATGATGTCGAGAGCGCGGTGGTGCGCAATGCGCCTCGTGTTGATACTGAGATCGATGCGCTTGCCGTCTGGCCACAGGGTGCTTCGGGAGCAGAGGAGGAGCGACCGGTCATCATCACGGATATCAGCAGTACCGGAGCCCGCGTGATCGACACGCAAAAACTTGGGGAGATCGGAAGTGTTATTCAGGTGGTCTATACCCTTTCCGTTTGCAGTGGAGACGATACCCTGAAACTGATGAGCGTGATTCGGAATATACGCAAGGCAGAGGCCAAGGACGGTCGGGTGCGCTATGTTCATGGTTTGGAATTTCGCGGGCTGAACCGATTCCAGCATCTGGTGCTCTGCTCATACGTCTTGGGCAGTATCGCCAGGGAACGCGGCTGAGGCTCGCACCGTCCGCATGTCCCAAGCGGGTCCGCCCCCTTTACCTTGTTTCGGCTCACGGGTAGCCGGCGGCACGAATCCCGATTAACGGTTATGATCAGAATATGGGTCAGGAGATTGATTCTGAACGATGTTGATATTGGTCTACTATCTGTTTCTGCTTATCTGCGCCGCCTTGGGGGTCTTCTTTTTCGCACTCTACATCCACTCAAAACAGACCCTGCAGGCGCTGTCGGCGGTATTGCTGTTGCTGCCGGTTGCCTATGAGGCTTGGGTCTTGGAAAACTGTAACGGAGAGTGCAATATCAGGGTTGACTTGGTTGTACTGTTTCCCGTTGAACTGCTGTTCCTTTCGGCCCTCTCTCTCTACTCATGGAGGCGATTCAAAAACCTTCCTGCCAATAAGTGAAGGCGTGGATCACCATAGGTTGAATACCATGTTCAACCGTCAGGAAATGCTTGTGAGCCGAAATCATTGTTGATCCCCTCGATCGTAAGCCTCAGCCAATATCGCTCAAAGCGACTCCAAAGCCGCTCCTCGGGTAGATCGGTATGGCTGACCGGAAACTCCATGATCTCTCTCGGTCCCGATAGATGGTTGACAATGGCGTAGACGGTCTTCGCGGGTACCACTTCATCCTTCAATCCCAGTCCAATCAACGCTGGACAGTGCACGGAATCGGCAAAGTTAACGGGATCAAAGTAGCGCATCACCAGCATCACATCATCCAGGCGTTCCGGATGGTTGGCGAGATAGTGATTAATCTGCGCACCCGATCCCGATTTGACAAAGATGTAGCGTCCTTCGGTCCACCCGAATGTGGGAACGCCTACCGCTAGAAGGTCTGGCGAGCCAAGCACCGATGCCGATTTCAGGGCCAAAGCGCCGGCGAAGCTAACCCCATGAAAGGTGTGGTGCGTGGTCGGATTGGGCAATATCCGCTCAGCGACGTAAGCGCCTTGAATATAGTCACAGACCGCGCCGCGGATCACCGAGGTTTCAGGTGATCCTATACCGCTCAATACCCAGCCCCAGTGGGAGGGTGCCGTAAGGGCGTTGTGAGATCGGCCGAAACCGCGAACATCCACACCAAAACAGTTCAGCCCAGTTTCGGCCCAGGACCACTGCGGCATGCATTGGCAGCCATAGCCGTGACTGTATACAACCAGTGGTCTCGGCAGGTTATCGTGCCAATGGGTAAGCAGCCCGGTAATGCGTACACCACCAAGGGATAGATAGGTCACATACTCCAAAACGAGCTCGGGGTGGTCGGGTGAGTGCTCCGTGGCGGTAACGATTGGATCAGGATCGATGACATCCAGCTTGTTGAGTGTCTCCTGCCAGAAGAGATCAAAATCCTTTGGTTTTGTATGATCGGGTTTGAAATGGCGCCGCATGATTCTACTATAGATGAGTAATAGGGTATTTTTAGACGAAAGGCGTAAATCGACCTAGCATAACGCCTCCCAACAACAACTCATGCGGTACTGAGATGAAACGTTTTGTATAAGGGTAACCGCAATGGTGGAAACATCTGAACTCGCTGAACTCGCTGAACTCGCATTTTTCCAGGGTATCGAGAGAGATGTGATCAACCGTCTCGGGGAAGCGTCCGAAGTTCGACAGATGGCAAAAGGCGATATCCTGCTGCATCAGCACGATCGCGCCATTGCGCTCTATTTTCTGTTGACCGGGAAGGTGCAGTTTCTGATCCACGTGGCTGGCATGGATGATCTCCTGGTTGGCACCGACAGCGAGGTGGGAGCGATGATCGGATGGTCGGTTTTTCGCGCGCCCTATCGCCATACGGTGACCGTGCGCTGTGAAACCGAGTGCAGTTTTATACGCATCCCAAGGACTATATTGACTGAGCTGATGGAGCAGTCGCCTCACACCGCCTACACACTGCTGCGCCGCGTCGCTGAAGTACTGGCACGCCGGCTGGTGGGTAACAGGGACCGCCTGATCGCAAGCAGCGGCGTTGAGGGTCGGGCAGTGCTGGAGCCGTCGGTAGTGATTTCGGCCCAGCAGGCAAGCCCGATTGCCGAATATGAAAACCTGGGCAGCGATCAGGAGTCGACCTTTCGCTTTTTACGCCACGCCACATTTTTCGAAGCCATGCCCGATCATCACTTGCGCACCATGATCTCCCTAGGGCGCATGATTCGGGTAACCTCCGGCACTTCGCTTTTTCAACAGGGGGATGGGGCGGATAAGTTCTACCTGCTTGTCAGCGGTCGGGTCGAGCTCTGGTATTGCAGCAGTGAAGGCAAGGTCTGTTTTTTTCTCAACAGTTTGGAGAATCCCGGTCAAGCGTTCGGCTGGTCTGCCGTGGTCGATCCCCGCCACTATCAGGTATCTGCAATCGCCAGCGATTCTGTCTGTGCCTTGGTGTTTGACGCCGATTCCCTGACTGCGCTGTGTCACCAGGATCCAAGCTTTGCCGGGGAACTGATGGAGCGGGTGATCTGGTTGATCGGCAACCGTCTGCGCATGGCACGGACCCAGTTGATCGCGAGGCGGTATCACAAAGAGACACTGGCCGTGACCGCGCTGTTGGAACAGAATGCCGATACCCTGCATGTGACCTCGCCACTTTACAAAATCCCCTACCTTCTGCAGAACCGCCTGACCCTCTCCGACGCCTTCGGCACCCTGGAACTGATCCGCAATCATGGCGAGGATGAGAATGAACGCAACCTGGCGAGGCTCTCTCTGGACATCCTGGAAAAAGTGCATGACGAACTCCATTTTTACCAGGGGCTGCAACGAATTTACGAGAGTGTCGCCAATGCCCCCGAGGGTCAGCCTTCAAGGGAAGTGCGGCATCACTGCATGCAGGCGTTTCAGGCACTGTTTCAACAGACCAGCTACAGGCTGGCGGGGGAGGAGCATCTGCCGGACTCCCCGGGACATCTGTTCATCATGAACCATTTGGAGAACCACACGGACAACATGCTGCCGAACGACTTTCGTCTGACCCTGGATACCCATTTTGTCTCCAGCATGCTGATCTATCCGAAATACCATGAGGCGCCGATCAGGGTAATTCGCAAGCCCGAACTCGACTGGTACGGTTTTCAGCAATATTTCGACCGTCTCGAGTATCTCTATGTCTATCCAGGCGAGGTCGACGAGGAGGATCGCGATCACCACCTGACCCGGGAGCAGCGCAACCGGCAATTCACGGATCAGGCAGTGGCGCGGTTGAAACAGGGGGAGAATATCATCATCTGCCCGGAGGGGCGCTGTTACTACACGGAGGAGTCGCCCGGCCCGTTCAAGTCCGGGGTCTTCCGCCTCGCGCTGGCCGCCGATCCTGAACCGATGATCGTACCCATCGCGGTAGCCAATTTCGATAAACGGCTGACCCGTACCTCTACCGCTGCGATTGTATTTCCCTCCTTCAGGGTAAGCGATCATGTGCGGGATAAGGACGATCCACAGTCCCTCTACGACTTTATCGCAATCGTCAATGAGTGGTACAAGGGTTATGTCAGGCAGGCCATCGAACTGACCCTGAAAGGTGAAGAGATCGCTGGGTGAATCGCATCACGCGCGCAATTCCGGTTGTATAGTCCGGTGAAAGAGCTTGTTTTCGATTCGATCCAACCTTCGCTGCCGTTCTTCGTCAGCAGGTAGCTGTTTGCAGTAGTATTGCGCGATCTCCAGGTCCTTGCTGACATGTTCATGATACTTGGCCAGCTGTTCGGCGGCGTCGCGGCAGCCTCTCTGCGCAAGTTCTTCCCAGATCTGCTGCGCCAACTCCCATTCTGCAAAACCCTTGGCAAGCCGACCCAGCAGCGCTTTGCCACCCGGCGGGAGCCTTTGCTGCTGCTTCAGCAAGTCATAGGCCGCCTTTTTATCACTATCCGCCAGCCAGCGGGCGAGGGCGACGATATCCGCACCGTGGCGCAGTGGTTGGTTTATCGCCTGAGTCAGGGCAGCATGGGCCATCGCCAGCGAGAGGAGGTCCTGGCGGTTGTGTTCCGCCACCCGGATCAGCCGAGCCCTGTTCCCCGATCTTAAAAAATCGAACCAGGCCTCGGGGGCGGCCGATCCGGGCAGATCGTTGTGCCTATGCAGGCCGAGCAGCCTCTGCTCCAGGGTGATCAGGCGGCAATCGGGCCATCTGCTGGAAAAGAGGCGGCGGACAGGATGGAGCAGATCAAGATGGGGCAGGGTCTGCAGGTGATCTGAACGTCTCTGCATGCGGTAACGGGTCCTAAGCAGGGGCAGGTCGTAGCTCTTGCCGTTGTAGCTGACCAGGCGGTCCTCGCCGTTCAAGGCCAGCGCGAAGGCATCCAGCATGGCCCCCTCTGCGGCAAAGCGGGTGATCATATACTGGGTTACCCGGATGGCGTCGTCTTCCACACAGGCCATGCCGACGAGAAAGGCGAGGGTTCCGCTGCCACCGGAGAGACCGCTGGTCTCGGTGTCGAAATAGACCTGGCGGCGATGGGTCTGCGTCCTTTCTCCGGGGAGCTTCGTTGGCTGTGTCAGCAGTGACAGGGGAAACTGCCCCATACTGCCTTCAAGGGGTATTCGCCGCGAGATCTGGATCAGGCCGTCGCCGATGGGGTAACCCTTGAGCGCTCGCGCCAGGGTCTCATCCCGGGTTGCCTGGTCAGGATCATGGCGGATTGCGGAGGGGCGCCTTCTCTCAATCCTTGCCAGGCGCTGGTGCAGATCGGAGTCGGATCGAGGGGATAGTGGCGCGGCGTTTCCCGCCTGCCCTTGGAGGCGTGAGAGTTTTGCGCTAAGACTCATCGCGACTCAACAGCGCTAACACCTGCAGCGCGGCCTGTTTCGGCGAGTAGCCCCGGGACTCGTCGCTGGCCAGAATAGGGCCGATACAACCGGGGCAACCCTGGGTGCAGCCGCACTCGGTGAGCAGTCGCCTGGCCTCTTCGGTGATGGTGTCGCGAATTTCACAGAGGGGTGCGGAGAGACCGATGCCTCCCGGGTAGTTGTCGTAGAGAAATAGGGTGGGGGTGAACCGATCCAGGTGTTCCGGATCGACCGCCTCCTCATCGCAGCCGCGCAGCTCGCCCCGGCCACCGGCATCCACCGTGGCGAACCAGCGGGCATTGCCGTCACCCACCGCCTTGCCGATGTCCCTGGGTTCGGAGAGCATGCGTACGGTGGCGACTATGTGCATGGCGTGGCCGGCACCGAGAAAGCCGTCCAGGGCGATCTGACGAGCGGGGAAGGCCTGCTCCATTGCCTCGGGATTGATCTGCCACCAGACGGCGCTGGTGTGCATCTCCTGATCCGGCAGCTCTATCTTGCCGTAGCCCACATTTTCGTGGCTGTAGTAGCGGATCTTTTTATAGCCTGTTATGCGCTTGACCAGATGAACTTCGCCCTGGGCCACCGCATGTCGGTGATGCTTGTGCGCTTCGAAAGTGTCGAGAATCTTCAGCCGGGTGTAGTCGACGGCGTCTGTGTAGTAGTCGGCCCGGGTGGAGGTGACGAAGGCCTTGCGGCCCTCCCAGTCGAGCCGCTCCACCTGATAGGGGGCGGATTGCACCATGTAGATCGCTCCCTCGTAGATGGTCATCGCCGCCGAGCTGTAGTCGACCTCGGCGATCACCCGCTTGTCGCCTCCGGTGGTGTCCACCACCACAAAATTCCCCTCGGCCACCGAACGCAGGCTGACGCTGTTGGCAGGGTAGCTGTCGCTCATCCAGTGCCACTCGTCCCTCTCTCTGTGCAGGATACCGTGCTTCTCAAGGTAGGCGAGGAGTTCGCTCAACGGCTCCCCGCCGAAACGCTCGCCATCCTTGAAAGGGAGTTCGAAGGCGGCGCAGCGGACGTGGTCGAGGAGGATCAGCAGCTGGTCCGCATCGATACGCGCCTGCTCCGGCGAAGCGCCGAGGAAGAAGTCGGGATTGCGGATGATGTACTGGTCGAGCGGCAGGCTGCTGGCTACAAGAACCCCGAGCGCAGTGCGCCGACGTCTTCCCGCGCGGCCCAATCGCTGCCAGGTGGCGGCGATGGTCCCCGGATAGCCGTTGAGTACACAGAGGTCGAGAGCGCCGATGTCCACACCCAGTTCCAATGCCGAGGTGGAGACCACACAGTCGAGTTTGCCTTGCCGCAGCCGCCGCTCCATGTCGCGCCGTTCGCTGGGCAGGTAACCGCCACGGTAGGCGGCGACCCGGGCCGGGCGCCGGGGATCCCTGTCGAAGCACTCTTTGAGGTACTTGGTCAGGACCTCGACCATCAGCCTGGACTGGGCGAAAACAATGCTTTTCAGATCCTCCGCCAGTGCCAGCTTGGTAATCCGGGTGGTTTGGGAGCGGGCGGAGGCGCGGATGCCCAGATCGGGATTGACCACCGGTGGATTCCATAACAGCAGTTGCTTGGCGCCCTGCGGCGCGCCGCTTTCGGTGACTGCCTCGACGTCCTCGCCGATCAGTTGAGTGGCCAGCTGCTGCGGGTTGGCGATGGTGGCGGAACAGAGGATGAACAGGGGATCGCTACCGTAGAAACGGCAGATACGGCGCAGACGCCGCATCACGTTTGCCACGTGGGAGCCGAACACCCCGCGGTAGCTGTGCATCTCGTCGATCACCACGTAGCGCAGGGATTCGAAAAACTGGGCCCACTTGGTGTGGTGGGGCAGTATCCCCTGGTGCAGCATGTCCGGATTGGAGACCACGATATCGCCGCGGGTGCGCACCGCCTTGCGGGCATCTCCCGGGGTGTCGCCATCGAAGGTGAAGGCGCGTACACCCAGCTCGGCTGCCTGGTTGAGCGCGATCAGCTCGGCTACCTGGTCCTGGGCCAGCGCCTTGGTGGGGAAGAGATAGAGGGCCTTGGCCTGAGTCTGCAGCGCCGCCTGCAGGACCGGCAGGTTGTAGCAGAGGGTCTTGCCCGATGCGGTGGGGGTGACAACCACCGTATGCCGCCCCTCGCTCAACGATCGCCAGGCGGCGGCCTGGTGGCTGTAGAGCCGATCGATCCCCCGTTGTCTCAAGGCATCGACCAGTCGGGGATCGAGATCGTCGGGCAGGGGACGGTAGTCGCCCTCGCTGGCGGGGAGCAGCAGTTCGCCCGTGATCCGCTGTCGGTACTTGCTTCGCAGCTTGGCGGCCAAGTGATCGGCCGGATCCAGGGTCTTTGCCTGGCTGGCCGTTGACATGGATGGAACGGGACTGTTCATAACTGTTCTCTCTCTGTTCTCTTGGTGTAGAATAGAGAACAAGTGGAGAACAAATCAAGGAATAAAATGAAATTGACCCGGCGTCAGCAGGAGATTTACAGGATCCTGCGAGACAATATCGATCACCACCAGCTCCCGCCCACCTATGAGGAGCTCTGCCGTATGCTGGGATTGAAGTCCCGCGGCTCGTTGCATAAACATATCCAGGCCCTGGTGGGGGCCGGCCTGGTGGAACCGATGGAGGGCCTGAAGCGGGGGATACGCCTGGTTGAACCCGGTGCGGATGAGGGCATACCCTATCTCGGGCGCATCGCTGCCGGCAGACCTATCGAGGCGGTTGGCCAGGCGGAACGGATGCAGGTACCCGATGCACTGCTTGGCAGAGGCCCCTGCTATGTACTGCAGGTATCGGGGGATTCGATGATCGACGAAGGTATTCATGACGGTGACTATGTGGTGATCGAGGCGCAGGTGCAGGCGCGGGACGGTGACATCGTGGTGGCGCTGATCGACAACGAAGAGGCTACCCTGAAAAGAATTGAACAGCGTCCGGGTAAGGTCATACTCCATCCCGCCAACCCATCGATGAGTGCGATGATCTACGAACCTCAACAAGTGCGGATTCAGGGCGTCTTGCGGGGGCTTCTCAGATCCTATGCAAAGTGAGGGAGCGTAATGACTCCATGAATGACCATTTACAAGGCTATCTGCGCCATATCGAACGACTCAACAGCTGGGATCCGCGAAATTTCACATCGCTCTTCTACCAGGGAGAGCGTATCGGACGCCTGAAGCAACCCCTGAGGGAGGCCCTCGCAAACTGGCCCCAAGCCTTCCGCCAGGATAGGCGGGGAATTCATCTCCAAGCGCATTACGACAGCTTCGAGGCGCGCAGCCAAATGCTGGCGGAGGTTGTTTCCAGCCTGGTCGAGGAGGGAATCATCTCCCATATCCATGGTGAACAGTATCCGGTTACCCGCCACGGCAGGGAGACGGCGATCGCCACCGTGGATCGAGCCAGCGCCCCCTATTTCGGACTGCGTGCCTATGGTCAGCACCTGAACGGATTCGTGCGCGATGGCGAGACCCTGAAGCTGTGGATCGCCAGGCGTTCCGCCGATCGTCGCAATTTCCCCGACTGTCTGGACAACATGGTGGCAGGGGGATTGCCTCACAACCTCTCCCTTGCGGAGAATCTGCGCAAGGAGTGCCTCGAAGAGGCCAACGTGCCGCAACAGCTGGCGGATCAGGCGTTGTCCGTGGGTGTCTTGACCTACTGTACGGAGACAGCCGTGGGTCTGAAACCCGATACGCTCTACTGTTACGATCTTGAACTGCCGGCCGACTTCCGGCCGACAAACAGTGACGGCGAAGTGGCGGAGTTCATGTTGCTGCCCGTGGGAGAGGTGGCGCAACTGGTTGCTGAGACTGATGAATTCAAACTCAACTGCAACCTGGTCGTGATTGACTTTTTAGTGCGTCATGGGATTATAAATCCCGAAACGCCCGGTTATCTGGATCTGGTGCAGGGTCTGCACGAAAATATATGAAACTTTATTTGATTGAATCTTGCGGCCCAGTAGACCTTTTCGCTGGGAAATGGAACCTAGGGAGTGGTATACCAGTCCAATCCTCGTCCAATTTACTATGATGATAGTCATGCGCAAACAGATTCCGCGCGAACAATGACCAGGTAGTTACATGAATATTTTCAAGGTTTTTCTGCTCAGCACGTTGCTGCTTTTCGGCAGTACGGGGCTTTGGGCCAAACGCCAGCCGGTGCCGATCAGCGAGTTGCAGCCGACATCCGAGCAGCAACAGACGGCCAACGTCATCGTCAAGGTCATCGAGAAATACCACTACAAAGAGGTCGATCTCGACGATGTCATGTCGAAGATGATTTTCGATCGTTACTTTGAGGTGCTCGACCCCAACCGCTCTTTTTTCCGCGCCAGGGATATCGTGCGCTTCTCGCTCTATGAGGATAAGTTGGATGACTACCTGCAGATTGGCAGGATCGAACCTGCTTTCGAGATCTTCCGTCTCTATCGGACCCGAGTAGCCGAAGCCGTAGCCCATGCCCATCAGTTGGTTGACGGCGAGTTCGATTTTTCCCTTGACGAGAACTACAAATACGAGCGGGACGAAGAGCCCTGGCCGCAGACCCGAACCGAACTGCAGGAGATCTGGCGCAAAAGGGTGAAGAACGACTTTCTCAATCTAAGGCTGACGAACAAAAAGGATGAGGAGATCCGTAAAACCCTGCATGAGCGCTACAAGCGTCTGTTGAGCCGCGTGGAGCAGTTCGATAGCAACGATATATTCCAGACCTTCATCAATGCCTATACCCTTAGCCTGGAGCCCCACACCAGTTACATGTCGCCTAGCACATCGGAGAATTTCGATATCAGCATGCGCCTCTCCCTGGAAGGCATAGGCGCGGTACTCAAGGATGACGACGGCTATACCGTCGTTCAGAAAACCGTGGTGGGAGGTCCTGCGGAACAGAGCGATCTGCTGCATGCGGGCGATCGAATTGTCGGTGTCGGTCAGGGACTGGAGGGAGAGATCGTCGATATCGTCGGCTGGCGGCTGCAGGATGTGGTTGAACAGATTCGAGGTCCCAAGGGGTCGGTAGTCAGGCTCGATATTATGTCCAAAGGGGACGAGGCCGGCGCCAACCGCAAGCTCATCACCCTGGTGCGAAACAAGATCAAACTGGAGGAGCAGGCAGCGAAGAGTTATATCCTGGAAAAGCTGGACGGTTTGAAGGACGCACGCATTGGTGTCGTCGAGGTGCCGACCTTCTACCGGGATTTTGCCGCCGAGGCGAGAGGGGACGAGGATTACCGCAGCACCACCCGGGATGTACGCAATCTGCTGATTGATCTCAAGAAGCAGGGTGTCGACGGGATTGTGATCGATCTGCGCGAGAACGGTGGCGGTTCGCTTTCCGAAGCGACGGAGCTGACAGGCCTGTTCATCGATTCCGGACCGGTGGTACAGATCAAGGATGCGTTTGGCAAGATCGAGATCGAACAGGATCCGGATCAATCCATAGCCTACGAGGGTCCACTTGCCGTGCTGGTTGACCGCAACAGCGCTTCCGCATCGGAGATCTTTGCCGGTGCCATCCAGGACTACAAGCGGGGCATAGTGATCGGCGAACCCACCTTTGGCAAGGGTACGGTGCAGACGCTGGTGGACCTTGGACGCTTCGTACCGGGCCGTAAGAAGGACCTGGGAAGGCTGAGACTGACCATGGCACAGTTCTTTCGCATCAATGGTGGTAGCACCCAACATCGCGGCGTTGTGCCCGACATTCAGTTTCCTACCGCGAAATACTCTGAGGAGTACGGTGAACGTTCTCTGGAAAATGCACTCCCCTGGGCGCAGATCAGACCGGCCAACTTCATAACCAAAGGCAAATGGGCGATGCCTCATCTGATAGAAAACCATATCAGTCGGGTGCGCAACGATCCAGGATTCGAGATGCTGGTCGATCAGGAGAAACGCTTTCAGACGTTGGAGAAGCGTACCGTGGTGAGCCTGCTGGAGAGTCGCCGCCGTTCCGAATGGGATAACCGGGAGCAGGAGCAACTGCTGCACAAGAACCGGTTCAGGGCTTCCCAGGGACTGCAGTCTATCAAGACAATCGACCAGGCAGACAGGGATGATGAGATGGATGACAAGGAGTCGGAGGCGACACAACGCATCGAACTGAACGAAGCGGCCCGTATCCTGACCGACTCGATCCAGATGCAGGCGCCTATGGCGGTGATGCGCTAAGCGGATCGATGCTTCCAGACAGCTTCAACGGTGATACCATGCCCATCGATGCGGCGCCCGATTCGGCGGTGCCCATCTGACTTGCCATTTGATCCATCGGCATGTTTTTTTACAAACTGACTGGAAACCTTCTTTGTATCTGCGCTCAACCCAATAATCTTGTTAACGGACTGCACCCGGTTTGTATAGATTACTCGAACAACGTCTGGAGAAACTGCATAAAGCGGATCAGGTGAGGCTGCTGAGAGGTGGGCTTATCGGCCTCGAAAAAGAGGGGTTGCGCGTCTCCCCGGCCGGCTGTATCTCGCAAAAGCCCCATCCCGAGGCGTTGGGCTCGGCGTTGACCAACCGTTACATTACCACCGACTACTCTGAAGCCCTGACCGAGGTCATCACCCCTCCCTCGGCTGATCGAGAAGAGCCATTGCGGTTTTTATTCGAGGCACACCACTACCTCTACCGCCATCTCGATGATGAGATCCTCTGGTCGACCAGCATGCCCTGCGTGGTGGAAAGCGACGAGCTGATCCCGATTGCCCAATACGGCAACTCCAATGCGGGGATCATGAAGACTGTCTACCGACGTGGCCTGGGTCACCGCTACGGCAGAGTCATGCAGGTGATTGCCGGGGTCCACTTCAACTACTCCCTGCCGTTGCCGTTCTGGGAGGTGTTTCAACACCTGGAGCAGGATGAGACACCGATGCAGCACTTCATCTCGGAGTCCTATTTTGCGATGTTGAGAAATCTGCAGCGGGTCGGCTGGTTGATTCCCTATCTCTTCGGGGCTTCACCCGCTGTTTGCAAGTCGTTCCTCGGGGGTAGGCCCACCACGCTGCAGGTATTCGACGAGTACAGCTACTACTCCCCCTACGCCACCTCATTGAGAATGGGCGATATCGGTTATCAGAACAGCAAAGAGCAAGGCACGGGTATCAAGGCCTGTTACGATTGTCTGAACGCCTATATCGAAACCCTCTCCCGTGCCATCGAAACCCCCTGTCCGATCTATCAGGCCATGGGCGTCAAGGTCGATGGCCGTTACGAGCAGCTGAATGCCAATATCCTGCAGATCGAAAACGAGTACTACAGCACGGTGCGCCCCAAGCAGATACCCGAGCTGATGGAGAAACCGATCCACGCCTTGCAGCGGCGCGGGGTGCGCTATGTCGAACTTCGTTCGCTGGATGTCAATGCCTTCCATCCCCTCGGCATCGCCGAGGAGCAGATCTTCTTTGTCGAGGCCCTGATGCTGATGTGTCTGCTGCATGCCAGCCCGGCGATCAATGTGGCGGAGCAGAAGGAGATCGATTGGAATGAACTCACGGCGGCGCACCAGGGAAGAAAACCCGGGCTGACCCTGCAGCGCAATGGTGAAAGGATTCCACTGCGTGACTGGGGATTGGCGATCTGCGATGCAATGCAGCCGATATGCGAGATCCTGGAGCAGGGGATGCCGGGCAAACCCTACAGCGAAAGCCTGATGATTCAACGTTATCGTCTGCAGGATGCGAATCTGACACCCTCGGCGCGCATGCTCGCAGAGATGCGCGACCGGGGTGAGAGCTTTTTCCAGTTCGCACAGCGCATGTCGAAGCAGCACCAGCACACCTTTATGCAGCAGGAGCACTCGGGCCAGGACCAGCAGCTGTTACAGCAGGAAGCGATCGATTCATGGCGCCGTCAGCGGGAGATGGAGGCAGCGGATAGGGTAAGTTTCGATCAATTCCTGGAAGACTACTTTGCGCAAAAGATAGATCTGGAGCCATCCCCGGCGTCTGAAAAGAGAAGCATATCGGTGCTTTGAGTTGTAGAATGCCTAAGGGCAGAAGTACAACAATACTACCGATAATGAAGAGAGAGGATGGCAAATTGGCACAGCGGCATGACGGGGATTGGGGGTTTTCCACCCAGGCTATACGCATTGGACACCACCGTACGGAGGAGGGGGAGCATGCTGAACCCATATTTCCCACTTCCAGTTTTGTCTTCAGCAGCGCCGCCGAGGCGGCGGCAAGGTTCAGCAATGAAGAGCCGGGCAACATCTATTCACGCTTCACCAATCCCACGGTAAGAAATTTCGAGGAGCGCCTGGCTGCGCTGGAGGGGGGAGAGTGTTGCGTTGCCACTGCATCCGGCATGTCCGCCATCATGGCCACCTGCATTGGTCTGTTGCAAGCGGGCGACCACATCGTCTCCTCACAGAGCGTGTTTGGATCGACCACGATGCTGTTTACCAAGTATCTCTCCCGCTTCGGTATCGAGACCAGCTTTGTCGAGCTCAACGACCTGCAGGCCTGGGAAGCGGCAATTAGCCCGCAAACAAAGCTGTTGTTTCTCGAGACTCCTTCCAACCCGCTGACCGATGTGGCGGACATCACCGCTTTGAGTGAGTTGGCCCATGGCCATGACTGCCTGCTGGTGGTGGACAACTGTTTCTGTACTCCTGCCCTGCAGCAGCCGCTCAAGCTGGGGGCTGATATCGTCATCCATTCCGCAACCAAGTATCTCGACGGCCAGGGCCGCTGTGTCGGCGGCGCCGTGGTGGGCAACAAAGAACTGGTGGGCGAGGAGGTGTTCGGGGTGTTGCGGACCACGGGTCCTACCATGAGTCCATTCAACGCCTGGGTCTTTCTGAAAGGCCTCGAAACCCTCGAGTTGCGCATGCTCGCCCACTCCCGCAATGCCCAGACCCTGGCTGAATGGCTGGAGCAGCAACCGCAGATCGAGCGGGTCAATTTTCCGGGTCTGGTCAGCCACCCGCAACACGAACTGGCAATGAGGCAGCAGCGAGCCCCCGGCAGTATCATCTCCTTCACGCTGAAGGGGGGGCAACCGGCGGCCTGGACCCTCATCGATGCCACACGGATACTCTCCATCACCGCCAATCTCGGCGACACCAAGACCACCATCACCCATCCGGCAACCACCACCCACGGCAGACTGACGCCGGAGGAACGGGCCCAGGCCGGAATTGGCAACGGTCTGGTGCGGGTCGCCGTGGGACTGGAGAATATTGAGGACATCCGCAACGACCTGGCGCGCGGCCTCGAGGCGTTGTGACCAGCGAAAGCCCGGACCGTCGCCAGGCGCTACGCAGCAAGTGGGACCTGCGCCACGCCGATGCGGATAAGAGCCCGGCGGCGGTGGAGGTGCTGACAAGAAATCTCCATCTGCTCCCCGCCGAGGGCTTGGCCCTCGACCTTGCCTGCGGCCTTGGCGGCAATGCGCTCACCCTTGCGCAACAGGGGCTGGACGTGGTTGCCTGGGATATCTCCCCAGTGGCCATTCGGCGGCTCACCCGCTATGCAGCCGAGGCGGGCTTGACGAATCTGAATGCTGAAATGCGGGATGTGGAGGCGGCTCCTCCGCCTCCCCGTCACTTCGATCTGATCATCGTCAGCTACTATCTGGAGCGGGGATTGATCCCCAGTCTGATCGATGCGCTTCGCCCCGGAGGCCTGATCTACTACCAGACATTCATCAAGGCGGCGGTCACCGGCATCGGCCCGCAGAACCCCGCCTTCAGGTTGGACGATAATGAGCTGCTGCGGCTCTTTTCCGGATTGAAGCTGCGCTATTATCGTGAGGAGAACCGTTTGGGTGAGGTAACGCAGGGTGTGCGGGACGTAGCTATGCTGGTAGCGGAGAAGCGCTGAAAGAGGGGTACATCATCTGCTTGTCGGCTAACGACTAGAAATGACGCAAATGACGCAAATGACGCAAATCACCGCGAAAGCGCAAAACAGGTTTAATGAGCCACACGGGTAAAGTCGGTACCCGGACGCAGACCGAAGACCTGTTCCAGGTTAAGCTCTTCGATTAGCCGGTCTCCGGCCTGCAGACCGTGTTCCCGTTGTATTTCACCGAGCAACAAGCGTACCGCATTGCGATTGTAGCCGCTGCCGAAACTGATCTGCTGTTTGATGATCTCGCGTGCCTTGTCGATTGTCATGGGACCAAATCCTAGCAGAGCCCGGGCAGAGAATATCCCCAAAGCACCCTGGGTTGAATCGTCCGGGCAGGCCCGCATCTAATTAGGGTGTGACGGCAATCAGCGAAAGGGTGTATGTTTAGGTGGTGAAACCGGCGATGTCCTGGGTGATGGTCCGTGCGGTTTCCGGCAGGCGGGTCATAGGACTGTTCGCATGAGGCAATGGTATGGATCGTAGAGCCTTGGAGAAGATGCTGGCGCAGGGAAGCGACAGTGCGCTGTTGCGCTATACACTCGGTTCCCTCTGTCTAAAAGAGCGGGAACCGGAGATGGCCGCACGCCACTTGGCCGAGGCGGTGAAACAGGATCCGAACCATTCGGCGAGCTGGAAACTCTACGGCAAGACGTTGGCGGCGTTAAACAGAGAGGATGAGGCACGGCAGGCCTACCAGCGGGGGATTGCGGTTGCCGAGGCTAGGGGGGATGTTCAGGCGGCCAAGGAGATGCGGGTTTTTTTGAAACGTCTCGGATAGTATCTTGATTGTTAGCAGAACAATATGAGGGTATTCCCCGGGTAATTCGCGGATTGCCAGTTCAACCGCCGGCGCCCGTGATTCACGGTATGGATCTATCCGGAGTTTTCTTGCTGTCTACCTGAGATTATTACCGTACGAAGAGTCAAGACAGTTATGGATCAACCCGATAAACAACAGGTCAAAGCCTATCTCCTGCAATTGCAACAGGACATCTGCTGCGCCCTCGAGGAGGAGGATGGCAAGGCCCGCTTCCACCAGGACAGCTGGCAACGGGAGCCGGGGGAGCATCTGGGGGGCGGCGGTATCAGCGCGGTGCTTCAGGAGGGTGGGGTGTTCGAACAGGCAGGGGTCAACTTCTCCCATGTCACCGGGAGTCGGTTGCCCGCTTCGGCGACGGCGCAGCGACCGGAACTGGCGGGACGGGCCTTCGAAGCGATGGGGGTGTCGCTGGTTATCCATCCACTCAACCCCTATGTCCCTACCTCCCATGCCAATGTACGTTTCTTTATCGCCGAAGAGGGGGATAAGGCACCCGTATGGTGGTTCGGTGGTGGCTTCGACCTCACCCCCTACTATGGCAACGATGAGGATTGCCGTCATTGGCACAAAATGGCACGATTTGCCTGTCAACCCTACGGCGAGGGTGTCTACGAAAAGTACAAGGCCTGGTGCGATGACTATTTCTACCTCAAGCATCGTCAGGAGCCGCGGGGCATAGGGGGACTCTTTTTCGACGACCTCAACGAGTGGGGATTCGCGCGTTCGTTCGACTTCATGCAGAGTGTGGGCGACCATTACCTGCTTGCCTATATGCCAATCGTCAAGCGGCGTCGCGACTATCCCTATGGCGAGCGTGAGCGCAATTTTCAGCTCTATCGCCGCGGCCGTTACGTGGAGTTCAATCTGGTCTACGACCGGGGCACCCTGTTTGGCCTGCAGTCGGGGGGACGCACCGAGTCGATACTGATGTCGCTGCCGCCGCTGGTGCGCTGGCGCTACAATTGGCGGCCGGAAGCGGAAAGCGCGGAGGCGTTGCTCTATGAGCGATACCTAAAACCCAGGGACTGGTTGGAGTAATCCCGGGTGAAACCCTTCTGTGAAGCCTGTGAAGAGAACAAAGCCCCCATTCTGCGGGTCCTGCTGAGGCTTTTCCGTGACCTGCAGGCTGTCCTCGAGATCGGCAGCGGCAGCGGGCAGCATGCGGTGCACTTTGCTGCCGCCATGCCCCATCTTGTCTGGCAGACCAGTGACCTGGAGGAGAATCACCCGGGGATACGTGCCTGGCTGGAGGAAGCAGCCCTGGTCAACACCCGCGATCCTATCCTGCTTGATGTACGCAACGATTGGCCTGACGAGGCGTATGACGGTGTATTCAGCGCCAATACCACCCACATCATGTCATGGCCCGAGGTCGAGGGGATGTTTCAGGGAATCGGGCGCGTTCTGAAGCCGGAGGGGTGTTTTGCCCTCTACGGCCCCTTCAACTACCGGGGCGGCTATACCAGCGAAAGCAATCGAAACTTCGATCAATGGCTCAAATCGCGGGATCCCTTGAGCGGTATTCGCGATTTCGAGGCACTCAACGAACTGGCGGCTTCGAATCGGCTCCAGCTCGCCGAGGATGTGGAGATGCCGGTCAACAATCGAATCCTGGTCTGGCGCAGGGATCAATCATAGGCTGGTACCCTCTCCCAGGGGTGTACGCTGCGCTCACGGGTTTAATATCCCTTCTCTCCCAGGCTCCCTCCCGAAAGGGGAGAGGGGGAACCAATAACCGGCAAGCGAAGTGAACTCATCCAGACAAAACTTAAAACTCAACGCGCAAAACTTCAGCGAGTCACTCGCACCTTGGCGAAACTAAGCGGAATTCCAGATAACTTATTGAAAGATAACAATAATTAATGCTCATGTCCGGTTCAGGCGGGGTTCAGTTTCAACCGCGTATGCTTTAACCAAAAGCAGAGACGTATCCATAACTCAGGATTAAAGCTAGAACCAGGAGATGCAAGATGAAAACAAAGGCAATGACAATCGGAACAGCACTGTTGATCGCGTCAATGACCGCCACGGCGGGTGGCCACCGCGACTACTATCGTGACACCGCCAAGGTCATCGATGTCGAACCGATCTACCGCAGTGTGGAGGTCTCCTATCCCGAGCGGGAGTGTTGGGATGAAGAGGTCGATCACTATCACGCCGACAGTAAGAGATATACCCCTACCGTCTTGGGCGGTATCATCGGCGGTGTTGTAGCCAATAAGATCAGCCGCGGCCGCGGGCGTGGCAGGGATGCCGCCACAGTGGCTGGAGCCCTGCTTGGCGGCGCCATCGGTCACGATATCAGCCAGCAGCACAGGGGCGGACACTACTCAACATCGGTCGAACGCCGCTGTGAGGTTTCCCACCGGAGCCGTTATGAGGAAGAGCTGGTGGGCTATGATGTAACATATCGCTACAAGGGGCGTGAATTCACCACCCGTACCAGGAATCACCCCGGGAAGCGGATTCCGATTGCGGTGACTGTCCGGCCGGTGGGGGATTAGTATTAACAGAACCCGGGTCAGGTAGGCTAAACGATGACGTATAGAACTCAACTATTGTCCAAGCTGCTGATATGCACGCTGCTGCTGATACCCAGCCTCTCTGCCAGGGCCGATATCAGCCTCGATCAGGCGGTGGAACAGGCCAAGCAGCGCCTGGGGGGACGAGTCATCTCAGCCGAGACGAGGGAGCGGGACGGCAAGCGGGTCCACAATGTCCGAATCCTTACCAATGAGGGCAAGGTGCGACGACTGCGGATCAATGCCGAGGGCGGTCGTCGTCAATTCAACGGCCGCCGTTGACCTGCCGGCTTCATTCATAATGAGCGGAACAGGCCTTTATCAGAGATCTTCAAGAGACCGGTTGAGTGAGCCGGGTTGTGGGTGTTCGGATGCGTGTGCTCTTGGTTGAGGATGAGGCGGAAATTCGCGAACCATTGGCGGAGAAACTGCGCAAGCAGGGTTTTACCGTCGACAGTGCGGAGGATGGCGCCGCCGGGCTCTTTTTGGGTAGGGAGTACGGCATCGACGTAGGCATCATCGATATCGGACTGCCAAAGCTGTCTGGGATCGAGCTGATCACGGAGCTGCGCAAGCTGGAAAAGCATTTCCCCATCTTGATTCTCACCGCCCGTGGCAACTGGCAGGACAAGGTCGAGGGACTGGAAGCGGGGGCGGATGACTATCTGGTCAAGCCGTTCCATGTCGAGGAGCTGCTGGCGCGACTGAATGCTTTGCTGCGGCGCTCGGGCGGCTGGTCTCAGCCGGTCCTCTCGGGCGGACCGGTGGAACTCGACACCAGGACCCAAACGGTCAGACTCCACGGCAGCCCGGTGGAGTTGACGGCCTACGAGTACAAGGTGCTCGAATATATGATGCTGCATGCCGGCAAGGTGATCTCCAAGAGCGATCTCACCGAGCATATCTACGATCAGGATTGGGATCGTGACAGCAACACCATCGAGGTGTTCGTGCGCCGCCTGCGCAAAAAGCTCGATCCCGATGAGCGCTACAAGCCGATAGAGACCCTGCGTGGTCGAGGTTATCGCTTTGCCCTCGAACCCTGAGCCACTCCATTGTCTGTACTGAAACGGAGCTGATCGGCCGGCATGGGAACAGCGCCTACCCTCTCCATACATCAACGCCTCTTGCTTGCGGCCAGCCTGGTCTTGAGCGCCTTTCTCGGATTCACGGGGCTGGCTCTCGACAAGGCATTCCGCTCCGCCAGCGAAGAGGCCTTCCAGGCCCGCCTCTACAGCAGTGTCTATGCCCTGCTGGCGGCGGCGGAGGAGGATCAGGCCGGGGGGCTCAGGATGCCGGACCTGTTGACCGATCCCCGCTTCAATCGACCCGATTCGGGACGCTATGCCCAGGTCAGAGACAGATCTGGAGATTACCTCTGGCAATCGCCATCGTCCCTGGGGCGCGATCTTGGCTTAATCCGGGATCGGCAGCCAGGCGAGTCGAAAATAGAGCGATTCAAGCTCGACGACAGCGCTGCCATGGGTTTGAGCTTCGGTGTGGCTTGGGAGGATTTTCAGGGGCGTGAATTACACTATGTGTTGACGGTGGTCGAGGACCTGAAGCCGTTGCAGGAACAGGTGGCCGCCTTCCGCGATACCCTTTTTCTCTGGCTCGGAGGGGCCGCGCTGCTGTTGCTAATGGTACAGGGCTGGGTATTGCGCTGGGGTTTGCGGCCACTGCGGGAGGTGGCGCAGGCACTGACGGAGATCGAGTCCGGCAGTGCGGATCAGTTGCAGGGTGACTACCCAAAGGAGTTGAATCGATTGACCTCCAATCTCAACTCATTGATCCGTCATGCCCAGGCCCGTCAACAGCGCTATCGCGACAGCCTCGGAGATCTTGCTCACAGCCTTAAAACCCCATTGGCGGTGTTGCAGAGTGTTTCGGAGGGCGAGAGCGACGAGCAGCCGTCGGTGCGGAAATCTGTTCGTGAACAGGTTGATCGGATGAATCAGATCGTCAGTCATCAACTACAGCGAGCGGCCGCTTCCGGGCGAACTGTGCTGACTCAAACAGTGCCGATTAAACCGGTGGTGGAGCGCATTGCAGGTTCACTCGACAAGGTCTATCGGGAAAAGGGGATCAGTTGGCGGATCGATATTGTTGCGGATTGCCATTTTCCCGGCGACGAGGGCGATCTGATGGAGTTGCTGGGTAACCTGATGGAGAATGCCTGCAAATACGGCAAAGGCCTGGTGCGTGTGCGGGCGGAAACAGGCAGGGATCTGCATATCTGCGTGGAAGACAACGGCAGCGGTATCCCGCAAGACCAGGTTGAAGCGGTATTGCGAAGAGGGCATCGTGCCGATCAGCAGCAACCGGGCCAGGGCATAGGCCTCTCGGTTGCCGCCGACATTGCCCTGGCCTATGGCGGGCGAGTCGAGATTGGAGCGGCGCAAGAGCTGGGAGGTGCGGTGATTCATCTCTATCTCCCGATGCGGTGAATCTCCCCGATTTCACCCGCCACGCCACCATCGGCTGCGCATTTCCCAATTCGGGAATATACTCTGACTATGGATATGGATCTGCTAACCAGCCTGGAGAGACGTCTGGGATCGGTGCATACGCGTCTGCGTGTCGGCATCGAGGAGGAATCGTTACCCAGCGTATTCGGCAAAGGGATCAATTTCTTCCATCCGGAGAACTGGTATTCAAGTCATGGCCTGCTGCGATCGCTGTTGAAGGTTTCAGGCTTCTATTGGCGCGGCCGAAAAAACACCCTCAATTTTCGCACGACCCATAACCGATTTATGCTGCCGCAGTTACCGCCCGGCTTCGACGGCTTTACCCTGCTGCATCTCAGCGATCTGCATACCGATATGCACCCCCCTGCCATAGAGGCCCTGATCAAGCAGGTCTCCGAGATGAGCTACGATGCGGTTATCCTTACCGGCGATTATCGAGCCTGGACCTTTGGCGATATCGATGCCTCCATGGCGGGTATGCGCAGCCTCTGCAGCGCTTTGAAAAAGCCCGTGTACGCGGTTTTAGGCAATCACGACACCATCCGCATGGTGCCTGAGCTGGAAGCGATGGATATCCAGGTGCTGTTAAATGAGTCGCTTACCCTGAGCAGGGGGGATGATGTCGTTCACCTGGCCGGGGTGGATGATGCCCACTACTACAAGGTCGATAATATCGAAAAGGCGGCGGAAGGCATCCCCCTGGATGAGGTCTCCATACTGCTCTCCCACACCCCTGAGATCTATCGCCAGGCAGCGCACAGCGGATTCGATCTCTTTTTCTGCGGTCACACCCACGGCGGCCAGATCTGCCTGCCGGGTGGCTATCCCATTACCCTGGATGCTCGCTGTCCGCGGCGCCTCGGTTTCGGCTATTGGCAGCATGGAGAGATGCAGGGCTATACCACGGCCGGGGCAGGAACATCGATTGTGGAGGTGCGTATCAACTGTCCGCCGGAGATCGCCCTGCACACCCTAGTAAGGTCGTCTGCGGACGCCCAGCAGGTAGAGCAGGCGTGACAACAGGACCACAACAACCCAAAACGCCAACACCAGATAGAGTACGCTCCACCAGTGCAGATCGAAGACAACCGCACAGGGTATGAGTGGTATCAGAGACTCAGGAATCTGGTCCAATCCAACGGCCTGGCTGCTTGGCGGCAGATCGATTCTGCGCTTGATGAAGCTGGCGCAGAGGTCACCTAGCATGGCAAAGGCGGCGATCATCATCCCCAGCGGCCAACCGATGCCGATGAGTTGGGCCACCATCGCCGTGATGACCAGGCTGGCGATCAAGCCGCGTATCGTCTTCGACGGCCCCAGCAGATAGCGGCCGCTGGCAGTGACATGGCCGCCGTCCAGGGGCCAGTTGAAATGGTCATTAAACAGATGCCTTGCCAGGATGGGCGCGCCATTGGCTACAACTAAGAGGAGAAGAAGTTTTAGTTCGATTGCCACGATTCAATATTCCGACCACTCCCAGGCTATTGCGGACTACTGCAAACCTATTCCTGGTTACTCACTTCAGCCATTTCATTAGCGACTTTCGGAAGTTTTGAGTTTTTGGTTTTGAGTCGATGCGATCGCTTCGCTCACGATTGTTTAGATTCTTTGTATCCTGATCCACTTGCGCAAGGTACCAGGATCAACCAAAGGAATGCGCGTGGGGCCTAGGCAACTCAAAACTGAAACTAAAAACTCAAAACTTTTTAACTGATCTCTAATGGATATTAGCAAAGCATTAGCGGTTGGTTGACAGGCGCGTTGGCTTATCCCTTTAAAGTATGGTGGGTCAGCGGCCAACCGCTTGACTCAATCGGAGGAAGTTCTCCAGTCGAAGTGGGTTGATTTCGCCACTCTCCATTGCTGCCTGGATGGCGCAGCCTGGTTCATGGTCGTGGCTGCAGTTGTGAAAGCGGCACCGGCCGAGGAAGGGATGGAACTCGGTAAATCCCCGTTCCAGCTCCTGTTGGGAGAGATCGGTGAGGCGAAAACTGCGGACACCTGGAGAGTCGATCAGTTCCCCTCCCTGTGGCAGGCTATAGCAGGTCGCTGCCGAGGTGGTGTGTCTACCCAGTCCGGTTGCATCCGAGAGACGTCCGGTCTCCACGCTCATGGTTGGCAGCAGGGCATTGACCAGCGACGATTTTCCCACCCCCGACTGGCCAAGGAGAATGCTTGTCTCGTCCTTAAGCTTGTCGATCAACAGGTCCAGTCCATGTTCGCGCTTGGCGCTGACACCGATTACCGGGTATCCGATTGAGCGGTAGGGATCGAAGCGCTGCAGAAACTCATGCTCCAGGCCGCCCTCCAGGAGGTCTAATTTGTTGATTGCGATCAGGGGTGGGATGGCAATGGTTTCGGCGGTGACCAGGTATTGGTCGAGGAGATAGCCGCTGGGCTCAGGCCTGGGAGCGAGCACGATCACCAACTGGGTGATATTTGCAGCCAGTGGTTTTTGCCTGCCGCTGTAGTCAGGGCGGCTGAGGACGCTGTTGCGGGGAAGCAGCGCGGTTACGACGCCAGTGGTCTCGTCCACCTGTTGCCATATCACCCAGTCGCCGCAGACGGGGTGGCCGATATTTTGTCTTGTCTGACAGCGATACAGCTTCCCTTGCGCGTCCATGATACCGAGGGTTGCGCCGTGACGAATGATCACGCGTCCCTCTTGAGGGGGGCTCTCACCGGCCGCCGAAAGTGATTGCCTGGCCTTTGAGTCGAGACGCCCGCGGCGTTTCTCCTGGATTGCCTGAATTCGGTTTTTCTGTTGTTTGCTCAGGCGGCGTCTGGCCATCGGATAATTGTCTCAGGGTGTAACGCCGAACTTGTAGTATTCAAGGTTGAGGTAGGTTGCGGTATTTTCTACCTGGTCGTCAAACCAGGTCAGTCCCAGATTCTGTTCGCAAAAACGCACCTGCTTATGCAGTCCCGGAAGGCTGGTGACACGCCTGTTTTCCCGCGTATAGACTTCGCTGCCATGGCACCTGACACAATGCTTTTCGGTCAATTCCTTGCCCATGGCCGGGTCGACAGCCAGTGAGTTTGTTGATGCTAGGGTCAGCATAATTGCGGGGATTAGGGTTTTCATCATCTGCGATCTCCATAAACCGGTGGATTCAGTGTTCCGTTAACGTCAATGGCATCGCCCGATTTCCGGCGGTCGGTACGTTGTGTACTGAATGACGTTTGTTGATCTGAGAATATCATCTTTAGGCTTCTGTCCTATCGACTGCGAATATTGGCAATGCGTACAGGCGCGGGCGGATGGCTGTCGTGAAACAGGGAGTAGAGCGGATCCGGCGTCAAGGTACTTGCATTGTCCTGATAGAGTTTGACCAACGCCTGCACAAGAAACTCCCCATTGGTCTGGCTCACCGCATAGTTGTCGGCCTGGAACTCGAAGCGACGGGAGAGATAACTGCCTATGGGGGTGAAGAAAATCGTGAAAACCGGGAGCACGATCATAAACAGCAGCAGGGCGGCGGCGTTCGAGGGCTGGCTGATACCCAAATCGCTGTAGAACCAGGGCTGCTGGGAGAGCCAGCCCAGAAGGGCCAGGCCGGTAAGCGAAAGCAGGCCCATCAGCAGCATCTGTTTCAGGATATGTCGGAAACGGAAATGACCGAGTTCATGGGCGAGAACCGCTTCCATCTCATCGATACTCAGGGCTTCGAGCAGGGTGTCGAAAAAGACGATGCGCTTGCTCTTGCCGAAACCGGTGAAGTAGGCGTTTCCATGACTCGATCGTTTCGAGCCGTCCATGACAAAAATACCATCGCTGGTGAAACCGCATCGTTGCAACAGCGACTGGATGCGGCTGCGCATTTCACCCTCATCAAGCGGTGTAAAGGTATTGAACAGCGGTGCGATGAACCTTGGGTAGGCCCAGCTCAGGGTGAGGCTGAAACCCATCCAGACAACCCATGCCGCGAGCCACCAGTAGCGGCCGGCACCCTGCATCAGCTGCAGTACGATCCAAAGCAGGGGCGCCCCCAGCAGGATCGAGAGGGTGAGGCCGAGCAGTCGATCCTTGACATATTGGACCGGGGTGATGCGATTGAAGCCGAACGCTGCTTCAAGGCGGAATGTTCGATAGAGGTTGAAAGGCATTTCCAGCAGGCTGTTGACGAGGAAGAACGAGAAGATAAAGAGCATACCGATGACGATCTCCTCCCACGCTGATTCACGCCAGTAACGATCCAGCCAGTCGAGTCCGCCACCCAGGGTCCAGATGAGCAACAGCACTACCCCCAGAACTGTCTCGATGAGCGCAAGCCGGCCCTTTGCCTGGGTATAATCGGCGGCTTTTTGGTGATCAGCGAGTGAGATCTTATCGCTGAATTCGTCGGGCACCTGGTTTCTGTGTCGCCGTACATGTCCGAGGTGGCGCAACAGCAACCAGAGCTGGAGCAGGGTGCCAAACAACAGGAAAACGAGAAAAAGTTGGGTAAATAGTGACATCGATCCTAATTCAGTGGTGATTAATGGGGCTGTTGTTTGTTAGATCCTGGTTAGCAAAAAAACTCACCCAATGCCAATATGCCGGCCTTCAATTTCAGTCATTCAACGTCCAACATCAGATCGATCCGGGTTAAAAAATATCGGATCATCGACCCTGTGAGGGTCTGTTAACGTGAATCCAACCGGTCCTAGAATACAGAGTGAGGCGGCTTCCTGCTAGAATCTGCCAGCTGTTACTCAACAAGGATAACAAGATGCCTGTAGATGCCTCCAACCTGATCTGGATCGATCTGGAAATGACTGGGCTGGATCCCCAGAATGACGAGATTATCGAGATTGCAACCATCGTCACCGATATGCGCCTCAATATCCTTGCGGAAGGGCCGATGATTGCGATTCATCAGCCCCGGCGGCGGTTGGACGCAATGGACGAGTGGAATCAGCGTCAACACGGTGCCTCCGGTTTGATCGAGCGGGTAATGCAGAGTGAATATGACGCAGCGAGGGCGGAAACTGAAACCCTGGAGTTTTTGCAGAAATACCTGCCTCGGGGCACATCACCCATGTGCGGTAACTCGATCTGTCAGGATCGGCGTTTTCTCGCCAGGTTGATGCCGAAGCTTGAGGCCTTCTTTCACTATCGGAACCTGGATGTCAGTACCCTGAAGGAGCTGGTCAACCGCTGGGCGCCCTCGTTGAGCGAAGGGTTCAGCAAGGCGGGAAAGCACCTGGCGCTGGATGACATCAGGGATTCAATCGCTGAGTTACGCTACTATCGCGATCATTTCCTGCGCCTGCCCTGACTGCTGTTTGGCACCCAGTGGTCCCGGCTATTGAGATGCCGGGTCACTCACTCCATGTTGTAGCAGCGCCCACCCGACATGCTCCCTTACCAGAGGCGATTTGTGATTCAGGCGCTCCTGCAGGGCACTAATGATCTCTCTGCTGCCAGGTGCGTTGCCTAGGGCAACGGCGATGTTTCTCAGCCAACGTTCGTGTCCTAAGCGGCGAATCGCCGAACCCTCGGTCCGCTTCAGGAAGGTGGTTTCATCCCAGTTGAACAGGGCGATCAGGTTGGCGCTGTCGAGGGAGGCGCGGGGAAGAAAGTCGAGTTCCCGGGTAAGTTTGGCGAAGCGATTCCAGGGGCAGACCTGGATACAGTCGTCGCAGCCAAATATCCTATTTCCCATATCTCGCCTGAATGCTTCGGGTATGGCGCCACGGAGCTCGATGGTGAGATAGGAGATACAGCGCCTGGCATCGAGCTGATAGGGGGCGATGATGGCTTGGGTGGGACAGCAGCGGATGCAGGCCGTACAGTCGCCGCAATGATCCGCGGCGGGGAGATCGCAGATCAGGGGCAGATTGGTGTAGATCTCACCGAGGAAGAACCAGGATCCCCCATCCCTGGCGAGCAGATTGGTGTGTTTTCCGATCCATCCCAGTCCGGCCTTTTGCGCCAAGGGTTTCTCCATCACCGGTGCCGAGTCGACAAATACCCTGCAAGCGGCGTCATCCACCTCGCCACGGATGAGTTCCACCAGTCTTTGCAATCGCTTGCGCAGCACCTTGTGGTAGTCACGTCCGAGGGTATAGCGCGCAATAAAAGCGCGTTGGGGATCGGCAAGGATCTGTGCGGATTGCGTCACGGCTTCCGGGAGGTAGTCCAATCTGGCCGAAATGATCCGCATGGTTCCCGGTTTCAGCGTTGTCGGGCGGCTGCGCTTGGTACCATGTTTTGCCATGTAAGCCATTTCCCCGTGATGCCCCTTGTCAAGCCATGTCTCAAGCCTGGCTTCCGCAATCCTCAGGTCCGTATCGGTGATCCCGATGGCACTCAATCCCAGGGAACGGGCCCAGGCCTTTATCTTTCGGGTCAACTCTGCCGGTTGTGCGTCTTGCAATGGGTATTGCATGGGCATGTCGGTTGCGCTTGGCTGAAGCTCAATGGGTAACGGGGTGCCACTATAACTCAGTTGTCGAAGTGCTCCTATGCGTCCGAGGGAACAGACTTTGAACCCTTACCGGCAACAGGGTATGGTTGGCGCGAACGTGATAGTCGTCATCGCCCAGTGATAGGCCCCAGGATGAGAGTTACGGAATGCGAGTAATGCCACATATCGAGGGACTGCCCTATGCCCTCTACCGGGCGGATCAGGTGAGGGAGTTCGATCGCATCGCCATCGAGGAGTTCGACATCCCGGGGGCGGAGTTGATGGAGCGCGCCGGCAGTTGTGCGTTTCGGTTCATGCAGGCGCGTTGGCCCGATCTCTCCGAGATCCTGGTGGTCTGCGGCATGGGGAACAATGGGGGGGATGGTTATGTGGTTGCCCGTCTGGCCAGTCAGGCCGGCCTGCGGGTGCGGGTATTGCAGTTGGGGGATGCGCTGAAACTGAAAGGCGACGCCCTGGTTATGGCCGAGTCCTGGACCGCGCTCGGCCATCCGATCGAGCCTTTCGAAAACCTGGGCAAACCCGACCTCATCGTGGATGCCATCCTGGGCACCGGGCTCGAGCGCGATGTCACCGGTCACTGGGCATCGGCCATCGAAGCGATAAACCGGCACCGGGCGGAGGTGTTCGCCATCGATATCCCCTCCGGGCTGCATGCGGACAGCGGTCGGATCATGGGATGCGCCATCGAGGCGGCGGCCACCATCAGTTTCATAGGACTTAAACAGGGGATGTTTACCGGACGCGGTCCCGATTGCTGTGGTGAGATCGTTTTCCACGCCCTCGAGGTGCCGGCACGGATCTACGGCCGTCAAAGGCTTGCCTGCAAGCGCATCGATTGGCGCAAACGATCCGCCCTGGTCACCCCCCGCAGACGCTCTGCCCACAAGGGCGATTTTGGTCATCTGCTTGTTGTCGCCGGGGACAGGGGTTACGCGGGCGCCGCGCGACTGGCCGCCGAGGCGGCCGCCAGGAGCGGAGCGGGTCTGGTCACCTTGGCAACCCATCCCGATCATGCCCACTGTCTCAACCTGGGACGACCGGAGCTGATGGTGCGCGGGGTGAGTGAAGCGAAGGAGATTGAAGCGCTGACGCAGCGGGCGGATGCCCTGGTCCTTGGACCCGGCCTGGGACGCAGTGATTGGGGAAGCAGGGTCTATGGAGCCGCCCTCGCAGCCCGGCTTCCCACCCTGATCGATGCCGACGGCCTGTATTGGCTGAACAGGGAACCGCAGCACCGGGACAACTGGATCCTTACCCCTCATCCCGGCGAGGCCTCAAGACTCCTCAAATGCGACATAGCCAAGGTGGAGAGTGATCGTTTCGCGGCGTGCGAAGCGCTGCAGCAGCGTTTTGGCGGTGTCGCGGTGCTGAAAGGCGCCGGAACCCTGATTTGCGATGCCACGGCCCAGCCCCCCTCGCTCTGCAGCGACGGTAATCCCGGGATGGCCACCGGGGGCAGCGGTGATCTGTTAAGCGGCATCATAGGCGCCTTTCTGGCCCAGGGATACCCCCATCGCGAGGCGGCTGAACTGGGTGTCTGCCTACATGCCGCGGCGGGGGACAGGGCGGCGGTCGAAGGCGAAATCGGACTCCTGGCCAGCGACCTGCTGCCGGAGATCCGGACCCTGCTCAATAGGGGATGCGAGGGTGTTTGAGATCGAGGTTGCGGGCGAGCAGCGCCAGGAGGCCGTTGGCGGTTGCCTGGCGTTGAACTGCGCGCCACCCTTTATTGTCTATCTCGAGGGTGAGCTCGGGACCGGTAAGACAACCCTGGTGAGGGGATTTCTGCGGCAGTTGGGCTATCAGGGAAGGGTCAAGAGCCCGACCTATACACTCCTGGAGCCCTATGAACTGGGCGGGCGATCCTACTACCATTTTGATCTCTATCGACTCTCGGATCCCAGGGAGCTGGACTATCTGGGTATCGAGGATCTGTTGGGCGAGGATGCCCTGTTGTTGATCGAGTGGCCTGAAAAAGGTGTGGGGCTGTTGCCTCAGGCCGATCTAAGGATCCGGATCGGCTACCGGGAAGCGGCACGGGGACTCAGATTCAGCGCTGAAACCGAACGTGGAGCGGCGTCGCTGCCGCGGCTGAAGGAAGCCTTGGAAAAACTTTAAGTTTTTTTAAAGAAAAGCAGTCTATCTTTCAGAAAATCTTGGAAAAATGGTAATTGCATGCTATTTTTAGGATGAATTTGTTCAGATTCAAAGGTCGTGGGGAAATGAGGAAAAGTTGGCTACTGCTGCTACTTGCATTGTTAAGTAGCTTCCCTCTCTATGCCAAGCAGTCTCAAATCACCGGATTGCGCATCTGGTCAGCCCCCGACCACGTCAGATTGGTGTTCGATGCGAACAGCCAGATCAGTCACAAGATCTTCACTCTCAAGGCACCCGATCGACTGGTGCTCGATCTGAAGAATACCACCCTCACCAAGCACCTCCCCGACCCGACCAAGGAAAACAAGATCATCCGCGGGATGCGCTCGGCGATCCGCAACAAGAAGGATATGCGGGTGGTGTTCGATCTCAGCAGCGCGGTCAAGCCAAAGAGTTTCTCCCTCAAGCCGAACCGGGAGTATGGTCATCGCCTGGTGATCGATCTTTATGACGGCAAAACCACCGCCAGCGGTCGCTCGCAACCGGTGAAGACCGCCAAGGCGCTGGGACAGCGGGATGTGGTGATTGCCGTGGATCCGGGCCACGGTGGCGAGGATCCCGGTGCCCGCGGACTCAAGGGCACCTATGAGAAGGATGTAGTATTGGCGATCGGGCGCAAGCTGGTTGCCTTGATCAATCAGCAAAAGGGCATGCGGGCGGTGCTGATTCGTGACGGCGACTACTATCTTGGCCTGCGCAAGCGCATCGCCAAGGCGCGGGAGGCTCAGGCGGATCTCTTCGTCTCGATCCATGCCGATGCCTTTAACGATCCCAGGGTAAGGGGTTCCTCGGTCTACACCCTGTCGCGAAGGGGGGCCTCCAGTGAGGCAGCCCGCTGGCTGGCGGAAAGGGAGAACAGCGCGGATCTCGTCGGCGGCGTCTCCCTCGAGGATAAGGACGACATGCTTGCCTCGGTACTGCTGGATCTATCACAGATCGGCACCCTGCAGGCGAGTTCAGCCGCCGCCAACCGGGTGTTCAAGCAACTCAAGAAGCTCGGCAAGACACACAAGCGTAAGGTGCAGCAGGCAGGGTTCGTGGTATTGAAGTCACCCGACATCCCCTCCATGCTGGTCGAGACCGCCTTCATCTCCAATCCGGATGAGGAACGGCGCCTGCGGAATAAAAATCACCAGCAAAAGGTGGCGACAGCCCTGATGAAGGGGATTCGCGACTACTTCAAGTACCAGCCACCGCCAGGCACCCTGCTTGCCTCAAATCAGGCCAAGAAGCGACCTCGGAAGCATGTGATCACCCGGGGTGAAACCCTGATCGCCATCGCCAATCGCTATCAGGTCAGTGTCAGTCGGCTGCGCAAAACCAATGAATTGAAGGGCGATACCATACGTATCGGTCAGGTGCTGCAGATACCTGGCGGCTGAGCAACGCAGCGGTTCACCTGCTTCAAACCGGTTCCCGGGAGCAGGCCAGTCCAGCTGGCCATGGCTCGTCTTTGGCTTGGATGGCACAATAGCCCTTTCCGACAGCCAGCTGCGACGACTACCATCACCGATCATGCCGATTCGTATCCTCCCGCCACAACTGATCAACCAGATCGCCGCCGGTGAGGTGGTGGAGCGTCCCGCATCCGTGGTCAAGGAACTGGTGGAGAACAGTCTCGATGCAAGTGCGCGGCAGATCGATATCGAGGTCGAGCAGGGGGGGATCAAGCGTATTCTGGTACGCGATGACGGTGTCGGTATCGCAAAGCAGGAATTGACCCTGGCATTGTCTCGACACGCCACCAGCAAAGTCAGTGAATTCAGGGATCTTGAGTCCCTGCGCAGCATGGGGTTCAGGGGAGAAGCGCTACCCAGTATCAGTTCTGTCTCCCGGCTCAGACTGATCTCGCGCCACCAGGAAGCGGATGAGGCCTGGGAGGTCACGGGAGACGGGTCCGACAAGGTATCAGCAGCCAAACCCGCCGCCCATCCGCAAGGCAGCAGTGTCGAGGTCTGCGATCTCTTTTTCAATACCCCCGCCAGGCGCAAGTTTCTGCGTACGGACAAGACCGAGTTCAACCACATCAGCTCACTGTTTCAGCGCTTGGCCCTGGCCCATTTCGAGGTGGGGTTTTCATTGCACCACAATCGACGGCGAGTCTACTCCCTGCCACCCTGCAGTGACCGCGCTGAGAGGGAGCGGCGGATCGTTGAGTTGCTCGGGGCGGAGTTTCTGGATCACGCCCTTGCCCTCGAAGAGCGGGCCGGGGAGCTGTGCCTGAGCGGCTGGGTGGCAAGACCGAGCTTTTCACGCTCCCAGGCCGATATGCAGTATTTCTATGTCAATCAGCGCATGGTGAGGGACAAACTGGTGACCCACGCCATCCGCCAGGGATACCAGGACGTTCTCTATCATGGCCGCCATCCGGCCTATCTGCTTTTTCTCGATCTGGATCCGAGCAAGGTGGATGTCAATGTCCATCCGACAAAACATGAAGTGCGGTTTCGCGACAGCCGTTCGGTTCACGATTTCATCTATCGCGGCCTGCACCGAGTACTGGCACAGACACGGCCCCAGTCTGTCTACGATTCGGCGGTCGAAATTCCAACCCCGGTGGCTGAGCACCAGTCGGCTCCACCGCAACAACAGGGAATGAACTTAGGCCTGGCGGAGCGTCCCGCCGCCTATCGGGCTGCATTCGCGACGCAACAACCCATGCATGCTGAGACAAACAGGGAGGTGGATCTACCACGGACAGAGCAGGTACCTCCGTTGGGTTTCGCCATCGGACAGCTCCATGGTGTCTATATCCTGGCGCAGAACGGAGAGGGTCTGGTGCTGGTCGATATGCATGCGGCCCACGAGCGGATCACCTATGAACGTTTCAAGCAGACCTATAGTGGCGACGGCATCACCAGCCAGCCGCTCCTGGTGCCGGTGACTGTTGCGGTCAGTCCCGCGGAGGCCGATCGGGTTGAAGAGTTCCAACCACTGCTGAAACAGATCGGCATAGAGGTCAGCCGCATGGGGCGGGACTCCCTGGCGATCCGCGCCATTCCGGCCCTGCTGCGGGGGGCGGATGCGGAAAGACTGTTGCGTGACCTGCTATCCGATCTGGCGGAATATGGCCATAGCGACCGCATGCGGGTCGAGATCGAGAGGGTATTGGCCACCATGGCATGCCATGGTTCTGTGAGGGCGAATCGACGTCTCGAGTTAGATGAGATGAATGCACTGCTGCGGGATATGGAGAAGACCGAACGGGCCGATCAGTGCAATCACGGCAGACCCACCTGGGTGCAGCTGTCCCTAAACGAATTGGATCGACTCTTCCTGCGGGGGCGTTGAAGTGGAGCGCCAAGGGGATAGTCGGGGATTGCCGCCTGCTGTTTTTCTCATGGGACCTACGGCTTCGGGAAAGACCGAACTCGCGGTGGAATTGGTGAAACGTCTGCCGTTGCGGATCGTCAGCGTCGACTCGGCACTCATCTACCGGGGTATGGATATCGGTACCGCAAAACCGGACCAGACTACGTTAAGGATCGCACCGCACCGTCTTATCGACATCAGGGATCCCGCGGATAGCTATTCGGCAGCCGCTTTTCGCGAAGATGCCCTCGCCGAGATGGCCGCGATAACCGAGGCAGGCGGCGTGCCCCTATTGGTTGGCGGCACCATGCTCTATTTCAAGGCCCTCGAGGAAGGGCTGTCCGATCTGCCGGAGGCCGATCCGGGCGTCAGAGCCAGATTGGAGGGGGAGCTGCAGAGGCTAGGATTGGGTGAGCTGCACCAACGCCTGTCACGTCTCGATCCCGAGGCGGGGGAGCGGATTCACCCCAATGATCCCCAACGTATTCTGCGTGCACTGGAGGTGATAGCGATCTCTGGAAATACCCTGACTGAACTTCAACAGGGAAGCGCGGGTCATACAATTCCATACAGCGTGCTCAAGCTGGTGCGTGCGCCGAGGGAGAGGGCCGTTCTCCATGCCCGCATTGAGCGGCGTTTCCGTGAGATGTTGGCGCAGGGCTTCGAACAGGAGGTCAAGGCATTGATGAATCGGGGTGATCTTACCCCCGCGATGCCCTCGATGCGGTCCGTAGGCTATCGTCAGATGCTCGCATACCTATTGGGTGAGCTGAGCCGTGAAGCGATGATCGAACGGGGCATCATCGCCACCCGCCAGCTCGCAAAACGCCAGTACACTTGGCTGCGCAACTGCAAGGGGTGCCACTGGCTGGATGAGGAGGGGGATGTGCTTGAACAGGCCTTGGGATTGATTTCAGACCATCTCCCGATGATAGGCCGCCCCACCTAGCCTTTCACACGGGGTTCGGATAGTATTTCCCCCCCGCTGATATTGAAATTTTGTATGCTAGGAAAAAAATACATTGTGCTACACTTTCGGCTGTGGGCCGTTTAACTGTCGCTAGATATTTTTATGCGCTTGATATCACTGCCTAAAATAGAAACACAATAAGGAGAAACTCCATGTCTAAAGGGCAAAGTCTACAAGACCCTTTTTTGAATGCGCTGCGGAAGGAGCGTGTCCCAGTCTCGATTTTTCTTGTTAATGGCATCAAACTGCAGGGACAGATTGAATCTTTTGACCAGTTTGTGGTGCTTTTGAAGAACAGCGTCAGTCAAATGGTATATAAGCATGCCATTTCAACGGTTGTTCCCGCGAGGAATGTCCGTATACAACACGGGAATGGGCAGAGTGAAGAGCCTGCGCCACCCTCCGGTAGTGGTAATTTCTAGTCTTTTCCTCACCCTTCGCTATCGGGCCTATCGCAGAGCGGATATGCCCGGTAGCACAGCCTGACAGCCTCCACCCCGGTCTCTTTGTAGCTATATGTTTGAACGTCCCAAAGCGGGTGAACGCGCCGTTCTTGTCCATCTCGACCTGGGCGCAGCCAGGGATCAGGACGAGATCGATGAATTTCGTGATTTGGCCCTCTCTGCAGGGGCGGAGGTGATCACCCTGGTCTCGGGGAGCCGTCAGCAGCCCGATCCCAAGTTGTTCGTCGGACGGGGTAAGGCGGCAGAGATCAAACAGATTGTCGAACTCGAGGGAGCGGATCTGGTGATTTTCGACCATACCCTCTCACCCAGTCAGGAGAGAAACCTCGAGCGTGAGTTTAAATGTAGGGTCGTCGATCGCACCGGATTGATTCTGGATATCTTCAGCCAGCGGGCGCGTTCCTTTGAAGGTAAGCTTCAGGTTGAATTGGCCCAGCTGCAACATCTCTCGACCCGACTGGTAAGGGGCTGGACCCATCTCGAGAGACAAAAGGGCGGCATCGGTCTGCGCGGACCGGGTGAGACCCAGTTGGAGAGCGATCGTCGACTGTTGAATCAGCGTATTCATCAGATTAAACGGCGACTCGAACGAGTCGACTCTCAGCGTGAGCAGGGGAGACGGGGCCGCGAGCGTGCCGATATCCCCACAGTCTCCCTGGTTGGTTATACCAACGCCGGTAAATCGACACTCTTTAATAGACTGGTCGGCTCCAGCGTCTATGCCGCCGATCAGCTGTTCGCCACCCTTGATCCCACATTGAGGAGACTGGAACTGAGAGGCGAGGGGGCGGTCGTACTGGCAGACACCGTCGGATTTATCAGCAACCTGCCCCACGACCTGGTCGCCGCATTCAAGTCGACCCTGCAGGAGACCGCAGATGCCTCGCTGCTGTTGCATGTGGTGGATGCATCGAGCCATCAACGGGCGACCTGTATTACCGAAGTCAACGATGTGCTGCGACAGATCGGCGCGGACAAGGTCCAGCAGATTGAGATCTTCAACAAGACTGACCTGCTCGCCAACGCTGCGCCGAGAATAGAACGGGACAGTGAGGGCCAGATTAGAAGAATCTGGCTCTCGGCGATCACCGGAGACGGTACCGATTTATTGCTGGAGGCCCTTGCAGAGTTCTTCCGCAAAAACCACGTTAAGCAGCGCCTGCGTCTGAATCCGGGCGATGGTCGCCTGCACGCCCTGTTGTTTGAGCGCGGCTCGGTGCTTAACGAATCGAGTACGGAGGAGGGCGGTTGGGAGATGGATATCGATATGTCGGAGCGGGAGTTCCTGCGGCTGTTGAAGGAAGAGCCTGTCTTACAGGATTGCATTATCGGTTAGTGTTCGAGGTCACAGAATTCATGACGATATACCCTCGGTCCCTGGGTGCTGATAGAATGTCGCCAGAATGGGGTGGGATGGATCTCCTAATCCCGCTTTTGCGAGAAGATGGATTGAGTTTGGCAGTAATCGACCCCATATACATATTTCTGTTGTCTGATTTGAAGCGGATTAAACCAGTAACTTAGTTGGAGTGTTCAATGGCCTGGAATGAACCGGGTGGTAACGGTAAAGATCCCTGGAGCGGTAAAGGTGGCGATCAGGGTCCACCAGACCTGGATGAGGTGGTAAAGAAACTTCAGGATAAATTCGGTGGAATCTTCGGTGGCGGCAAGCCTTCCCGCGGCGGTTCGTCGGTGGGCGGCGGCTCGGGGCCGGGTTCCAAGTCGATCACTGTGATTGTGGTTATCGCCCTGATTGTCTGGATAGCCAGCGGTATCTACATCGTCGAACCTGCCGAACGCGGTGTGGTCTTGCGATTCGGTGCCTATTCCGAGACCACGCAACCCGGACCCCACTGGCATATTCCGTTTCCAGTCGAGCGGCGCATCCTGGTCAACGTAGACCAGATCTCCTCGTTTCGTCACAAGGCGCAGATGTTGACCCGTGATGAGAATATCGTCGACGTGGAATTCACCATCCAGTCCCGTATTCAGGATGCGGCCGATTTCCTTTTCCAGGACCGGGATCCCAACAAGACCTTGCGTGATGCCACCGAAACCGCTGTGCGTGAAATTATCGGTAAGAGCGACCTTGACTTTATCCTCACCCAGGGACGTGGCGCCATTGCGGATCGGATAAAGACAGGTGCACAGGGTCTGGTCGACACCTACAAGACGGGCCTCATCATCACCAGTGTCAACATGCAGCCCGCAAAACCGCCGGAACAGGTGAAGAGCGCGTTTGATGACGCCATCAAGGCGCGCGAGGACAAGGAGCGGCTGGAGAATCAGGCGGAAGCCTATGCCAATGAGGTGGTGCCGAAAGCGCGTGGTGAGGCGGCACGACGTCTGGCCGATGCCAATGCCTACCGGGATCGGGTGATTGCCGAAGCGGAAGGTGATGTCAGCCGCTTCCTCGCGATTCTGAAAGAGTATCGCCGCGAGCCCGAGGTTACCCGGGAACGCCTCTATCTCGATGCCATCGAGTCGATGCTCGGTCAATCGAGCAAAGTGATGCTGGATACGGCAGAGGGCGGGAACAGCCTGATGTATCTGCCCCTTGATAAATTGATACAGAGTGATGAGAAGAGTAACACAACGCGACAGCCGCAGTTCTCGACCCAGGAGACTACCCGTAGCCAGGGCAGTTCCGGGCAGATCCGCAACGTCGATCGTACACGGGGGTCTCGCTGATGAAATTCGCTAAAGTGTTGATCCCTTTCGCTGCGATTGCTGCAATCGTCATCTACAGTTCCGCGTTCATTGTCAATCAGTGGGAAGTGGCGTTGAAACTGCGACTCGGCGAGATCGTCTCCACCGACTATAAGCCGGGTCTCCACTGGCTGGTACCGGTTCTCAACAATGTGCAGACCTTCGATGCCAGAATCCAGACCATGGATTCTCGTCCGGAGCGATTTCTCACCGCCGAGAAAAAGGATGTGATCGTCGACTATTTTGCCAAATGGCGTATCGCGAGTGTGGCGCAATATTATCGCTCTACCGGCGGAAGTCTCGAGAAGACCGCCCGCCTGTTGCAGGAGCGTATCAATACCAGTCTGCGTGATGAGTTTGGTAAACGCACAGTACAGGAGGTAATCTCCGGCGAGCGTACTGAGATCATGGATAAGTTGACCAGGGATTCCGATGCCCAGGCGGCAGAACTAGGCGTCGAGATCCTCGATGTGAGGGTCAAGCAGATCGATCTGCCACCTGAAGTCAGCGAATCGGTCTATCAGCGGATGCGCGCAGAACGTGAGCGTGTTGCCAGGGATCTTCGCGCCAAGGGTGCCGAGGCAGCGGAAAAGATTCGCGCCAATGCCGATCGCGAGCGGGTGGTGATTGTCGCCGATGCCTATCGCGAGGCTGAGAAACTGCGCGGCGAGGGAGATGGCAAGGCGGCGGAGACCTATGCCAACGCCTATAAACAGGACAGCGAGTTCTACTCCTTTTATCGCAGCCTGAACGCCTATAAGAATAGCTTCCAGGATCGCTCGGATGTGATGGTTTTACAACCAGATTCCGATTTCTTCCGCTATCTGAAAAACCAGGGGGGTCAATAGGCTCTTCCATTCAACTCCTACACACAGGCCCTAGGTGAAGCGACCCGGAGGATGCGCCGGGGTAGCTGCCTGGGCCCCTGGGTGCAACTGTCGGGGTTGGATGCCGAAACCTCAATGGACAACGCACTCCAGCTTTGAGACAATGGCCGGCGGTCCTGGCGGACCGCATGCTTCGACCGGGATGATCCCCGGTTTTTTTATGGGGTATTCATCGATGTGGCATGATTTGCTTGTGGCCCTGGCACTGTTGCTGGTGATCGAGGGTATCTGGCCTTTCCTCGGTCCGAAAAGCATGCGGGAAGTCCTGGTGATGATAGCGCAGCAAGATAACCGCTCGTTGAGAATAAGCGGCCTGATCAGCATGGTTTGCGGAGTCGTCCTGCTCTATCTTGTGAATTGATAATTACTAAGTGTTAACACTCCCTGAGATGGAAAACGAACGCTGGATACTGCCTGATGGCATCGATGAAGTGCTTCCACCGGAAGCGGGTATCATCGAACGAAAACGCCGCGAGCTGCTCGACCTCTACGGTAGCTGGGGCTACGATTTTGTAATTCCGCCGTTTGTCGAATTTCTCGACTCCCTGTTGACGGGTACGGGCAGTGACCTGGACCTCAACACCTTCAAACTGACAGACCAGCTCTCCGGGAGGATGATGGGGATTCGTGCCGATATCACTCCCCAGGCTGCGCGAATCGATGCCCACCATATCCGTTCCCGATGCCCGACCCGTCTCTGTTACCTGGGGACCGTGCTGCATACCCGCTCTGATGGATTTGCAGGTACCCGCAGTCCGCTGCAAATCGGTGCCGAGCTCTACGGGCACAGTGGTGTCGAGAGCGACATCGAAGTGCTGCGCTTGATGATGGAGACGCTGAAGACAACCGGGGTGGAGAATGTCTATCTCGACCTGGGGCATGTCGGTATCTATAAAGGACTGGCCGAACAGGCCGGCCTCAACAAATACCAGGAGCGCGAACTCTTCGCTGCGCTGCAGCGCAAGGCGATGCCTGAAGTCGAACGCCTCCTCGATGCCTTTTCGATCGATTCTGAGCACGCCGCCATGCTTGCCCATCTGGGTGCGCTGAACGGCGATGACGCACTACAGCAGGCTACAGAGCTGCTGCGGGATGCCTCGGACAGGGTCAAGCAGGCGTTGCACTATCTGCGGATGGTGGCTGAACAGATCGCTGTCTGGCTGCCGCAGATTCCGGTCCATTTTGACCTTGCGGAGTTGCGGGGATACCACTTCCACACCGGTGTTGTATTCGCGGCTTTTGTGCCCGGCAGCGGAAAGGAGATCGCTCGCGGTGGACGCTATGATGCTATCGGAAGCGTTTTCGGGAGGTCGAGACCGGCGACCGGTTTCAGCACCGACCTTAAAACCCTGATACGCGTTGCCCAACAGCAGCAGATCGCAGACCGGTCAGCCGTTTTCGCCCCCTGGTCGGATGATCCGGGTCTGCAACAGGAGATCGAACGTCTGCGGGCTGCAGGGCAGAGGGTGATCTGCGCGCTGCCCGGTCAGCATGGTGACGCAAAAGAGATGGGATGTGATCAACAGCTGGTGTTGGCGGATGGTCAGTGGCGGCTGATTTCTATTTGACTCTGTAACAAATTCTGCAAGAATCGCAAACTTTATTGTAACTTAGATCCGACCCCGGTCGGAAATCAATGTATGAGAGTGCCATGGGCAAAAATGTCGTAGTGATAGGAACCCAGTGGGGTGACGAGGGCAAAGGCAAGGTCGTAGACCTCCTCACTGACAAGGCATCTGCTGTAGTCAGGTTTCAGGGTGGCCACAATGCAGGACACACGCTGGTCATAGATGGTGAGCAGACCATACTCCACCTGATCCCCTCCGGGATTCTGCGCGAGGGCGTACGTTGCCTGATAGGCAATGGTGTGGTGTTGGCGCCGGACGCACTGCTTGAGGAGATCGATGATCTGGAGCAGCGTGGTGTGCCGGCATCCAGCCGCATGGGTATCTCCGAGTCCTGTCCCTTGATCCTGCCCTATCATATTGCCCTAGACGCCGCGCGGGAGAAGGCGCGTGGAAAAAAGGCCATTGGCACCACCGGTCGCGGCATCGGGCCGGCTTACGAGGACAAGGTCTCGCGACGGGGCATTCGCCTCGGGGAGATCTTCGATCAAGCGCACATAAGCGAGCGACTTCGCGAGGTTATGGAGTACCATAACTTTGCCCTCAAGCATCTGTTTGAATATGGCGAGGTCGATTATCAACAGGTTCTCGATCAGTTGCTGGAGCAGGCACAGCGGCTGCAGCCCATGGTGGATGACGTAACCGGCACCCTCCATCATCTGCGGCAGGAAGGCAAGAATATCATGTTCGAGGGCGCCCAGGGGGCCTTGCTCGATATCGATCACGGCACCTACCCCTATGTCACCTCGTCAAATACCACGGCCGGCGGTGCGGCAACAGGCACCGGTGTCGGTCCTTGCTATATCGATTATGTATTGGGGATCGTCAAGGCCTACACGACGCGTGTCGGCGCAGGTCCCTTTCCCACCGAGCTGTTTGATGAGGTCGGTGATCACCTCGGCACCAAGGGTCATGAGTTCGGCGCCACCACCGGGCGTAAGCGTCGCTGCGGCTGGCTCGACGCCGTGGCCCTGCGGCGCTCGCTGGAGATCAACAGCGTCAGCGGTATCTGTATCACTAAGCTCGATGTCCTCGATGGTCTGGACAAGGTCAAGATCTGTGTCGCCTACAGACTGGCCGGAGAGGAGGTCACCTCACCTCCGGTCGGCGCCGATCGATTTGAGGAGTGCGAGCCGATCTATATTGAGATGGAGGGCTGGCAGGAGTCGACTGTCGGCGCTACCGGGTTTGATCAGCTGCCACAGGCGGCGAAAGCCTATCTGGCGAAGATAGAAGCGTTGTGTGACACCCCGGTCGACATCATCTCTACCGGCCCGGATAGAAACGAGACGATCATTCGTCGTCATCCCTTCGACGGCTGACAAGCGGAGTTGAGGTTCAGTTGCGGCCTACATTACTACCCCAAAAGGGGTAGAATTTGCGCTCCTGTTGAGGATCGAGAATAACAGTCTGCTATTGGCGCTTCCGGTTAACGCCACAGGTGATTCTTTACGCCTGGAAATCGTCTAACTAAAAACGTGATCTGTATCAACTAATCGACGATAATCAGTCGGGTCTGAGAGAGTCGGTCGTGCCAGGCGAGTTTTTCAGGATCGACCAGGATCCAGATAAAGCCGAGCCCAAAAACAAGGAGTGAGAGGAGGGCGGCAAGATGGCGTTTGAGTGCGTCCCCCCAGCTTACATCCCCCCCATCAAACCGTATCAGCTTGAGTCGCCAGGCACGCATGCCGAGGGTTTGGCCACCCCGGGTCCAAAATCCGGTAAAGAAAAGTAAAGGTATGATTTCAAAGATAAAAAATTGAAATATCGGGAGCGATGCACCACTCGGTCTACCCAGTGGCAAGGTGATGACGGCGGTCGCGACAAACAGCAGTGCCAGCAACAACAAGCCATCGTAGAAGATGGCGGCAAGACGCCGAAGTATACCCGGAACGGGAGCATGGACCAGATCTATACTGCTCTTTTTTGACATCTATAGTGTTTCACATCGGGTGCTGATTTAACTGCGTGACGGGATGGGACTTAGGACAAACCCTAATGTCTGGAAGCATTACTACCGATTTGAATTATTCCTACCAGGGTCCATAATTTTAAGTCCCAATACTACAGAGCTGACATATGGAGCGAAAGCATGGAACACAGACGTGACCATCGCAAGTTGCTGTCATCAGAAATTGTCATTATTGACCGGAATCATGGTGAAATTCAGGGAAAGATCAGAAATATCAGCTTGAGTGGTATGTTAGTCGATATCGGCGACAACCTGCACCGACTGAATCCGATCGTTGATGTAACCTTTCCCGTTGAAAGCTGTGGCTGTCAAAAACAGTGCCAAGCGAAGGCGTTCATCGTACATCAGCAATCGGGTTGCCTGGGGCTGATGTTCAGTGAACTGGACGCCGGCGTCAGACAGATGCTACGCAAGATGTTATATGGCTATGCCACAGTGGCGGAGAGGGCCTATATGTATCATGGCTACAGTGATACATCCCATCACCTGCCAAAACAGGTCAATGCCTATTGATCTGACTGAACCTCCTGAAAATTATAATATTTCCAGCTAGCTGGAATCCGCTTTCAAGAAGACGCATTCTGCGTCTTTTTTTTATTGTGGACACCCCTCTAAAATCCCTGGCCTCACCGGCCGATAGCGTGAGCCAGCGGCATTGTCCAGTTCATCAGGCCCCCGCTATTTCCGCCATGACAGGGCTATTTTGCCGGTTAAACTGGAATCGTGGCCACAACAAGGGTAAAAAGGGTGCCGTGGCCGGCTTACCCTGTATTCGCCTGTTCTGATACCTAGCTGTTATTTTGATTTTATTTAGTTTTTTTGCCGTTCACCACGATTGCCGCACTATGACGATTTTTAAAACACAAAAATGGCGGGCCAGGCTGGTCAATATCCCGCTACCTGCGCTCTCGCTTCTGGCAGGTATTTTATGCGGCATGGTTACCTGGCTGTTGCTGGACCCGGTTCAGGGAAGACACCTCGAACAGGTCTTCCACAATGAGCTGGTGAGCCGGCTGGATGTCCGCGCCGTGGAGACCCGTCGGCGTTTTGAGGAGTTTTTGCGCGAATGGCAGGTCCAGGGGCACAGTCTCTCCAATCACTGGCAGCTCATCACCTATCTCAACTCCTTCTCCTGGGAGGAGTCGGCGCAGCGGGTGAGATACTATAACGAAACGCCGAGTTGGCTAGAGCCGGGTCACCCCAGGGTAAGCTTGATTGAACCAACCCAGGTTGTACTGTTGGATACCCGCGGTAATGCGCGAGAGATCTATCAAAACAAGTTGCTGCCATTCAGCGTTGAGCGTGTCATTGAACTCTATGCCGGTCGTGATGGAACCGAGATTATTCTGTTAAACCGTTCACCCTATCTCTTGGTATGGTCGAATATTGCCTATCAAGAGGAGACGGATCCCGCGGTAATTCTGTTGATCATCGAAATCAACGAGCATTTTCTCGCGGAATCCCAGAAGATGGCCCATGGAACGGACACCCTGATCGGACTGGTTGATTCCGATGACCAGCGATTACTGGTCAGTAGCGATAATGAGCAAATACCCAGGGGTTCCTATCTACGGGACTGGCGTGAAAGCTATCTGCTGACATCCCAGGCAATCACCCACGACCAGTCTTTGGAACAAAATCCGCTGTTCACCACCATGGTGTCGCGGGACGTGGTACAGCAGACCATAAACAATATTACCAAGCTGGCTCAACTCGACCGCCTGTTTGCAGCCCTGGTCTATGTGATTGCGTTCTCCTTCATCATCTATCTGATATCCGCCAAAATTAATCAGGTACTGCAACGCATCTCCCGCTACGGACAGCATGCCCTTGGGATTCAGCAGCCGGTTATCCAGAAAGGCAACCAACTCCTCCAGCTGGAGGATTGGGTTAAAAGGTTTTTCCGTCAGCTGATCACCGCTCGAGATAAGTTACACGACAAGCAGGAGAAGCGGATTCGGGAGACCGAAGTGCTCAAAAGTGCGCTGTTTGACAACTCCATGGTATCGATTGTCACCTTGAATGAGCAGGGGATGGTTGTGGAGGTCAATGGAACGGCAGTCAAGACATTTGGTTATTCCAGGGGGATGTTGATCGGTAGGCGGTTCGAAGAGATCGCGATCAAAACCGATGATCGCAGTCGTTTCAGCGATATGTTGGGGAAGTGTATCAAAAGGAGTTCCAGTCCCGGTCTCTGTCGGGACCAGCTGATGATGGCGGTGACCATCCGAGGTGAGGAGAAGGCGATCGAGTGCTCGGTGATCTCGATTCATCTGCAGCATCAGACGCTGTTCAATGTCTATCTGCGGGATATCAGCGGGCGAATGCAGGCCGAACGGGAGATTGCCAGTTTGGCCAAGCTCGCCAGCGAAAATCCCAATCCGGTCATGCGCATCAATGATAAAGGGGTCATCGTCTATGCTAATGACGCCAGCGAGCCGCTGTTGACCTATTGGGATTGCGAGCGCGGCCAGACACTGCCGCTCTACTGGCGCAACCTGGTCGCCAGCGTACTGAGGGAGGGGGTAAACAAGGTATACGAAATCAATATCGAGGAGCAGATCTTCTCCCTGCAGCTGGCGCCGATAAGCGAGGTGGATTATGTCAACATCTATGGACGGGACTTTACCCAGATGCGCATGGCGGAACTACAGAGCAGACAGCACCAGTCTGAACTTGTCCATGTTTGTAGGCTTAGTACAATGGGCGAGATGTCGACAGGGCTGGCACATGAACTGAATCAACCGCTCTCCGCGATAATCAATTTTGCCAGTGGCTGTGTAAGGCGCATTCAATCGGGTGGCGGCGGTGAGGCTGAATTGCTGGATGCCATGGCGCAGATTACGGCACAGGCGGAAAGGGCGGGAGAGATAATCAAGCGGCTGCGGGCGCTTGTGGGGAAACGTCCGCAGGAGCGTGAGGCGGCCAATCTCAATCACCTGGTCTTGGAGGTCGCCTCCTTCATAGAATTCGAGGCCAACCGTCAAAAGGTTGAAGTCAGCGTGGATCTGAGTGATGAAGTCCTTCCGGTAATGGTCGATCTGGTTCAGGTCGAACAGGTGTTGCTGAATCTGGTGCGGAATGCCATCGATGCCATGAAGCAGGTTGCCGTGGGAGAACGTAGACTCGTGCTTCTCACCGAGCGGATCGACGACAAGAGTGTGCAGGTTCTCGTCAAGGACACCGGCCCAGGAATACCGGAAGAGACGCTGGAGCATCTCTTTGACGCCTTCTTTTCCACTAAGAAAAGCGGTATGGGAATGGGGTTGCGGATCAGCCAGAAAATCATGCAAGATCATCAAGGCACCATCGAGGTTGTTTCCGTAGTTGGCAAAGGATCGACCTTTCACGTCATACTGCCGTCGGATCCTAAACTCGAATTACCAGGATTTTGATAACCATGATCAACCCACCGACAGTTTTTGTAGTAGATGATGATCAAGCCATGCGGAATTCGCTGAAATGGCTTATAGAATCGGTTTCCATGCAGGTGGAGACATTCGAATCGGCGGATGCCTTTATCAAAAGCTACTATCCTGGACGATCCGGTTGTCTGTTGCTGGATGTTCGCATGCCCGGAATGAGCGGGCTGGAATTGCAGGAGTACCTGCGGGCCAACCAGATCGCCATACCCGTTATCATAATTACCGGTCATGGCGACGTACCGATGGCTGTTAGGGCGATGAAATCGGGCGCGGTCGATTTCATCGAGAAGCCGTTTAATGATGAATTGTTGCTCGAGAGCATCCGACACGCATTGGCATTGGATGTGAAACAGCGGGATATGCAGGCACAGCGTGCGGAGATCGCCACCCGCCTGGCACGCCTGACACCAAGAGAGCATGAAGTGATGGTAATGGTGACCAACGGCAAGGCGAACAAGGAGATCGCTACCGGGCTTGGCGTAAGCGCTAAAACCGTAGAGGCACACCGTGCCCGGGTGATGGAAAAGATGCAGGCGAATTCTCTTGCCGAACTGGTAAGAATGGCAATCAACGCCAATCTTACACTCAGCGAATCGAGCAGCGAAGAGTAGCTCCCATTGCCAAGCAAGTTGTTAAGAGAGCCCAAGGTTCTTGCATGGAGCCTCTATGACTGGGCCAACTCCGCCTTCGCCACCACGGTGATGGCCGGCTTCTTCCCAATTTTTTTCAAACAGTACTGGAGTGCCGATGTTGCGGTAACCGAGAGCACTTTCCGCTTGGGAATGGCCAACTCGGTGGCGAGCATTATCGTGGTCTGTCTGGCTCCGCTGCTGGGAGCGCTGGCGGATCAGGGTGGGGCGAAAAAACGTTTTCTGCTCTTTTTTGCCGCTATGGGCATAGTCATGACCGGCTCCCTCTACCTGGTGGCCATGGGGAACTGGGCCATGGCCCTGCTGCTGTACGGCTTGGGCGTGCTCGGGTTTTCCGGCGGCAATATTTTCTATGACGCGCTGATGGTTTCGGTGACCCAAAAACAGCACTATGACAAGGTCTCGGCATACGGTTTCGCGTTCGGCTATCTGGGCGGTGGCTTGTTGTTCGCCTTTAATGTCCTGATGACCCTTTTTCCCGAGTTTTTCGGTCTTGCCGATGCCTCGCAGGCGGTGAAACTCTCATTCGTTCTGGTTGCTTTGTGGTGGGCCCTGTTCTCCATACCGCTGTTTCTTTTGGTCGAAGAGCCAATGGTGGGTAAATCCGAAAAGGGTTGGGTGCTGGCGGGTTTCCGTCAATTGCGCAGCACCTTCGGTAAGCTCAAGCAACTGCGCATGACCTTCCTGTTTCTGATCGCTTATTGGTGCTATATCGACGGCGTCGATACCATTGTTAGAATGGCCGTGGACTTTGGACTGTCTATCGGTTTCGATGCGAACAACCTGATGATCGCCCTGCTGATCACCCAGTTCGTCGGTTTTCCCGCCGCCATGGTGTTCGGCGAGATAGGAAACAGACGCGGCCCAAAACAAGGCATCATGATTGCCATTTTCACCTACCTGTTGATACTGTTGTGGGCCTATCACATGGAGGCGGTATGGGAATTCTATCTGTTAGCCATCGCAATCGGTTTGGTACAGGGCGGTATTCAGGCCCTCTCCCGTTCCCTCTATGCCCGCCTGATTCCCTCCAATCAATCGGCAGAGTTTTTTGGCTTCTACAATATGCTCGGGAAATTCGCGACGGTCCTGGGACCGCTGTTAATGGGCTGGATCGGGGTGCTCACCGGAGATACCCGGTTGTCGATCCTCTCCATCAGCATACTGTTTATCGTTGGAGGTGTGCTGCTTAATTTCGTCGATGTCGCTGAAGGTGAGCGGGCCGCGCGGATGGAGGAGTAGGCCGGTTCAGGCGCCTGCGGTAGTTGAAGATAGTGATGAGCGAAGATACCAACAAGGACAGGCTCTATGCAGAGGCCCAGGATAGCGTTTCCGATTTTGTCTTTGATGAGCGGGTGGCGGGTGTCTTCCCGGATATGATCAACCGATCCGTACCCGGCTATGGGACAATCATCAACATGATCGGCACCCTGGCTGCACAGCATATTCAGGCCGGTACATACTGCTACGATCTCGGATGCTCCCTGGGTGCGGCAATGATGGCAATACACGCCAGTATCGATACAAAGGATGTGCAACTGGTTGGGGTTGATAATTCACCGGCCATGGTGGCCAGGGCCAAAGCCAAGCTTGCAGAATGTTGCCAGGATCCGCCGGTTGAATTGATATGTGCGGACATTCGTGATCTGCGGATACAACGGGCGTCGATGGTGGTGCTGAATTTCACCCTGCAGTTTGTACCGGCGGAGGAAAGGGTATCGGTATTGAAGATGATTCATCATGGTATGTTGTCGGGAGGGTTGCTGGTGCTATCCGAGAAAATCGCCCTGCCCGATGAGGCCTCCCAGCAACTCTTTACCGAGATGCATCACGGGTTCAAGAAGGCCCAGGGCTACTCCGACCTGGAGATCAGCCAAAAGCGCTCCGCCTTGGAAGATGTCCTGATACCCGAGACTTTGAGATGCCATATCGAGCGCTTGAAAGCGGTGGGTTTTTCCCGCGTTGAGGTCTGGTTTCAATGTTTTAATTTCGTCTCCCTGCTGGCAATCAAATGAAGCAGCAGTGGGCTTGGCGAGACGCCTTCAGGGAACGTCCGCTAGGGGTTTGGCTGGATCAGCTGCCGCAACAGGTGGAGAGGATCTGGCGTGAGCGACCTCATGGTGACTTGGAGAGATGGCGGCGTATTCTCTCCGATCTGCCCAACCTATCGATCTCATCCTTCGATCTTCAGGCGGCAGGGATAAGGGCGGGGGAGTGGGGTGATTGTGATCAGCCGACCCGCGAGAAGCTGATTCAGCTCCTGTCCGGATTACACCCCTGGCGCAAGGGGCCCTATGAGATTTGCGGTATCCACCTGGATACCGAATGGCGTTCGGATCTCAAATGGGAGAGGCTGAGACAGCACATCCAACCGCTGCAGGATCGGATCGTGCTCGATGTCGGCTGCGGAAACGGATACCATGCCTGGCGCATGCTCGGCGAGGGAGCCGCACTGGTGATCGGGATCGATCCCACCCAGCTGTTTGTAATGCAGTTTGAAGCCATCAAGCACTTTCTTGGCGCTCGGCATCCGATACACCTGCTACCTCTGGGGATCGAGCAACTGCCGCCGGATCTCAAGGCCTTCGACAGCGTTTTCTCGATGGGCGTCTTCTATCATCGACAGTCACCCTTCGCTCACCTGGCCGAGCTCAGGGGTGCCTTGCGTGAGGGTGGCGAACTGGTATTGGAAACTCTGGTGATCGAAGGGGCTGAGAACGAGGTGCTGGTGCCGAGGGGACGTTATGCCAAGATGCGCAATGTCTGGTTTATTCCAACCCCGAAAACCCTGCAGAAATGGTTGCAGCGGGCCGGATTTAACCATATAAAACTGATTGATGTTTCGGTTACCAGCATCGAAGAGCAGCGATCCACCCGGTGGATGCGCTTTGAATCACTGGCGGACTATCTTGATCCGGTGGACAGGAGCTTGACCGTGGAGGGTTATCCCGCGCCGCGCAGGGCGATTTTTATTGCCAGACGCTGAGCGCCTCACAACCTTCACTTTAACGTTTCCACTGCCGCTATCAATTTGGCATTTTGCACTTGGTTCGTCAGTACACCCTTTTCCAGATCGAAGTTCTGGTAAAAGTTGGGTATGGATAGGGTAGCCATCACCGAGGCCCCAAAAAAGGGCATCGATGCGGTTGCCACGGCTAAAACGCTCTCACCCCCTTTCGCGCCGGGGGAGGCCGAGAGCAATACAACCGGCTTTTTGTCGTAGACCTTGTTGCTGATTCTGGAGCACCAATCAAACAGATTTTTATAGGCCGCCGTGTATGAACCGTTATGCTCCGCGAATGAGATAATAAGTGCGTCACTGGCTGCTATTTTTGCCAAGAACGCTTTCGCCAACTGTGGATGACCCAGTTCCTCCTCTCTATCGACACTGAACAACGGCAATTCATAGTCATTTAAATCCAATATTTCAGTTTCGGCATCATCCAACAGGCTGCCAGCATAGGTCGCCAGGCGTTTGTTTATCGATTTCTTACTGCTACTCGCTGCGAATGCTAATAATTTCAATTATGCTTCCTCTTGGCGAACTGAAACCGATATCTTGATCAAGTCTGGCCCGAGGCTTCCATTTCGCCGCTGTCGACATGCAAAATAGCGCCGCCACCATGTTCCAGTTTACTGCGGTACATCGCCTTGTCGACGCTGGTGATAACACTCTCTAGATCAAGGCCGTGATCTGGATACTTTCCCAATCCGATTGAGATGCTGAAGTCGATGCCGTTCTCCTTGGCATAGTCATCGATCGCCTGGCGGACACGCCGAGCCACCAATTCCCCGCCTTCCTTGGTGGCATAGGGCAACAATAGCAGGAACTCGTCACCGCCATAGCGTGCGACCAGATCGTCGCTGCGCACTGTCCTGGCAATGCAAGCGGCGACCGCTGCCAGCACGCGGTCACCCACATGGTGGCCATGGGTGTCGTTGACGGTTTTAAATCCGTCGAGGTCGGCAAACAGTACGACCACGCCGTTGCCATGTTCCTGTGCCTGGAAAAGGCTTGAGGAGCGCTCGATCAGGGCGCGCCGGTTCAGCAGTCCGGTGAGGGCATCGATGTTGCGCTCGTGGGCGAGTTTGGCGCGTCCAGTTTCGATTTTTGCCGTCAGCGAGTAGGAATAGAGCACGATGATGGTGAAGAACAGGAGAAAGAAGATAGCGCTTACCGAAAACAGGTTTATATAGTCATACAAACGAAGGCTGACAATCAGCATTGCCGCGCCGAGGCTGCCCACGACGGCTTCGGCGAACAGACGCAGGCCGTAGCGCATGCCGTTGCCGAGGATAATCATTAAAAAAACAAGAAAGCCTGGCGAGCTGATGGTGGTGTCCGCCAACACCGCAAAGGAGGCCGCGGCGATGTCCACCCACATGGTCAGACGCCGGCGCCAGGGCGCATACGATACCCGTGAAGCGTGCCCCATGAAGAAGAGAATTTCGATTCCAAAGGCGATGAAGACCAGGTTGACTACGGGCAGACTGGTCCACTCGCGCACCTGTTCCGGGCCGCCGAAGTTGAAATAGAGCAGAGCCAGACCGCAAAAGAGCAGACGCGTCCAATACTGTGTACGTTGGTCCTCCCATGACAGGCCGAGTTGTGATACCTGGCCATCACCCTGGGATTTTCGACGCTCAATACCGGAACGCCGATCCTTGGTATGTTGGCCGGGGATACCCTGATTCACACCATCACCTTCTTCGGTTGCTCTGTGCGCCGTTTTGCGACTCCTAGCTTAACCCACCTGGAGGGAAAGTCCAGGTTGTTGCAGCATTCTGGACAAAACCGCACCAGGCTGACGGAACCGTCTAAAAAGCCACACGAAAACTAAGTCATAGCAATAAATTAGGGTGTTGTATTGGCCTGGGTGATGATCGACCGTCTTGTCGGTGTCGAAACTTGTACAGATGTCACAGCCCGGAGGACCAGGTCATCCGCCAAACCGCCGCTATGACGGGGTTGGCGGAGGGGTCGATCTGTTGCTCAATACAGCTTGGGTACGTGCAGTTCAGTGGGCAACACCTGGCGTTCGTAGTCAGGTTTGAACAGACGATCCGGCAGTGAAATGGAATCGTTGGGCACCTCCGAGTAGGGGATCTGATCGAGCAGGTGGTGGATGCAGTTTAGTCGCGCCCGTTTCTTGTCATTACCCTCTACGATATACCAGGGTGCCTCCGGGATATTGGTGCGCGACAGCGTCTCCTCCTTGGCCTTGGTGTAATCCTCCCAACGTACCCGGGACTGCAGATCCATCGGGCTCAATTTCCATTGTTTGAGCGGATCGTGTACGCGCATCAAGAATCGTAGTTGCTGTTCTTCGTCAGTGATCGAGAACCAGTATTTGATCAGACGGATACCCGAGCGAACCAGCGAGCGCTCGAATTCAGGGACATCCTGAAAAAACGTCTCCACCTGTTCAGGAGAGGCAAACCCCATCACCCGCTCGACGCCTGAGCGGTTATACCAGGAGCGGTCGAAGAGTACGATCTCGCCTGCACTCGGCAGATGGGTGGCATAACGCTGAAAATACCACTGAGTCCTCTCCTTTTCGGTCGGCTTGTTCAGCGCGACAACACGGCATACGCGAGGGTTCAGCCGTTGCGTGATCCGCTTGATGACACCGCCCTTTCCGGCTGCATCCCGCCCTTCGAAGATGACGATGATCTTCTCGCCATTATGCTCAACCCAATCCTGCAACTTGATAAGTTCGGCCTGAAGGGTTAGCAGGGATTTGAAGTACTCTCGACGCTCCAGGGTCGGCGGATGTTTTTTCTTGTAGATGCGTCGCAGCTCCAAGGATAGAGCCGGTTCGGACATCTCGAGTTCATAGTCTTCGTCCAGAGCGTCTTCCAGCTCCGCCTTAAGCCAATCCACATCTTCCAGTCTGTTTTCTGTTTCTGCCATTTTCCAGCTCCAAACCCATGAAAATCCCGCAAGTCATTGAAACACAATATCATGATCCTGCTCGGTAATGTTTACAATTCCGTTGCGCGAAGATCCGGCATCACCGAACGACGGTAGCTATTATATGCCCGAACAGACAACGCGGAATGCAGGGATATCTCATAAAAATAGTAGGGTCTTTGGGGATTTCAATGAGTACTTGCTCAAGGTCAGTGCAGTTATAATTGTATCGATAACAATGTTTGATCTGTTGAATTCACGGATTCTCCATGGGACGAAGATTGTGAAACGGCAAGCAATTAGATTGGTTTTTTCAATTTCTACAAAGCTGGTCCAACCAGCACTATGGATCGTTCGTATCATTAAACGAAAACAACTTAAAACAGATGGCCAGATTATATTTAGTAGTCCCGGCATCGACGACTAAAAAAAATTAAAAATAATTCTTCGGCTGTCCATAAATATGGATCAAGGGAGGCAAATTGATGATTGCGAATCGTTACGGAGAAGAGGGCCATCCCCCTTTTAGAACCCAGCGTTTGTTTTCAGAGAACGGGCAGTGGTACTTCGACACCCGCGAGGGCTCGCAACTGGGTCCATACCTCGACATCAAGGAGGCGAAGAAGGCGCTCGCATTGTTTGTTGCGCAAAGGCTCTTAATTACCAAGCAAAACAGAGACAACGACAGCTCGTTGGTGCCGGGTTCGCAAGACGGGATCGAGTACATGGTAGAAGAGCTTTTTAACTACCTGCTCGAGTACAAATCAAAAGGGCAGACATCTGCAACTGCGTGGGCCAGTCAGCGTCTGCGAGACCTGCTGCGGGATAGAAACGATATCGTGGATCGTTCAACGCGGATGGAAGCGATACGATTCGCCCTGGATCAGGAGTCTTGACGCTTAACTGATGTATTGAAAACCCGGCAATACCCTCTCCGATTAGCCAAGTTCAACCGAGAAATCAGGTGTATCCTGTATATGCTTCTTCACCGCGCAGAGCTCCATCGCCTTGATGATGCCGTCACGATACCTGTCGGGGAAACCCGTCGGCAGCTTGAGGCGGAATATCACCTTGACGATCATTTTCCTCTTTTCATCGCGCATGCAATCCATCTGCAGATCCATGTCTGCCGTTGAGAGCTTGCGCGATTCACAAAAATTCCAGGCATATATTCCCGCGCAAGTCGCCAGCGATGCCAGAAACAGATCGAATGGCGCCGGAGCGCTGGCTTCGCCGCCATATTTCACAGGCTGATCCGTCTCGATGGTGTAGCCACCGACTTCGGCATGGATGCGTTTCCCACCCTGGAAGCTGACCTTTATCGATTCCATGTTTCTTTACCCCCTAGATGGGATAGAGCTCTTTTACCGGACCCTCGTTTTTCGACTCTACCTGTGCATAGAGGTTGTTGAGCGCGGCCTGCAAGGCCTCTTCAATCACCGGATGGTAGAACGGCATCCTGATCAGATCACCGACCGTGAGCTGCTGCGAGATGGCCCAGTTGAGAAGATGGGCGAGGTTTTCACCCCGGGTGGTGATCATCTCCGCACCCAGAATCCTGCCGCTGGTCCTGTCGCCATATACGCGAATGATACCGCGGCTCTGTCCCATGATCTGGGCACGCCCCACCGGGGCGAGCTTGACTTCGCCGATGGCGGTTTTATCGGGGTCGAGCGCCTGATAGCTGATGCCGACGAGGCAGATGTTTGGATCGCAAAAGTTGATGGCCAAAGGTACCTTGCGCTTGAACGCCACGACCTCGTCATGGGCGGCGTTGTGACCGGCGATTTTGCCTTCGTCACCGGCTTCGTGGAGGATCGGGCGTTCGCCGTTCACATCGCCGGCGATAAAAATATGGGAATCACCACACTGCATTGTGTTCGGGTTATAGCGCGGAATGCCGCGGTCATCGAGCTCGATGCCCGCATTTTCCAGTGCCAGGCTCTCAACATTGGGCTTGCGTCCCAGGCTCGCCAATACCTTGTCGACAACCACCGAATGGTCACCCGCGGTGACACGCAACTGCGAGCCCTCTTCGCTGATTTCGACGGGCTCGCCGAGGTGGATGGGGAACTCCCGCTGCATGGTCTCCAGCGCCATCGCCGATACCTCGGGGTCGGAGGTGCCGCCAATCGTCTGCGCCATGTCGAAACCGTGAACATCGATCTCCAACCGGCTCAGCGATTGCCCCAGTTCAAGGCCGATTACTCCCAGGCCCACCACGGCAACCGATTTTGGCAGGTCTTCCAGTTCAAAAAAGCTGTCTGTGGTCAACACTTTGTCGCCGAAAGCCTCCCAGGCGGACGGTATGACCGGGCGTGATCCAGTGGCGATCACGATCTTTTTGGCGATGATCCTGTCGCCATTGTCGAGTTCAAGGGTATGCGGATCGACAAACCTGGCATAGGCCTCGACAAACTTGTCGCCCATGTTATCGGTGCTGTTGGAGAGTACCCGGTCGACGAAGTTGTCACGCAGGTCCTGTACATGCTCCATGGCCTCCGGGATATCGATGGTCAATTCGGTATGCCCGTCCACACCATAGCGATTCAGGTGGGTCCTGCGGTGGTAATCCTCGGCTACCTGAATCAGGGCCTTCGACGGCATACAGCCGACCCGGGCGCAGGTGGTGCCCGGCTCGCCACCATTGACGAGAAGAAAGCGCTTACCGCTCGGACCGACTCTGCTGGTTGCGTTCAGGCCAGCTGTTCCGGATCCAAGGATAACTACGTCAACATGTTGTTCTGCCACGGAGGCCTCCTGCGATGATTGCTGCAGATCGGGATTCTAACGGCTCGCGTCGCAAAATACAGCCTCCTGAATCGAGGTTATTTCCTGACTCATACGCTTCACCGGGCCTGGCGTGGGAAGATCTGGCGTGACTCGGTTCGGCGGGACAAATCTGCCATAGACCGCGCCTGGGGATTGAAGGAAAACCGTGCAAAATAGGATCGGAGGCTGTTTCGGTCACTTCGAATGCGGTAAGGTCATCATTCGGAGAATGAAGACAGGCAGATAACAGATTTGCGGGGAGAGTTTCTATGAAATGGTGCCGATTACTACTATTGCTGCCGTCGCTGGCCGTAGCACAGCCGCCGGGGGCGCAAATGGATCCGCAGCAGTTCTTTGAGCAGTCGAAGCAGAAGATGCTGCCGATGATGGATAAGAGCGTTCCCGCGATGAAAGAGACCAAGAGCTGCCTGGAAAAGGCGGAGGATCAGGCGGCGTTCGAGAAGTGTTCCGAGATCATGATCGCCATGGAGAAGGAGATAAAGGAGAAGATGGGACCGGTGCCCGGCATGCCCGAGGGTCCGAAGGGGCCGACAAAAGGACCAAAGGATATTCAGTTTACCCCTGAGGCGAAGCAGAACATGCTGCAGTTTCTCGACCGCTCGATCATGATTGGCATGGCGATGCAAAAGTGTTTCACTCAGAGCGATACTGCCGATGAGATGCAGCGTTGTATGCAGGCGGCAAGACCCAAGCAATAGCTGTTGATAGCTCGGATCGGCAGGCTCATCACCTCGCGCTGGCCAATCCGGCCGTTACTCTATTTCTGACTGTGAACGGCAGGCGTTAGCTGTTCGGCCTGCGGCTCCCGCTCGAGCGGTCTGAAGCGGTAGCCTTCAATGACAACCGGCCTTTCATCGGCCGGAGCGACTGCCTTTGGCACCTGCCGTCGTTCTAGCCGCGGACGATTGATGAAATGGGGCGCGAGTATTGGCGGTGGTGGCGGAGGGAGGCGGGAGCGACCGAATGCGTGGTTGGAGGAGCTCTTACCATTGCCTCCGAACGAGAAACAGAAGAAGGCCTCTGCCGGTGGCAGCCAGCAGAGGGCCACGACCAGGAGTGCGATGCCGGCAGCGGTTCTCCCATTGCAGGATACACGAGCACCATCAAGGAGCGAGGCGTATGGCCGATGCTCTTTTTCGTGCCAGCTGAAGGGCAATAAGCGGCTCCTTCTCAATAGTCCGGATAGTGTCTGCCGGGATTGAATATTCCTTCAGGATCGAATACCTGTTTCAAGCCAATTTGCAGATCGGCAAGCCGAGGGTGAAGTGGATGAAAGATCTCACCGCTGCGATCACCGTTGCGAAAGAGTATGGCATGCCCCCCCACTTTTTCCACCAGCGTGCGGATCTCTGATCCAGGGCGCTGCGAGAACAGCCACCGCAGCCCCCCTGACCATTCACAGAGCATCTGCTCCTCGTCGTCGATGTTTGCCGCGGGGGGGATGGACAGACGCCAAAGCGGGTCTTTCTGTTTGAAATAGTCGAGTTGCTGATCCCTTAGTGCCCGCCAAAAAGCGTCTTGGTCATCGACAGCCTCAACAGCATAGCGCTGCACTATCTGCTTTACTCTTTGCGGACTGCAGGCCACGCGCAGCTTGTGTTGCTCACCCTGACTGTAACTCGCGGTCACGGGTATCCCCTCGATCAGCATCTTGTGCAGCAGTGGCCAGGTGACAGAACAGTCACCTGCGGAGAGCATCAGGGTGTGCTCCTGAGGCGGTTTGGGCAGCACCTTGATAGAGACTTCGAGCAGTACCCCCAGGGTGCCCATGGCACCGGCCATCAGTCGAGAGAGGTCGTAACCGGCAACATTCTTCATCACCTGGCCGCCGAAACGCAGAATCTGACCGCGGCCATCGAGGAGCTTCATTCCCAGCAACAGATCCCTTGGCGCGCCGCCCCATGGGCGCCGTGGACCGCTGAGTCCCGAGGCGATGGCGCCGCCGATGGTGCCTTTGCCGTCGAATTGGGGTGGCTCGAACGGGAGCATCTGTCCCTTTTCCCGCAATGCATCCTCGATCTCCTTTAGCGGTGTACCGCCACGGGCGGTGATCACCAGTTCGGTCGGTTCGTAGCTGATGATCCCGCTATGCTCCGCGAGTGAAAGGGGATCACCCACGCTCTCTCGCCCGTAGAAGGCCTTGCTGCCATGACCCAGCAGTTGCAAGGGGCGTGATTCGCCAGCGGCGTCCAGCACCGCCGTGCGCAGCGATTCGCTGCAGTCGCGGTCGCCAGCCATCAGAAACGCTCCAGTTCGGGAAAGCGCAGCTTACCCGCATGGACATGCATCGCACCGAATTCGGCGCATCGGTTAAGGGTGGGTATCGCCTTGCCGGGATTGAGCAGAGTGAGGGGGTCGAATACCCGTTTCACCCCATGGAAGGTCTCCAGCTCTTCGTCCCGGAACTGGGCGCACATCTGATTGATCTTCTCCATGCCCACTCCATGCTCGCCGGTGATGGTGCCGCCCACGGCGACACAGAGTTCGAGTATTTCACCGCCGAAGGCCTCCGCCTGCTCCAGCTCCCCCGGATTGTTGGCATCATAGAGGATCAGTGGGTGCAGGTTGCCGTCGCCGGCATGGAAGACATTGGCGCAGCGCAAGCCGTAACGCTTGGACATCTCCCCGATCATCTTCAATACCCTGCCCAGCTGGTGGCGGGGAATGGTGCCATCCATGCAGTAGTAGTCGGGGGAGATACGTCCCACGGCGGGAAAGGCATTCTTGCGTCCCGCCCAGAATCGCGCGCGCTCCTGCTCATCCCTGGCGGCCCTTACCTCAGTGGCGCCTGACTGCTGCAGGATCTCCCTGACCCGCGAGATCTCCTCCGAAACCTCCTCATCCACCCCGTCCACTTCACACAGCAGGATCGCTGCGGCCTCGGTGGGGTAGCCGGCGTGGACGAAGTCCTCCGAGGCGCGAATCGAGAGGTTGTCCATCATCTCCAACCCCGCAGGGAGGATACCCTTGGCAATAATCTCGGCGACCGCATTGCCCGCTGACTCGATATCATCGAAAGCGGCGAGCACAACCTGCTGCCGTTGCGGTATCGGCAGCAGCTTGACCAGGACCTCGACCACTATTCCCAACATCCCTTCCGATCCGGTGATCAGGGTCAACAGGTCGAGACCGGGGGCATCGAGGCTGCCGCTACCCAGCGTGAGTCTCTCGCCGTCGATGGTGATCAGGGTCAGCTGCAGAACATTGTGCAGGGTCAGGCCATATTTCAGGCAATGAACCCCGCCGGCATTCTCCGCCACGTTACCGCCAATGGAACAGGCGATCTGGGAGGAGGGATCGGGGGCGTAGTAGAGACCGTGGGGCTTGGCCGCTTCGCTCACCGCCAGATTACGTACTCCGGGCTGCACCCGGGCCTGCATGTTTTCACTGTCGATCTCCAGGATCTGATTGAGTCTCGCCAGGCTGAGCAGCACACCCTGTTCGTGGGGCAGGGCACCGCCGGAGAGACCGGTGCCCGAACCCCGGGGCACTACGGGGATCTGTCGCTGTTGGCAGAATCTCAGGATCTCCTCCACCTGTTCGGCGGTGTAGGGAAGGAGCACGATAAGGGGCACCTTACGATAGGCGGAGAGGCCATCGCACTCATAGGGGATCAGCTCCTCTTCGCGATAGATGACGCACTCCTCGGGTAACATCCTTCGGAACTCCCCGGCAAGGGTCAGGCGATCATGCATTGGTCTACCTCAGAATGGCCGGTTATGGATCACAGCCGATGGGAAATCATGAGTGTCCCAAATTTCTATTTCTGCTTCCAGCCAATTGCCAACCTTCGGCATTTCATCGTCCAGGTGTCGGGAAGTCAGTATGAGTCGATTCTTACTCGGCTGTCTTACAGCGGATTGTTACAAAAAAACCAATTGAGATTAACTGCTGAATCAAGAGGTGATTTAACTGCCATCCGATGAGTTGAGCGGAGTCCGGGAGCCCTCGCTGGTCTCGAAACTGGTCCATCGATGAGACCGACAATTGACATTTGTTGTTCTGGAAACTGACTGCGATTCTCCAGGAAGGAGGCGTAGTGGATATCCGAGCGCCTGTGTCATATGGCGGAATCAATAAGCCATATCCCTCATTTTAGTCTGTTGAATCTTAATATGATCTAAATATTACCTGATTTATCAATTAGTTAACGATTTGGACTGCCGGTTGCATAGTAAACCTGGTTCAAATAACGATTAATGAGGTAACACGATGCGACTTAGCGCTTTATCCGTGGCAATTGGCTCCGTATTGGCCACGCCCTATCTCCTGGCCGAAGAGCGAGTGGAACAGCTGGGTGATATCTATGTAGAAGGGGAGGTTGAAACGGCGCCTGCCGTGATCATGCAGCCTGTAGAAAGCAATTCCCTGGGGCTGCCGGCTGATGGTGGTGACTTTCTGCGTGATCTCAATGGTGTGTCGGGTATCCGCATGGGCGGACATGGCATCGATCCGGTGATTCGCGGTCAGAGTCAGAACAGGCTCAACATTCTTCTCGACGGGGCCTACATCCATGGCGGCTGTCCAAACCGCATGGATCCTCCGACCGCCTATTCAGCGATGGAGAGTTATGACAGCGTAACCGTCATCAAAGGTTCCCAGACTGTGATCTATGGCGGCGGTGGCAGCGGCGGTACGGTGCTCTTCGAGCGTAAACCACCCCGCTTCGAAGCCGGTAAGAACTATCTGGGTCAGGTCGATGCCGGTTACAAGAGCAACTCCAAGACCAAGGAGTTCTCCGCGGATATCGCAGCGGGCTCGGAATCGGGCTATGTACGCGGCGTGGTCGGTTACAAAGATGCCGATAACTATGAGGATGGTGATGCAAACGAGGTTCGCTCCGCGTTTGAAAACCGCAGCGGCAATCTGATATTGGGCTACACCCCGGATCAGGTCAGGCGCTTGGAGCTCAACATAGAGGCCACGCGGGAGGACGATGCCCTCTATGCGGGGGCGGGTATGGATTCACCGATGAGTGATGCCGACAACCTGCGTTTTAAATTTGAACAGAATGACAGCCTGGGCCCCTTCAGCGGCCTCGATGTCGAGATCTACTCCAGCCAGGTGGATCACCTCATGGATAACTACTCCCTGAGGGAGTTGACGGCGCCCATGCGAATGAGTGTGCCGACAACCTCGGATACCACCGGCGGGCGTCTCTTTGGCGACCTGATGTTGGGGGAGAACAGCCTCACCATCGGCGTCGACTACCAGAAAAATGAACGTGACGCAGACCGCTTCTCCGGCATGCCGACCATGGAACCGGCCACGCTGCAGTCGATCATGTGGCCGGGTGCCGAGCTGGAGCAGACGGGCTTGTTCGCGGAACTCGATATGCCGGTGGGCGAGGAGAACAGCCTCAAGGTCGGGGTACGGTACGACCAGGTGGATGCATCGATCTCTCGGGGTGACGAAAAACCGGATTTGGGCCCCAGCCCGACACCCAATAACCTCTACGCGGCCTACTATGCCGATACATCGGACAGCCAAAGTGAAAACAATGTGGGCGGCTTTGTCCGCTACTCACACAAGCTCGGTGGGGGAACGATGTTCGCAGGCATCAGCCGCAGCATCCGCACCGCGGATGCCACGGAACGCTATCTGGCCAGTTTCATGCGCAACATGATGACTGGAATGGATAACAGCTGGGTCGGCAATCCGGAGCTGGAACCGGAGCAGCATCACCAATTGGAGGTCGGTTACAAGTGGCAAAGCGGGGAGGTGAGTAGCGACATCACTCTCTATTACAACGATGTCTCCGACTTCATTCTCAGGGACAAGGCGAGGGGTCAGGAGGGCATCCTTGTCGCAAATGGTACCGCCACTATCTATCGTAACGTCGATGCGGAGTTCTACGGCATCGAATGGCAGGCGGACTACCGCCTATCGAGTGCGTTGATGGCCAAGGCGAGCCTGGCCTATGTCAGGGCCGAGAACACCACGGATGACAGGCCCATAGCACAGATCGCTCCCCTCGACTTGAGCCTGGGGCTGGACTATAGCGGCGGCGACTGGGAACTTGGCGGAGCCCTGCGGGCAAATGCCAAGCAGACACGGGCGGATCTGGAAGACGGCAGCGGTCAGGACGTACAGGAGACTCCGGGCTGGGGGGTTATCGACCTCTATGGGCGTTATAGGTTGACGAAAAACAGCTCAATCCGCTTTGGCGTCGACAATCTGTTGGACAAAAGCTTTGCCTACCATGTAAACAGAGCCAATGTGGATCCCTTCAATCCGGAAGCGATTCAAGTCAATGAACCCGGCCGTGAGCTCTGGGTCAGGGGTGCGGTTGAATTCTAAGCCGCTGCCATCTGCGATCAGGCCGCCGAGGGAACGGCGGCTCCTGGAACTCACAATGGACATATCCAGGTAATCCGGTCATTCCAGTTCTTTCTGCATGGCTGTTATCTGTCCCATATCGTTTTATTCTGTCGGCGTTTTACAGTAGGCTTGTTGGCCATATTTCTAGTTGCCCTTGAATGACGATGATCCCATTTCCCGTAGTTGGAGTTGTTCGCCCCAATTTTCTTGTTCTCACGCCGGTTTGTATCTCGCTTGGACTGGCGAGTGTGCTGTTAAGCAACCATACCGTGGCGTGGAATCTGTTTGCCGTGGTCCTGCTGGGGGCGTTGGCGGCCCATATCAGCGTAAACGCCCTAAATGAATACACCGATTACCATTCCGGGCTCGATTTCAAAACCGAACGCACCCCTTTTAGCGGCGGCAGCGGCACCTTGGTTATCCAACCCCGTCTTGCCCCCTATGCCCTGGGGGTAGGATTGGCCTCACTGTTGATAACCCTCTTATCCGGCCTCTACCTGCTTCAGCACGCGGGATGGGGTCTCATCCCGATAGGCCTACTCGGTGTCCTGATCATCCTGACCTATACCAGCTGGATTAACCGCCACCGATTGTTGGTGCTGGTCGCACCCGGACTCGGATTCGGACCGCTGATGGTGGTTGGCACCCATTATGCGTTGACAGCCGAATACAGCACGACTGCACTATTGCTCTCCGCAGTGCCCTTTTTCCTGGTCAACAATCTGTTACTTCTCAACCAGATACCGGATGTGGATGCGGATCGCAGCGTAGGACGCGACAACTATGCCATGGCATGGAGTACGGCGAAGAGCGCTTGGTTGTACCTTGTATTCTCGCTCCTCTCCTATCTGGTGATCATTCTGGGTGTGCTGCTTGAGACCCTGCCTGCCGGCGCGCTGCTTGGCCTGCTCACCGCGGTAATCGTCTATCAGGTTTTCAACGGTGTGCGGCGCTATGAGGGCGATGTCGAGCAGCTTGTACCCTGTCTGGGCAAAAATGTTCTGGTGACCCTGGCAACGCCCTTTTTGATCTTTCTCGGCATCATGATCAACTTTATCCGCTAACCGGATATTGCGAATCGGACAGGCGAAATCGATAGATGGATAATTCGAATGGAAATAACCCACTATTGTGGTCCCTGCTCGGATTGCTGTTTGCTGCAATCTGTATCGTCGCTCTCTACAAGAGCTGGCCGATGCTGTTTCCAAAGGCAGCCGTAAAAGCTGCAGTCGACCCGGCTTGTGATTTGCGTGCAGGGCCCTGTACTACCCGATTGGAGAGTGGCGGCAGCGTTACATTCTCTATAGTGCCGAGAGAGATTCCAACTGTGGCCCCCTTGGAATTGCAGGTCAACCTGCAAGGTATGGAAGCGAGCGCCATCGAGGTCGATTTCAGCGGCGTAGAGATGAATATGGGCTTAAACCGGGTTAAATTGAGCAGTGGTGAAGAGGGGGTGTTCGGCGGCAGGGGAATGCTGCCTGTCTGTGTCTGGGATGCAATGGAGTGGGAAGCCAGGGTATTGATAGAGACTGAACAGGGTTTGATCTCCGTACCCTTCCGCTTCATCACTGTGCGGCCGGGCTTATCATTGCCGGGCGCAGACTCCTAGCCCCTGTCAAACAAATCCAATCCGCTCAAAACTCCCATATGAGGGGGGTGAGGGCAACCGTCAGAATCCCTATCAGCAGGGTGAGCGGCCCGCCGAAGTAGAGATAATCCTTGAATCGATAACCGCCCGCGCCGTAAACCATCAGGTTGGTCTGATAACTGATGGGCGTTGCAAAGCTGGCGGATGCGGCAACCATAATGGTTACCGCAAAGGGTAGAAAACTTACCGCAAGACTGTCAGCAGCGTAGAGCGCTATGGGGAACATAATGACCGCGGCGGCATTATTGGTCGCCAATGCGGTAAACAGTGCGGTCAAGACGAAGATCGTTCCCAGGGCCATCCAGGGGGAGCCCAGGGTGAAGGACAGCAGCCACTCGGCGATGACGGCTGCCGCACCGCTGTTTTGCAGTGCCTTGGCAATCCCGAAGGATGCCGCTATCACGATCAACACCTCCCAGTCCACGGCGCGTCGGGCGATGCGCCCGGTCGTGCAGCGGGTGAGAATCATCAGCCCGGCTGCCAGCATGACCGCTTGCAGAATACCAAGCCAGCCCAAGGCGATCACACCGACCATAAGAAACAGGATGGTCATTGCAATGGGTGCGCGTTTATGGCGAACCGGCTGTAGATCACATAGACTGCTGACGAGAAAAAAATCACGGGAGTTATGGTGCTGCTGAAAAAAGTCGGGATGGGAAACCAGGAGCAGGGTGTCTCCGGCCTGAAGTTTTATATCGCCGATTTTCTTATTTATTTTCTCTCCACTTCTTGCCACCGCTATGATTGCCGCATTGTAGTTACTTCGGAATCTGCCTTCACGTATGGTTTTCCCGATCAGGGGTGAGGTGTTGGAGATGACCGCTTCGGTGAGGCAGCGGTCCACACGCGTCGAATCGAGTTTGAATATTTGATTGGTGGCGGGCTTGAGGCCGGCAATTCGCTGCAGGTCGACCACAGAATCGACGATACCGACAAATACCAGATGATCACCGGATTGCAGACATTCGTAGGGAGGTACCGCAGTCAGTATCCTTCCTTCGCGTTCGATCTCAATGAGATAAAGCCCTGGAAGTTGGCGTAGGCCGGCTTTCTCGATGCTCTTTCCGACCAGGGGACTCTTATCTTCAACCACCATCTCAACGGTATATTCCCTGGCATCGGAATAGGTGCTGATTACAGGGCGACGCTCCGGCAGCAGCCAGCGTTGACTTGCGATGACGTAACCGAAAACGGCCAAGGTAACCGGTACGCCCACCCAGGCGATATCAAAAATGCCAAATGCCGGCAGCTCGGTCTCTGTGCTCAGCAGGCCGTTGACCACAAGATTCGTGCTGGTGCCGATGAGCGTGCATGTGCCGCCGGCTATGGCGGCATAACTCAACGGCAGCAGCAGTTTTGACACCGATAGCCGGTGACGCTTTGCCCACTCGTCAACAGCAGGCATGAAGATCGCAACAATAGGGGTGTTGTTGAGAAAGGCGCTCATCGCCGCCACAGGCGCCATGAGCTTTATCTGAGCATGAGACAGACTCTTGGGTATTCCCAATACCGAGTCGACGATCCAGTTGATGCCCCCGGTCTCGCGAAAACCGGTAATCACAACGTAGAGTACGGCAATCGTCACCATGCTTTCATTTGCCAAACCGGCAAGGGCCTCGGTGGGGGTGATGATATCGCTGATCAGCAGCAGCGTCAGACCCCCCATCAATACCAGGTCCGGAGAAAACCGGTTGGTGGCCATCAGGCCGAAACACAAGGAGATGATGAATAGAACGAACCAACCTTCCCAGGCCATCATGTTGATCCCTTGATAAATTGCAGTGTTATCGCTTGTATTGAGTGCCTGAATCGAGTGTGCCTCAAATTACATACTATTACAAAACAGTCACTTACATATATGGATAAACAACACTATCTGTCAATTGACAGCCTCCTGTGGTAAATACTTGCCCTGTTTGTGGAAATAGTTCTCCACATTTGGGCAGAGTTACAGAAAAAAATTAAATAGGACCTCGGAGGTATCATCTATGGCCTTTAAGAATCGCTTGCATAGAAGCGAGCTGGCTGTACCCGGCAGTAATGAACGAATGTTGGAAAAGGCACCGCACGCGGGTGCAGATCTGGTGTTTCTCGATCTGGAAGATGCAGTGGCAGTTTCCGATAAGGAACAGGCACGTCAGAATGTCATCCACGCACTCAATCACTATGATTGGTCGAACTGTTCTGTTTCCGTAAGGATCAATGGCTTAGACACCCATTTTTGTTACCGCGATATCGTCGATGTCGTTGAGCAGGCGGGTGACAAGCTGGATACCCTGCTGGTGCCGAAGGTCGGACAACCCTCCGATTTGCAGTTTGTTGCCCTGTTGCTGGAACAGATCGAAGCGGCAAAAGGTCTCGAACCGATCAATCTCCATGCCTTGATCGAGACCGCCATGGGCATGGCAAACGTGGAGGCGATCGCGCAAAGCTGTCCCGATCGTCTCGAGGCATTGGTATTCGGTGTCGCCGACTATGCCGCCTCCACCCAGGCGCGGACCATCGGTATGGGTGGGACAAATCCCGACTATCTGGTGCTCGGCAATCCCAATGACCGGGGAGAGCGCCAGACCTATCTGGGCAATCAGTGGCATTTCGCCATGTCGCGTATGATCGTGGCCTGTCGTGCCTATGGTCTCAGGCCCATCGACGGGCCCTTCGGCGATTTCAGCGACCCCGAGGGATACCTGGCTGTGGCCAGAGCCTTCGCCGCCCTCGGCGGTGAAGGGAAATGGGCCATCCACCCTTCGCAAATCGTCCTTGCCAACCAGGTCTTTACTCCGAGTGATGAGGAGATTGCGCGGGCCAGAAAGGTGGTTGAGGCGATGGAAAAGGCCGCCGCCGAAGGCATGGGAGCCGCCAGTATCGACGGCCGCATGATCGATGCCGCCTCGATCCGTCAGGCCGAGGTCGTGCTGGAGAAGGTTGAGCAGATCGAGCTGATGGAGAGCAAGCGGGAGGCGGTGGCATGAATATCCATGAATATCAGACCAAGGAGCTGTTTCGCAGCTACAAGATACCCGTGCCCGAGGGCGGCATGGCCCATTCCGCCAACCAGGCCCTCTCGGTGGCAGAACAGCTGGGAGGGGACGGTTGGGTGGTAAAGGCGCAGATCCATGCCGGTGGCCGGGGCAAGGCGGGCGGTGTTCAGCTGGCCAGGACGCTTGAAGAGGTACAAAATCATGCCGAGAGCCTGATCGGCAGCCGTTTGATCACCAGGCAGACCGGAGAGGCCGGGCGCCTGGTCAACCGGGTGCTGGTAGAGCAGATACACCAGATCGATCGGGAGTACTACCTCGGAATCGTCATCGATCGCGGCACCCAACGCATTACCCTGATCGCATCCGCCGCCGGCGGTATGGAGATCGAGGAGGTCGCCAAGCATTCACCGGAAAAGGTGATCCGTGAAATTGTCGATCCCGCTGTGGGCCTGCAGGATTTTCAATGCCGCAAGGTAGCCGCCGGCATTGGCGTAGGGGGCAAAGAGATCGGCAAGCTGGGCCGCATAATGAAGCGCCTCTATCGCTGCTTTCGCGATAACGATGCCCTGATGGTGGAGATCAATCCCCTGGTGAGGACCGGGGAAGGTGAATTCCTGGCGCTGGATGCAAAAATGACCTTTGACGGAAATGCGCTCTTCCGCCAGGGGGATATCGCCGATCTGCGCGATTTTGACGAGGAGGACCCAAAAGAGGTGGAGGCATCGGGCCACGATCTCAACTATATCGCCCTCGACGGCAGTGTCGGCTGTATCGTCAATGGCGCCGGTCTGGCGATGGCGACCATGGATGCGATCAGTCTCTATGGCGGAAGACCGGCCAATTTTCTCGATGTCGGCGGCGGCGCTTCCCCGGAGAAGATCGCCAATGCCTTCCGCATCGTTCTGGAAGATCCCAATGTCAAGGTGGTATTGCTCAATATCTACGCCGGAATCAACCGCTGCGACTGGATTGCCGAGGGTATCGTCAAGGCGATGGCCGAACTGACGGTCGAGGTTCCGGTCGTGGTGAGACTGGCAGGCACCAATCTCGAGGCGGGCAGGGAGATCCTGGTGCGCTCGGGGCTCGACTATATTCATGCCGACCGTCTCAGTGATGCGGCGGAGAAATCGGTAGAAGCAATCAGGGAGGTGGTGGCATGAGTATACTTGTAAATCGTGATTCGAGAGTTATTTTCCAGGGTTTCACCGGCCAGCACGCCACCTTTCACGCCGAGGAGGCGATCCGCATGGGAACCCAGGTGGTGGGTGGGGTGACGCCGGGCAAAGGTGGCCAAGTCCACATCGACAGGCCGGTTTTCGATACCGTGCAGGACGCGGTTACCCAGGCTGGCGCCGATGTCAGTGTGGTCTTTGTACCGCCTCCTTTCAGCGCCGATGCCATCATGGAGGCGATCGAGGGGGGGATCAAGGTGATCGTGGTGATCACAGATGGCGTGCCGGTGCAGGATATGGTCAGGGTGAAGCGCTACCTGATCGGCCACGATGCCATCATCGTCGGTCCCAACACGGCTGGGGTCATCACCCCGGAAGAGTGCAAGGTCGGGATCATGCCGGCCCATATCTATCCCAAGGGGCGCATCGGTATCGTTTCCCGCTCAGGTACCCTCAACTACGAGGCGGTGGAGCAGATGAGCGAACTGGGCCTGGGTGTGTCGACCAGCGTCAGCATCGGCGGCGATCCTGTCAACGGCTGCGATTTTCTCACCCTGTTGAAGCAGTTCGCCGATGATGATGAGACCGAAGCGGTATTGATGATCGGCGAGATCGGCGGTGCCCAGGAGGTCGAGGCGGCGGCCTGGGCGAGAGACCATTTGAATAAGCCCCTGATCGGCTTCATAGCCGGCGCGACAGCGCCTCCAGGGCGCAGAATGGGCCACGCCGGCGCGATCATTTCCGGAGAGTCGGATACGGCCCAGGCGAAGATGCAGCGCCTGGCGGAGCTGGGTGTCAGCGTGGTGCAGAATGCCGCGGAGATCGGCAAGACGGTACACTACAGTCTGAAATGAAGCAGTTCCCCCTGCGAATCGGCGTCTTGCTGATTTGCATGCTACTCTTGAATGCGGGTGCTGCGGCGCAGAAACGGACGGTCAATCCGGCAACCGGAGCGGTCTCTTGGGAAACATCGGTGGATGGCGTGGCCCTCTTGCTGACCCAGATCCTGCCGGACCAGGTCCGTGCCTTCTATCTCAATCGCGGGCTCCCGGCAGAAGCCACCGAGGTCTATGCCACTGCCTGCGTCTATATGACCGTATTGAGAAATGACAGCGCCCCCGGCGTCGTCCATTTCAGGCAGGCTGATTGGTCGGTGGTGAGCGGGGGAGCGTCCCGTCCGCCACTGAGCCTTGAGGCCTGGTTTGAACGTTTCGAGGTGTACGAACTCTCAAAGTCTGCAACCATCGCGTTCAGGTGGGCTCAATTCCCAGCGGAACACGATTATCAACCCGGTGGGGATTGGAATCAGGGGATGCTCACGACGGGACTCCCTGCCGGTGCGGAGTTCGATCTGGTGGTCCGCTGGGATGTGGCCGGCCGCAGCTATGAAGGTGTCCTGAAAAATGTCCAATGTGCGAACTGAATCGATGAGATGGCTGGTAGTGCTGTGGCTCTCTCTTTGGCTTGCCCCGTCCCAGGCCGATCTTCCCCCGCTGACCCATAATCTGACGGCGATAGCTGAAGCTTCGCCGGCCCCCGAGCTGCGACTGCTCAGCATGGATGATGAGATGATCGATATCGATTCGCTGAAGGGTAAGGTGGTTGTGGTCAACTTTTGGGCAACCTGGTGCCCCCCCTGCATACGGGAGATGCCCTCGCTCGAAGCGCTCCACCAGGAGACAAAAGCGCGGGGTGTGGTGGTGTTGGCGGTCAATATCGGGGAGGATATCGACACCATCTTCCCCTTTCTGGGCAGCGTGGAACCCTCGCCAAGTTTTCCCATTCTGCTCGACAGTGACTCGTCCAGTCTTTCGCGGTGGAAGGTCAGGGGATTACCCACCACCTTTGTGGTTGCACCCGACGGCAGCCTGGCCTATCAGGCGGTGGGCGGTCGCGAGTTCAGCCATCCGGATCTGATCGAGCAGTTGTTGCACCTGATGGACTGATGTATCGGCTGAAGGCCATTCTTGGGTATCCGGAAGGCCGAGGCAGGCCTGGAATAGGGCCTGGCTCAGTTACCATTAGCGCTTGTAATTGTCTCCCAATAGGAGGAATATGCCCAAATCTGACCACTGGAGCGGATTCCGTGTGATGAAAAGGCTTTTGATCCTGAACAGCAAGGGAGGCTGTGGCAAGACAACGATAGCGACAAATCTAGCGGGGCTCTACGCCGCTTCCGGAACGTCGACAACACTGTTTGATTACGATCCTCAGGGATCCAGCCAGCGCTGGCTGGATCTGCGCCCGGACCATTTTCCAAATATTCACGGTGTATTTGCCGCCACGACAACCCAGGGCGCGGTAACCCGCTCGTACGCACTGCGGGTGCCCAGCGATACCGAGCGCATCATCGTTGATACCCCGGCATCGATGAAACGCCTGGAGATGATGGAGATGCTACGCAAGGCTTCGGCGGTCGTGGTGCCTGTTCTCCCATCCGGGATCGACTGCCATGTCACCCTCGATTTTCTCAAGCAGCTGAGCGACCTATGCCGTCAGATGGGGCTCAATCTGCCGATCGGCATTGTCGCAAACCGGGTTCGCATCAATACCCGCTCCTTCAAGAAGCTGAAGGAGTCGTTGGAGGACCTGGACGTACCCCTGGTGGCAATTCTGCGGGAGTCGCAAAACTATGTCTATGCCGCCGAAGCGGGATGTGCGATCACTGAAATGAAAGAGCCCGTGTTCAAAAAGGACAATCTGCAGTGGTCGATTCTGATCAACTGGCTGGAGACGGGACGCATCCCATCTACCATTCCCCCGAACACCACGGAGATACTCCATCCCCTCACGATCTGAAGCGGTTGGTCTTCAGCTGCTCAGGCGCTTGTACTTTATACGATGGGGCTGTTCGGCCTCCGTGCCGAGTCGGCGTCTGCGGTCCGCTTCGTAGTCGGCATAGTTGCCCTCAAACCATACCACGCCGGAATCCCCCTCGAAGGCGAGGATGTGGGTGGCGATACGATCTAGGAACCAACGGTCATGGCTGATGATCACCGCGCAGCCGGGGAAAGAGAGCAGGGCCTCTTCAAGGGCGCGCAGCGTCTCCACGTCTAGATCGTTGGTCGGCTCATCGAGCAGCAGCAGGTTGCCGCCGCTCTTCAGCAGCTTTGCCAGATGCACCCGGTTGCGTTCGCCGCCGGAGAGATCGGCGATGCGTTTCTGCTGGTCCGACCCCTTGAAGTTGAAGCGGCTGACATAGGCGCGGGACGGCATCTGAAAGCGGTCCACGGTAATGATATCCTGGCCGTCGGAGATCTCCTCCCAGACGGTCTTGCTCCCATCCAGGGCGTCGCGGCTCTGGTCCACATAGGCGATCTCCACCGTCTCGCCGACACGCATCTCGCCGGCGTCCGGATTCTCCTGGCCGGTGATGATGCGGAAAAGGGTGGTCTTACCCGCGCCGTTGGGACCGATGATGCCGACGATTCCGCCTTTCGGCAGGTCGAAGCAGAGATCATCGTAGAGCAGGCGGTCGCCGAAGGATTTATTCAGACCGGACGCCTCGATGACCAGGTCGCCCAGCCTCGGACCCGGCGGGATGTAGAGCTCATTGGTCTCATTGCGTTTCTGAAACTCCTGAGACTGCAGCTCTTCAAAACGTTGCAGGCGCGCCTTGCTCTTCGCATGCCGCCCCTTCGGATTGGAGCGAACCCATTCCAACTCCGCCTTCATGCTCTTGATATGGGCCGCCTCCTCGCGGGACTCCTGTTCCAGGCGCTGCTCTTTCTGTTCCAGCCAGGAGGAGTAGTTGCCTTCCCAGGGGATGCCGTAGCCGCGATCCAGTTCCAGTATCCAGCCCGCAACATTGTCCAGAAAGTAGCGGTCGTGGGTGACCGCGACCACGGTTCCGCTGTATTCATGGAGAAAGCGCTCAAGCCAGGCTACCGATTCCGCATCCAGGTGGTTGGTGGGCTCGTCGAGGAGCAGCATATCGGGCCTTTCGAGCAACAACCGGCAGAGGGCCACACGTCGCTTTTCCCCGCCGGACAGGTTAGCGACATGGGCATCCCAGGGGGGTAGGCGCAGGGCATCCGCGGCAATCTCGAGTTGACGCTCGATATTGTGTCCATCCGTGGCCTGGATGATATTTTCCAGCGCCGCCTGCTCCTTTGCCAGGGCGTCGAAATCGGCATCCGCTTCCGCGTAAGCGGCGTATACCTGATCAAGCCGGGCCAGGGCCTGTTTGACCTCAGCCAACGCGGCTTCCACATTGCCGCGCACATCGGTGGTTTCGTCCAGCTGCGGCTCCTGGGGAAGATAGCCGACGCGGATGCCGGCCTGAGGCCGTGCCTCACCCTCTATTTCAGTATCGACCCCTGCCATAATGCGCAGCAGCGTCGACTTGCCGGCACCGTTTAAACCGAGGACACCGATCTTGGCACCTGGGAAAAACGAAAGTGATATATCACGTAATATCTGTTTTTTGGGCGGGACGACTTTTCCCACCCTGTTCATGGTGTAGATGTATTGGGCCATGGATAGTTAACAATTACTGTATTGAGGGGCGCTTGGCAGCCACCAAAACCACACATCCTACCACGGGAATGCTGGATTCTGATAGTGAGTGGAAACTGCTTCTGAGGTAGGAAATAAATAACTGGAGATCTTGATATACACCCATTGTGAATTACACTTAATAGTGTCTCCGGCAAATCCATGGCCACTGCATACCGGCACTGATGTGGCCGCACTATGCAGACAGCTGGAGATGATGACGGTCATTTCGCAATGGCTGCCTGGTGGTCTTTAGGCGGCCTGCAAATGACCCATCTTGGGTATCTTGTAATCTTGTAACAGAGGAGACCGGGTATTCAACTTGATGGAGCCGTTCGAATCTGGATTGACCGGCCGGGCTTAAGCGTACGCAAGGGAAGAGTGTGATCAGGTAGATACGTCACAATTGAATCTGCAAACTGCGTATCGGAGCCTGGCAGGTCGATGCAAAGGAGAAGGTTTCGTACTTCATCTTATAGAGCCAACAGAACCCCGCTTCGGCGGGGTTTCTCTTGTCTATTCAACATAGCGCTATTTCAGTGTATACATCATATGCTAGGTGAATCGCTGTCGCCGGCGATCGATGATTCCGGCTTCTCATTATTATCGACGTTTCGCAGATCCTTGATAAATTCCAGCAGTTCGTTTTCCGGTACAGGATGAGAGAAGAAGAAACCCTGGGCCAATCCGCAGCCGGCCTTGCTCAGATGCTCTATCTGGGTTTGATTTTCCACACCCTCGGCGATCAGGTTTAGGCCGAGTCCCTTGGCCATTGTGATAATCGCATCAATGATGGAGTTGTCCTCGGAGGTCTTGATGCTCTGCACGAACGAGCGATCTATTTTCAGTGTATTGATCGGCAGGTGTTGCAGATAGCCCAAAGACGAGTAGCCGGTGCCAAAATCATCGATAGCGATACGGATGCCCTTATGGGAGAACCTGGTCAAGGCGTCAATTGCCTTGTCCATGTCCTGCATGATGGCATGCTCAGTGATTTCAAGCTCCAAACTGTCTTTAGGCAATTCATGGCGCTTGATGATCTTGAGCGCTTTTGAGACAAATTGGTCCATCTCGAGCTGCTGCATGGAGATGTTGACAGAAAGGCTCAAGGTAATGGATTCCTCTTTCATCCAGCGCTTGATATCCATACAAGCCTTTCGCAGTACCCATTCGCCAAGGGGTATGATCAGGCCGGACTCTTCGGCGACACTGATGAACTCGCTGGGCTGGATCGTTCCCTTTTCCGGGTGCTGCCAGCGTACCAGGGCTTCCACTCCCTTTATACTGCCACTGTTGATGTCGAATTGCGGCTGATAGTAGAGACAGAGTTCATTGGTAGAGATCGCTTTGCGCAAGCCGTTCTCTATATCCAGCGACTGCGAGAAATGAGTCTTCATCTTTTCCGAATAGAACGCATAGCCGTTCTTGCCGGCGTTCTTTACTTTGTACATCGCAATATCGGCATTCTTAATCAGCATATCCTTGGTGTCGCCGTCACTGGGATAGATCGATATGCCGATGCTGAAACTGATAAAAATCTCTTCATTCTTGATGATGAACGGTTCGCAAGTGAGGCGAAGAATTTTCTCCGCAAGATTTCTTGCGTCCTGGATGTCGTTGATTTCAGGCACCAATAGGTTGAATTCGTCGCCGCCGACCCGTGCCAGCGTATCTGCTTCCCGAAGTTCGCTGCGTAGTCTTTGACCAACCAGTTTCAATAACTCGTCGCCGACGAAGTGGCCGAGAGAATCGTTTATGATCTTGAAGCGGTCCATATCCAGATACATCACCGCGAGTTTCTTGCCGGAGCGCTTCGATTGCGCCATTGCCATATTTAGACGGTCACGGAACAGGCTGCGATTCGGCAGGTTGGTCAGCAGGTCGTGATAGAGTTGGTACTTGATGAGCTCTTCCGCCTGTTTACGTTCAGTAATATCGCGGGCAACGCCGTAGGTGCCGATAAACGACTTTGTTTTGTCTCCGTTCGTGGTGTAGATGCCGATCGAACTCAACTCGATGGGCACTGCGCGGGATTCAAAAAATCGGGTACCGCCATTACGCTTGCTGCAGAGTTTCAGTTCTGTGCTGCGTGTTGCGCGTTCACCAGCACGGCGTTCGTTAAAGGTAAACTGTGCCCTTTCCATATCATCTGTGTGGATGAATTTGCTGAAATGCTCACCGATGACCTCACCCTGACTGTAACCGAGGAGTGATTTTACGCGCTCGTTGATAAAGGCGAATCTGCCTTCCTGGTCGAGCAGGTAGATCATGTCGGGTGAGTTGTTGACGATAAATTTGTGCAGCGACTCCGACTCCTCAAGACGCAGCTGAATGGAATGGTTTTCAGCCTTTAACTGGCGGCGCTCAAGCGCGTTGGAGACTGATCGCAGCAACTCGTCCGGTGAATAGGGTTTACGCAGAAAGTCTTGGGCACCATTGCGCAGTGCCATGGTCGCATGGTCGAACGTGGTTTCCCCGCTGATTACGATGATGTCGCAATTGAGACTGAAGTTGTCGATGTGCTCCATGACCTTGTGCCCGTGAAGATCGGGCATATTCAGATCGAGCAGAATCAAATCGAAATTTCTGCTGTTGAGCAGTTCGATTGCCTCACTGCCGTTTTCCGCGAGTGTCGTTTCGTAGCCGGTGAAGCGCAGGATCTCCTTCAGGCTGGCACGCGCTCTCGGTTCGTCATCAGCGATCAAGATTCGTGCACTGTTGTTTGGTTTCTGGTGTTTGCTGTCAAAGGCCTTGGGTAGTGTTTCGAAATTTCCTTCAATGCCTCGCCAGGGTGCCGGATAGTAGGGATGCATACCGGAATCCTCTAGGATCCTGCTCTCGGCAGGTAGAGCTGAAATCGTGTACCCATACCGCTGTTCGAGGTACAGTTGATGAAACCGGAAAGCTCATCAACGAGGTTCTTTACAATTGTAAGCCCCAAACCGGAGTGAGAGCTGCCTTTTGTTGTTGTCACTGGCGTGAATAGCTGATCCATGATCTCTTTATCAATGCCCGGGCCATCATCGGTAATCTGAATCTCTATGTGTTCTTTACCATTTATATAGGCATTGCCGCGGGTTGCAATACCTAGTTTCCCCCCCTCTGGCATCGCCTCGACTGCATTCTTGATCAAATTGGTCAAAATCTGCTTTAAATGGCCCCGCTGGGTAGCAAGGTTGGGCAGATTCGAGTCAAGATCGAGCTCCGCAACGATATTATGCACAGGGAAAAGAGAGGATTGAAACAGTCTGTTGAGATCCTCTATCAGCTGGTTGACGTCAATACTTTTCACCTGCTGTTCGAATTCATCGGGAATATCACGAATACGCAGTATGATCTTGCCGACCCTTGAAATCTCTTCCTTGATAATCTCCAGCTCTTCGGTTGCTTCATGGTCCTCGCCAAGCTTCATGCCAAGAATGTGCAGGTAGTTGTTGATAATACCCAGGGGATTGTTGGCCTCGTGCACGATTTTTCTGGCTTCGAGATGAAAAGAGGCCCTTTCGTCCTCGATCATCTGCTGCTGGTGACTGAGCATGCTCCGCTGGCGCTGCACCATCTCCGCCGCTTCCCCGGCAAACAGGGTGAGTAGTTTTCTCTGCCCGCTCAGCTCCGCCCACTGGCCTTGCCCCATGCCGATGGCGATCAGCCCGAGTTTGGCATGGGGGGAACTCAATGGCAGGTAGAGCAGCCCCTCTTGCTTGAGAAAACGGGTCAATTGATGATCGACCACACTGAGCTTTGACAGGTTCTCTTCATCGAGGGTGTAGTGGGCACGCAATTGGTTGAATGCGGTTGCAGCCAGGCTTCGCTCGGATTCAGTGGTGATCCTGATCTCTTCCAGAAGGGCGTTTTGATGGGCTATGGGACTGACCGGACACAACGTCTTGCCGTCCTGGTCCAGCAACAGATAGCAGATTTGATGAATACCGAACAGCAGATCGAGGTCACGTTGAATCTGTTGCAGGGTGGTGACCATGTCCGGCGTTTCCGGCATAGGTTCGAGACCACCGCCGAAGAGGGCTGCCTGTTTAACCCGTTCCGCAAGCGCCTCCTGGTGTTGTTGCGACTGGTCCTTGGATTTCTCTGAAGGCAGGGCGATGCCGAGGCTTTGCGCCGCTTTGGCTGCCGTCTCTTTGGCCTGCCCTATGAGTTCCTCAACGATTGCCTGATTCAGCCCGAACAGTGTATCGGCCCGTTCCAGGGTTTCATTCTCCAGTTTTTCCGGATCGTCCGAGAGCTTGCTGGCGAGATTGACCAGTTTTACCAGATGCGAGCAGTCGAGAATATTTTCCGCCGGTTCCTGTTGGAAGAGCACGGCGTCTGCGAGAAATGACTGCAGATCCCAACTCTCGATCATGTGAGAGCCGATCTGCGGTGACGAGTAGTCGAATTTCTCGATCTCCGCATTGACCAGTGCATCACCGCTCAGGCCTTGATCCAGGAGGGTTTTGTAATCGTCGGGAAAGGCCTGCAGCAGTGCGAGTTGACCCAATCGGTGCAGGAGCCCCGCAAGATAGGCCTCGTCAGGGGTGTGGTAGGCAGTCAGTTCGGCAAGCGCCTTCGTGGCTTGGGCGCAGATCAGCGACTGCAACCAGATCTTATCGAGGGCGCGTCCTGCCTGTTTGCTGAGCTGGTTGAAAAACTGCTGTACCGCACTGTTGATGGCGATGGTTCTGACACTGCGGATGCCAAGCACAACCAACAGGCGCTGTATATCGCTGATCTCTTTCCACTGGCGGTAGAAGGGTGAGTTGGCCGCAGTGATGACCTGGGAGGATACCCCTGCATCTTTCTCTATGGTCTCCGCCAGTTGCTTGAAACTCACGTCGGGGCTGTTGCAGCTATCGATTAGCTCGATAAGGATCGCCGGTGGGCTTGGGAGATTGCTGAATTTCCCCAGCAGTGACTTATGCTCCGATTGAGTAGGCACGGAAATCCTAAAAAAATTTATTTATTAACAGATGGTTACCGATGTAATTAATAGCACTTAATGAGTCTCTGATAAAGCTGTTTTTTCATCAGACAGCCGAATTTCTCTGTAATCGATTGCCGAGACCGCAACAGCCGGCTGCAGTGGCGGCATGACAATATTTCGCCTGCTGCACGATTTCCGGCGAGTCAAAATTTTGTCTCTCATCAAAGATGTCACCATAACATATTGTTTTAAAAGAATAATATTAAGTATACCCCGTGGCACCTAAATTGCATAACGTAGGATACAAATCGTGAGGAACGCTCTATGGCAGACGAACAAGCAGCGGAAGAACTCGATCTGGGTGAAGAGAAATCGGGTAAATCCAAGCTCATTATCATCATAGCAATCGTTGCAGTTTTGCTCATCGGTGGTGGCGTGGCCGCCTACTTTCTGCTGATGGGTGGCGACGAGGCGACAGATGAGGAGGGGACGGCATCGGAGCAGACCGCCGAGGCCGAGGTGGAGCAGGGACCGCCCCAATATATCGATATGAAACCACCCTTCGTAGTCAATCTTCCCGGGAAGCCGAGTCTCCTCCAGATCGGTGTAAGCGTCCGGGTCAGGTCCGATGAGATGGCTGAATTCATAAAACACAATGATCCGATGATTCGCCACAATCTTCTGAATCTGCTCTCGGGGGCGGATGCGAAGGCGCTTAAGGCGCGCGAAACCAAGGAGCGTCTGCAGTCGGAGATGCTTCAGGAGCTTAATCGGGTGGTCACGGAGCTCCAGGGACCGGGCGAAGTTGAAGCCCTCTATTTCACCAGTTTTGTAATGCAATAATCATGAGCGCAAACGACTTACTTTCACAAGAGGAGATCGATGCCCTCCTGCACGGGGTCGATAACGGTGATGTCGCAACCGAAACCGACGTGGTCGAAAGCGGTGGTGTCAATGCCTATGACTTCACCAGCCAGGACCGCATCGTTCGTGGCCGGCTGCCAACCTTGGAAATGATCAACGAGCGATTCGCGCGCCTGTTTCGCACCAGCTTGTTCAATATGCTGCGCCGTACTGCGGATCTCTCCGTATCGGGGATACAGATGCAGAAGTTCTCCGAGTTTGTCCACAGCCTCTTTGTACCCACCAGCCTAAACATGATCCGGGTACCGCCACTTCGGGGAAAAGGGCTATTCGTTATCGATCCAAAGTTGGTATTCAGCGTAGTGGATAACTACTTTGGCGGTTCCGGACGTTTCCATACCAAGATCGAGGGGCGCGACTTCACGCCGACGGAAAATCGGGTCATACAGCTCCTGCTGAACCGTGCGTTCGAAGATCTGGTCGTCGCATGGAAACCGGTATTTAAAGTCAAGTTCGAATACAGCGGTTCAGAGGTCAATCCCCAATTTGCAAATATCGTCAGTCCGTCCGAGGTGGTTGTGGTGACATCGTTTCATGTCGACCTGGAGAGCGGGGGCGGCGACTTTCATGTCTGTATGCCTTATTCGATGCTCGAACCGATCCGCGAATTGCTGGATGCCGGCGTGCAAAGTGATCGTGGTGAAAGGGATGAACGATGGGAGCGTTCGCTCAAGGAGGAGATCATGAGTGCGAAGATCGAACTTTCCAGCTCTCTTACCGACGTGCAGATGAGTCTCAAGGAACTGGCTGAGCTGAAAGCGGGAGACGTCATTCCCATCGATATGCCGGAAGAGGTCGAGGTCGAGGCCTCTGATATCCCGGTCTTCAAAGCCAAACTGGGCGTATCCGACGGAAACTATGCACTGAAGATCAATAAGTGGATTCTACGTAATCGCAGCAAAGGGCTGCACGATTATCTGGAGATGGAAAAGAAGGCCGAAGAGGCAGCCGCGAGTGAAACTTAAACTAATGGCTATGACAGCAAGTCACCTGTGGATGGCCTGGCAAAGATACCCCAAGAGGGCGAAGCGATGAGTGAAGAGAAAACGAGTGATCCGAACGAAGCATTAGCAGACGAATGGGCGGCTGCACTGGGTGAACAGGGCGAGACCGAGTCTGACGATGAGGCCGCCGCCGCCTCTTTCGATGAACTGCAGGATGAGTCGGTCAATGAAGCGGTCAATATGGATGCGATACTGGATGTGCCGGTCACGATCTCGATGGAGATCGGCCGCACCAAGATCAACATTCGGAATCTGCTGCAGTTGAACCAGGGTTCTGTCGTCGAGTTGGATAGGTTGGCAGGGGAACCCATGGATGTATTGGTCAACGGCACCCTGATTGCACAGGGTGAGGTTGTGGTGGTGAATGAGAAGTTTGGGCTTCGCCTGACCGATATCATCAGTCCCTCCGAGCGGGTGAAAAGGCTGAGTTGATATGCGCCCTTGGCCCTACCTCCTACTCCTTTTCTGCCCCACTCTCCATGCGGCCGATTCCGCTGAGAAACAGCTGGGTGCGAATCTCCCACCCCTGGGCGCGGAGAGCCTGCTGAGTACCGCCGGCGGCCTGCTACTGGTGTTGGCGATCATCGTCGGTGGGGCCTGGCTGTTCAAACGCTATGGGCAATTGCCGATGGGCGGTAAGGGTCTGGTACGGGTCGTCGGCGGTGCTTCCCTGGGAACCCGTGAGCGAGTCGTCCTGATTGAAGTCGAGAATAACCGGTTGCTGCTGGGTGTGGCACCGGGTCAAGTGCGTACCCTGCATGTGCTGACAGGATCGCAACAGAGTTTTCAAAACCACCTGGAGAGTGAAAAGAGCAGTGTCACAGTGACTGACCGCAGTCAGGAGCGTGGCTAATGAGATCCTGGCTGTTACTCGTCGGCCTGCTCGGCAGCACTGTTCTGCAGGCCGCGCCGGGGGTTGATGCATTCACGGTGGCACCGGACGGGGAGGGCGGTCAAACCTATACCCTGACCATCCAGGTACTGCTCTTCATGACCGCATTGACCCTGCTGCCTGGCGCCCTGATGATGATGACATCCTTCGCCCGTATCATCATCGTGCTGGCCATACTCAGGCAGGCCTTGGGTACCCAGAATACGCCTTCGAATCAGATCTTGATCGGCCTCGCCCTGTTCCTCACCCTGTTTATCATGATGCCGGTCTTTACCGAGGTGAACGAAGTCGCACTGCAACCCTATCTCGCGGAGGAGCTCGATACGGTGCAGGCGTTGCAGGCCGCCGCCGAGCCGGTGAAATCGTTCATGGTCGCGCAGACGCGCGAAGATGACCTGGCGCTGTTTGCGCGCATCGGTGATTTCGCCGAACTCGAGCAAGTCGACGATGTACCGTTCAGTCTGTTGCTTCCCTCTTTCGCCACCAGCGAGTTGAAAACCGGTTTCCAGATCGGTTTTCTGTTGTTTATACCGTTTCTGATCATTGACATCGTGGTGGCGAGTATTTTGATGTCGATGGGCATGATGATGCTCTCTCCAATGATTATCTCATTGCCATTCAAAATTATGCTGTTTGTGTTGATCGATGGCTGGGCGTTGGTGTTCGGCACCCTGGCGGCCAGTTTCCAGATTTGATGGGGAGTAGCTATGAGTCCCGATACCGTGATGTCGATTGGCCAGAATGCCCTCGAGGTGATTGGCCTGCTGGCTGGTTTGGTGTTGCTGCCGGCGCTTGCCGTGGGACTGATTATCGCCATGTTTCAGGCGGCAACACAGATCAACGAAATGACATTGACCTTCATCCCCAAGTTGGTCGTCGTGGGCTTGGTGCTCATGCTTGCCGGCAACTGGATGTTGCATTTGCTGATGAATTTTTCCATGAATCTGATCGAGAGTATTCCGGAACTGCTTTTTTAACGCCTCGCAGGCGAGTCGCAATTATGAGGCACCTGTGGAAACGCCATGATCTTCAACGAAGCGCAGCTCAACACCTGGTTAGGAGCCTATCTATGGCCGATGGTGCGCATCAGCGCCATGCTGCTGATGATGCCGCTGTTCAGCTCCCGTCAGGTGCCGGCGCGGTTTCGACTCATTCTCATGGTACTGGTGACCCTGCTGGTGGCACCCACGCTGCCACCACAACCGCAAGCGGATGTCTTGAGCCATACCGGATTCATCATCATGCTGCAACAGATCCTGATCGGTGTGATGATGGGATTTATTCTGCAGATGGTCTTCGGTGCACTTGTCTTCGGTGGTCAGGTGATTGCGTATAGCATGGGCCTCGGGTTCGCCTCGATGGTCGATCCGACAAACGGAGTACAGGTGCCCGTGGTGGCGCAGTTCTATCTCATTCTCGCCACCCTGCTATTCCTCATTTTCAATGGTCATCTGCTGTCGATAGAACTGATCGCCGACAGTTTTTCCACCATGCCGGTTGCGGTGGACGGAATTACGCGTAACAGTATGCTTGATGTCGTTGCCTGGGGAAGCCGGCTATTCACCGGCGGCCTGCTGATTGCACTGCCCATCGTCGGGGCGATGTTGATGGCCAACATGGGGATGGGTGTGGTGATGCGAGCGGCACCACAGTTGAATATCTTCTCGATTGGCTTTCCGATCACCATGCTGCTCGGTTTTTCCTTGATTTGGGTGACACTTCCCAACGTCTTCAGCGTCTTTAACGAACTCCTGGATGAGGCGTTCCAATATCTGATGCTGACCCTTCGGGTGACGAGGTGACTCATGGCTGAAAACGAAAACGGCCAGGAAAAAACAGAACAACCCTCGGCGAAAAGGCTGCTGGATGCAAAACGCAAGGGGCAGGTACCGCGCTCCCGCGAATTGAACAGTATGGCGGTAACCTTGATCGGTGTAACCACCCTGGTAGTCATGAGTCACAGCATAGGTAATGGTCTCTCCAATATGATGAGTCAGAGCTTTGTTCTCACCCGTGAGCAGATCTTTGATATCAACACCATGGTGATTCAGCTCGGAGAGCGTTTATTGGATGTGCTGATAACATTGGCACCCTTTTTTCTCCTGGTTGTGCTGGCGGCGATCTTCAGCTCTGTTGCTTTGGGTGGATTCTCCATCAGCGGTGAGGCACTGACCCCGAAACTGAGCAAGTTGAGTCCGATAAAGGGTATGAAACGCGTCTTTTCCGCCCGCGGACTGGTCGAGATGTTGAAGGCCCTGGCCAAGTTTGTTTTTATCGGTGGCGTCACCATACTCCTGCTTTGGCACTCATTGGATAAATATCTCTCACTGCACGGTATGGATATCGCTCAAGCCTTGCAGCGACTGAACGGATTGATCGGCTGGTCAGTGATCATCATGACCTCGACCATGATCCTGATCGCGGCCTTCGATATACCTTTTCAATTGTGGGACCACAAGCGCCAGCTGAAGATGACGCGTCAGGAACTTCGCGATGAACTGAAGGAGACCGAAGGCAAACCCGAGGTTAAGAGTCGGATACGCCAGCTGCAGCGTGAAATGGCGCAGCGGCGGATGATGCAAGAGGTGCCGAAGGCCGATGTCATCGTCACCAACCCGACTCATTATGCGGTTGCCCTGAAGTATGATCCGCAATCCATGCATGCGCCGAAACTGCTGGCGAAGGGCGCCGACCTGGTGGCAATGACCATCCGCGAGGTGGCTGCCGAGGCCAGGGTGCCGGTTGTGGAGTCACCGATGCTGGCGCGCGCGATCTATTTTCATACCGAACTGAATGCCTTTATCCCCGCCGGGCTCTACCTTGCCGTGGCCCGGCTCCTGGCCTACATATTCCAGCTCAGGGCCTATCAGAGCGAAGGCGGGGAGTATCCAGAGTTACCGGATGATCTCTCGATTCCAGAGGAGTATCAACATGATGGGTAATTTTGAATTCTTAATTTTGAATTTTGAATTGAATGAGTGCGCTTCGCGCGCCGGTTTATCTTCCTACTGCTCAATCCTCTCTCAGAGTCAGGAGCCGCACCACCGGCCCTATCAGCGAGTAGATGATGCCTTTATAAAACAAGCGCGAGCGAAGCGAGCGCATCAATTCAAAATTCATAATTCAAAATACTAGGTTAAAACGAATGAACGCCACCATGATCCTCGACAATGTAAGACAGGCAGGTGCCCGCGGTTTGGGTGCGCCGCTGATGTTGTTGATGTTGTTGACGATGATCGTGATTCCGTTGCCGCCCATCGCCCTCGATATGTTTTTTACCTTCAACATCACCCTCTCGCTGGTGGTGATGTTGGTGGTGGTCTATACCCGCCGACCCCTCGAATTCTCGGTTTTTCCCAGCATGCTGTTGATTGCCACACTGTTGCGTCTGGCCCTCAACGTGGCCTCCACCCGCGTGGTGCTGCTGGAAGGCCACACGGGTGGCGACGCGGCGGGCAAGGTGATCGAGGCCTTCGGTGCCTTTGTCATCGGCGGCAATTATGCTGTCGGCCTGGTGGTCTTTCTGATCCTGGTGATCATCAATTTCGTCGTCGTCACCAAAGGTGCGGGGCGGGTATCCGAAGTCAGCGCGCGCTTTACCCTGGATGCGATGCCGGGTAAGCAGATGGCGATCGACGCCGATCTCAACTCAGGCCTGATCGATCAGGATGAGGCCAGGACCCGGCGCGAGGATATCGCCCGGGAAGCCGATTTCTACGGCGCCATGGATGGTGCGAGCAAGTTTGTGCGCGGTGATGCGATAGCCGGCATCCTGATTCTCTTCATCAATATCATCGGGGGCCTCTCAATCGGCATGGCCCAGCACAATCTCGATTTCTCCACGGCGCTGCAGCACTATGTCCTGCTCACCATCGGTGACGGTCTCGTGGCGCAGATCCCTTCGCTGCTGCTCTCAACCTCGGCCGCGATCATCGTTACCCGGGTTGCCAGCAGCCAGGATGTGGGCGGACAGATCATCAGCCAGCTTTTTACAACGCCCAAGGCACTGGCGGTTGCCGCTTCGGTGCTGTTTCTGATGGGGATAATACCCGGGATGCCCAATTTTGCCTTTCTTACCCTCTCCGCGGCAGCGGCGGCGGGAGCCTGGATGATCTGGCAGCGTCAGCTGCAACCGGCCGAGGAGCCTGTTGTCCAGGAGCCCGTAGAACAACCGGAACAACGTGAATTGAGTTGGGAAGACGTGCAACCGGTCGACCTGATCGGACTCGAAGTGGGCTACCGTCTGATTCCTCTGGTCGACCGTAATCAGGGCGGGCAGTTGATGAATCGCATCAAGGGTGTCAGGCGCAAACTTTCTCAGGAGATCGGATTCCTCATCCCATCGGTTCATATTCGTGACAACCTGGATCTCAATCCCAACAGCTATCGCATTTCGATCAATGGTGTTGCCGTGGCCGAGGCGGATATCTTTCCGGACCGGGAGTTGGCGATCAATCCCGGCCAGGTATTCGGTGAACTCCAGGGTATGGCGACCAAGGACCCCACCTTCGGCCTCGACGCTGTCTGGATCGATCCCGATCAGAAGGACCATGCACAGACCCTGGGATTTACCGTTGTCGATGCCAGCACCGTGGTGGCGACCCATCTGAGCGAGATCCTGCAAGGCCATGCCAGTGAACTGCTTGGTCATGAGGAGACCCAGCAGCTTCTGGATATGCTGGGCAGAAGCGCGCCGAAACTGGTGGAGGACCTGGTACCGAAGGCGCTCTCTTTGAGCGTGGTGACGAAAATCCTACAAAACCTGCTGACCGAGCATGTGCCGATTCGCGATTTTCGCACCATAGCGGAAACCCTGGCCGAACAGTCACAGAGAACCCAGGATCCCGTTGCCTTGACAGCGGCTGTGCGAATCGCGCTGTCGCGGGGAATCGTGCAGCAGCTGATTGGTGCCTCCGAGGAGATCCCGGTGGCGGTGCTCGAGCCGACCCTTGAACAGCTGCTGCAGAGAACCCTGCAGGCTTCGGAGGAGGGGCAGGCGGGGTTTGAGCCTGGTCTGGCCGAGCGGTTGCAGAATGCGCTTGCGGAAACAGCAACCGCGATGGAGGCCCAGGGACAGGAGAGTGTTCTCCTGGTGGCGGCCCCGATCAGGGCCTGGATGGCCCGTTTTGCCAAGCATGCGGCTCCCGGGATGCATATCCTCTCCTACAACGAGATACCCGATAACCGCCAGATCAAGGTGGTCACAACCATCGGTAATTCGGCAAACGGTGAATAATGGCGATCAAATCCCGAATGTGAGATAGTGTTGCGCGATTTTTGCATTTGAGGTGGCGTTTAAAAAAAGGCTACGCATGATCAACCTCATCAAGGATCTAATAAAATGATCAAGCTAATAGTAAAAGGGTGGTCGGACGAGTCTTCATGGATTGGCGATGATCGCTGGTCGCAATTCGACTATTGCCAAAGACTCTCTCACTGCACCTATTTGAGGGGAGTGGCGCTGCACGGCGCGGCCAGAGCGTTGTTGATGAAAGAACATCTGGAGTTGGAGTTGGTGAGCAGTGAGCGTGCAGAGGCGCTCATCTTTACCCTGGAGTCACTGGGCGCGCATTTCGAAATCAGACAGCCGCGAAGGGAGAAAGTGGTCTCACTCGACCTGTTCCGTCGGGCTGCGGGTGAACGGGTGCCTACCCGATTTATCGCCGGCGTCAGGTGAATACCCGATTGATTGCCGGGCGGCGCGCATTAATTGCGGATCCAAGCTTATATTACCTCGTCCCATAGCGCCAGATTTCCGTTCAACCCTTTCTCTCATTCCGCGAGGTGCCGAAACCTTGGCGGATTGCTGGCGGATAGTCAAGAGACTGGCGTCCACAGCAACCCTTGCCTGTCTTGGCAGCTAGGGCTCATAGATATTCAACTTGCTGTATTAAAAGAAAAATATTTCCCAACCCAAGCAAAATATAGATTGGAACGGTTATTGCAGAGATTGTGATAAGCACCCGATGTGGGTCGCTTGGCTGAAGTGCATGGCTGGCACTTACCAGCAGCCTAAGAATATTGCCGGAGAGTGGATAAGCAGGTTGAAAGGCGCAAGCTCGATCCAGAGCGACCGCCGGGGTTTGCGGACTATGAAGATACGACGTTTTTTTGCCTCTGACATGCGGCAAGCTCTGCGCCAGGTACGTGATGCACTGGGTGCGGATGCCGTTATTCTCTCCAACAAGAGCGTACAGGGAGGGATAGAGTTGGTGGCAGCCGTGGATTATGATGAATCCGCATTCAACGCCACCCAGCCAAGCAGCATGGAAACTGCGCGTCAACCCCTTGCTGACGATAATGCCACCCTTTCGGCCGCAGCCAGAACAGCCTATCTGGATAACGATGCCGATAGCGACAGATCGCCCGATACCAACCGGGCCTATCACGATTCCAGGCCGCAGCACGGGCAGGATCAACCACGTGTTGAATGGAGTCAGGATCCGGTACTGAGAGAGATGCGCAGGGAGATGCAGGCGTTGCGTCGAATGATGGAGAATGAACTCTCCGAACTCACCTGGCGCGATCTTGGGCATCGTCGTCCGCAGACACAGGATCTGATCCGCCGACTGATGGGATCGGGACTGGATGCCAATCACTGCAAGGAGCTGGCCTATCGTGTTGAAGATGCCGAGACACCCGAACAGGCCTGGCATCTCGCTTTGAATCAACTCAATGGAGAAATTCCCATTGTAGAAGGTGACCTGCTCGATCAGGGCGGAACCCTGGCGCTGGTGGGACCCACTGGCGTCGGCAAGACCACCACTATCGCCAAGCTGGCTGCAAGATTCTGTCTGCGCCATGGCAATCGCCATCTCGCCTTGATCTCGGCCGACAGTTATCGGATCGGTGCCCAGGAGCAGTTGCAAAACTACGGCCGTATCCTGGATGTGCCGGTTCGCAGTGTCACCTCCGCGGAAGAGCTCAACAGTGCCTTGCACGCCTTTGCCGAGAAGCGGCTGGTGCTGATCGATACCGCGGGGATGGGACAACGGGATCTCAAGCTCACTGAACGCTTGGCGCTGCTGAAGAAAGGTAATCACCCCGTCAAATCGCTACTGACCCTCTCCGCAACGACACAGCGGTCGGCGTTGAGTCATGCGATTCGCGCATTCGACCTGGTAAAACCGATTGGCGTCGTTTTGACCAAGATGGATGAGGCAGCTTCGCTGGGAGGTGTCGTGTCGTCGCTGCTGGAGGCCAAACTTCCGCTGGGATTCGTTACCGATGGCCAGCGGGTGCCGGAAGATATAAAGATCGCTCAGGCCGGCAGAGTGGTTAGGCAGCTTGTGGAGTTGTCCGAGCTGGTGGGTGAGCGTCCGGATGAGGAGTATCTGGCGATGGCTTTCGGGGGAATGAATGAATATGCACATGTCTGAACATATCGAAGATCAGGCGACAGGATTGCGAAGGATGATCAATCCGGAGCCAGTGAGGGTGATTGCCATCACCGGTGGCAAGGGAGGGGTAGGGAAGACCAATATCTCCGCCAATCTTGGCGTCGCCTTCGCCGAGATCGGACGACGGGTGATGCTCCTCGATGCCGATCTAGGCCTGGCGAACCTGGATGTGATTCTCGGATTGCACGCGGAACGCAATCTATCCCATGTGATGAG
>NATV01000113.1 GCA_003094535.1 gamma proteobacterium symbiont of Ctena orbiculata | reverse complement strand
CCCACTGGATGTCAAGCTCCATCCTGGGGAAAAATGACCGATTCATTTTCTTCTCCCCAAAATTTATAAATAGATGTAAAATCTGTGGTCCGGGGATTACTTTTAAGCCTGAATAGAATTATCTTTTATATGTTTATTCAGCAAACAGGATAGGTAACAATTTTCCGGGCGGTAAGACAAATTGGAGAAATCGTCATGGTAGAAAGAAGGATCGGCAATACACCCATACCCCGCATACCAGGATTCTATCTCACTGATCAGCAAAACCGCGGGCTTTCGATTCTCAACCAGTTCGGATGGCAGCTGTTCTGTATCAGACGGCCGACCTTTGCCGAGATCACCACGCTTCTATGGAATTCCCATGACCAAACGATGGGCGTCTTGACCGAAGACGGAATCTTGAAACTTGGTGACGACTTGAAAATCAGGAGCCTGCGCAAAGCCTCTGCCGCACTATCCTGATACGGAATGTCAAGATGAAAGAGTACAGTGAACAGAGAATAGGCATGGGGCCTATTCCCACCGAGCCCAAGTACTATCTCAACCGGGAACAGGTCAACGGACTGGCAGTACTGAGAAAGTTTGGCTGGAGGATCGTCTGCATCAGACGCCCCTCATTATTCGAAACGACGACGATTATGTTGCACAAAAACAGCAACAAGCTTGGAGTCCTAGGCATCGACGGTATACTGCGAATTACTGATAATATAAAGATACGCGATAAAACCAAGAACATGCGCGACGGGGAAAGCCCAAGATCCCATCCCTTGCAGTTTAGAAAATCCCCCAGATAGCTTGCTAACAGTCCACTGCTCAGAGCCCGATTGCAACAAGCGGCTCGCACCGATGTTTTCTTGCATGTGGATCTGACCTGCGTCGGAATCAGACGTAAATAATACCGCCGAGCCGCTTCAAGCTCGTGACTAGGGATCTCCGGGTATGGTGGCATTGTTAATAATAATGATTATCGTTATCGTATATCCGGTCAATCCAAAATATAGATTTTAGCTGGCTGTTCTGTTGAAATGTTAAGGTTCTGTTTATGAATTATTGAGTGGATTGTGGCGGTGTCCAGGCCGACCGGCTTTCAGATAAATAAAAAGCGTGTATGACTAATTCGGATTCCAAACTTCCCGATGACTATGCCGAGGAGGAGGTAAAAACCACAACCTCCGACCGGCTACGTGTGACATTGGAGATCGCCATCGCGGCACTGATCCTCGTGGGTATCTACTACCTGTTTGCTCCGGATGAGGAGATTGACCTGGCACCTCCCCTGGAGGAGAGTCAGATCGATCCCATTATTCGTGCCCAAATCGACTCTGCCAAGCAGACGCCCCCTGACGCAACCCAGACAATCCCCGCCGAGAAGCAGAACGACACGACTGCCGATGCGGCTGCCGTCGAAGAGCAGTCTCTGGCGCTGGCAACCAGCCCGACCGCAGCCGGTTCCGGGGAGAAGAATCTCAATGACGGCGGATCCGCTCGTGACCTGATATCACGGCTGCGTTCAGGAGAGGCCAGCTTAACTACCGAACAGATTCTCGATCAGGCCACCCGCTATCAGGATAATGGCAGGCCGACAGACGCCTATCTGTTGCTCTTTTATGCCGCCCGCGAAGGTGACGGTATGGCAGCCTATACCCTCGCCAGTATGCACGACCCCAACCACTTTTCGGAAGACAATCCCTTGCTGGAAAACCCCGATGCCTATCAAGCACATAAGTGGTATTCGGCTGCAGCCGACAAGGGTGTGGCCGAGGCCGATGAACGGCTTCGAGTTTTGAGAAAGAGCACAGAAGAGCGAGCAAAAAAAGGGGATTATGCGGCTCAACGGCTGTTATTGAACTGGCAATAGCTCTCAATCAAGGATAACTACAGATGGTCTCTATCAAATCGATTCTGGTCTCCCTGGCTATATTGCTTCTCCCCGCCCAGATTCTGGGGGCCGCGCAACAGCATCCGCTTCTCATGGAGGGCAAACAGGCACTCTACCAGCGTGTCCTAAGTAAACCAGGTGCGCATTTTTATAAGGAAATACAAAAAGCTAAAGGCGATCCAGCCACTCCTTTCAGCGTCTTCTATGTCTATAACCGCAAATCGGAAAACGGCTCCACTTGGCTGCACCTCGGGCAAAACCGGCATGGTGAACTATCCGGCTGGATGCCCGAAACCGATACCATTCCCTGGAACCAGGGATTGACCGTGGCATTTCGGGATCCCCTGGAAAACGATCGGGTGCTGCTCTTCAACGAAAAGGCTCATCTGAAGGCCCTGATCGACGGTAACGATCAAGAGGCCTACCGGAGACTCTATACAGCTGCTGAATCGGGTGAGCTTGATACCGACTCTCCCGTGATCGCGATTCAGCCCAGAACCCATATCGATATATTGAAGGATTTCTATCTGGTACCCATACGCGACCATGAAGACATCTATCTCGGAAATGAGCAGGCACGTATTCTGCAGGTATCCAGTGTCCCTCTCCTGCCTGCCGTGGATACGGAGAAGGTGAAGGCCAGCAGCAAGGAGGCGAAAAAAACCAATCCTGAAATCAAGCCCTTCCGCTCCGCCGTGGTCTTCGTCATCGACTCCACCCTCTCCATGGACCCCTATATCGACCGTACACGGGAAGCGGTTCGCAAGATTTATGACACCATAACCAAAGAGGATCTGACGGGAGACGTCAGCTTTGGCCTGATCGCATTTCGTGACAATCCACAGGTCGTTCCCGGGCTGGGTTATTTGACTCAAACCTATGTCAATCTGCTTCAGGGGCAGGATGCGGAAGGTTTTTTCAACCAAGTCTCATCACTCAAGGCCGCCACCGTTTCGAGTCGCGATTTCTATGAAGACAGCTATGCCGGGGTCAATGAGGCCATAGCGGGCATTGACTGGGAGGGACAGGATGCGCGCTATGTCGTGCTGATCACGGATGCCGGCCCAAGGGAGGCGGGCGATCCACTCTCCGGCACAGGGATGTCGAGTGCTTCCCTGAGACAGCTGGCCCAGGATAAGGGGATAGCACTCTCGGTGCTGCATCTGCTGACACCGAGCATCATGGCGGATCACACCAAGGCGGAAGAGACATACCGGGACCTCTCCTACTACCCGGGTATCGGCAGTTTCTATTTTGGCGTCGAAACAGGAGACGTCGAGCGATTCGGAAGGGTCCTGGATGCCCTGGCGAAGCAGATCACTGAACAGGTCAAGCTGGCCGCCCTGGCAGCTGCGGGAAAGAACATGGCCTTGGAACGCGAGGCCAGGGAGAAGCAGACAGCAGAAAACGAGGGGGGCGATCAATTGGCCCAGTTCCAGGCGAAGGTCGCCAAACTGGGTTACGCCCTGCGCATGCGTTACCTGCAGCAAAAGGATAAACAGCAGATGCCCAGCGTCTTCAACGCCTGGCTGGTCGACCGGGACATCAACAACCCGCAAAGGCAAACCCTCGATGTACGTGTTCTCCTGACCCGCGATCAGCTCAGCGACCTGCACAACATCATGCGCGAGGTACTGATAACCGCCGAAGAGGGATTGCTGTCCCCCCGTACTTTTCTCAACGACCTGAAGAGTCTTGCCGCAACCATCGCACGTGATCCGGAGCAGCTCGGGACAACGACCCGGGTAACGGGCGCGAGAGAAGGCAACCTGGCGGATATGGGCTTCATGCGCGAATACATTGAGGACCTGCCCTATACCGGTGAAGTGATGAATCTCTCACTGGACAATTGGCAGGACTGGCCGGCCAGGGATCAGATCAGGTTCATCAACCGTCTGGAAGAGAAGATAAACTACTACCAGGTATTGCATGACCACACCGACCTCTGGGTCTCGCTGGATGGCGGCCCGATCTCCGGTGATTCCGTCTTTCCCATTGCTCTGGAAATGTTGCCCTAGCAAGCCTCTCTATGATGACGACTGTTACCCATCCCGGTACCGCTCCCGGTGTTAACCCGAGCGGCGAAAAGGTATTGATCTACCATTTACGCGATGTGGTGAAGACCCGAGAGGCCGAAGGGAGTGCGTTTCGCCTCCGTGTGCCCAGCCTGCAGATCGCACTGGGTGAGAAGATCGCACTCATCGGTGAGAGCGGCTGCGGCAAAAGCACACTATTGGATATGCTCTCGATGACGTTGAAACCGAGCGAAATCGGCTCATTTCGCTTCAGGCCCGAGCCTGGCGCCGATCCGGTCGATATTTCAGCGCTTTGGCAAAGGCGGCATCTCAACCAACTGGGCGATCTACGTCGCCTGCGAATCGGTTATGTCATGCAAACAGGTGGGCTTCTCCCCTATTTGACGGTGCGGGAGAATATCAACCTATCCCGCCGTCTGCTCGACATGCAGGATGACGGGCTGGTCGATGAGTTGGCGAACGACCTGGGTATACGCAGGCATCTGGACAAACTGCCCCATATGCTTTCCGTGGGAGAACGCCAACGGGTTGCCATAGGCCGCGCCCTCGCCCACCGCCCGGCGATCGTGATTGCCGACGAGCCCACGGCTTCCCTCGATCCCATTGCGGCGGAACGCATCATGTCGCTGTTCATTGAATTAGTCGATGAACTACACATCACTGTCATCCTCGCCAGTCATGCTTGGCGACATATCAACAGGTTGGGGCTGCGCCACCTGGAACACCATACCCACAGAGAGGCGGACGGTTCGTTGACTGAAACCGTAGTGAGCGGCTGATGCACCATCGATTCAAGGATATTGTCTGGCTGGCCAGTCGCGACTACCGCAACGAGTGGCAGATGTCGAGCTTCTTTGTCATCGCCCTGGCTGCAGTGCTTGGACCAATGTTGATTCTGTACGGGCTCAAGTTCGGTATTGTCGGCAGCATGCTTAGCACGTTAATCGAGGATCCACGAAACCGGGAGGTTCGTCCGATTGGCAGCGGCCGTTATGACAGCGCCTGGATTGAACAGCTGCGAGAGCGGGAAGAGATCGATTTCATCATCCCGCGTACCAGGGCCATCGCCGCCACCATCGACCTCAAGAGTGAATCTGCTAATCGCATCATCTCTGTTGAGATGATTCCAACCGGCCCAGGGGATCCGCTCCTCAAGACGAGAGTGGCCCCCCAGAACCACCAACAGATCGTGCTATCAGAGAAAGCGGCGCAAAAATTAAACGTTAAACCGGGCGATGAGATCAACGGCAGCCTATCCCGTCGCTATAAGGGCCGAAGTGAGCGGGTACATCTTACCCTTCAGGTCGCAGATATCGCGCGACATGCGAGTTTTACGCGTGACGGCGCCTTTACCGATCTGAGCCTGCTGGAAGCAGCGGAGGACTTCCGCGACGGCCGCGCGGTACCAGTGCTGGGCTGGAGCGGCACAAATGCGGAGACCGGCAATCGCACCTATCCCAGTTTCCGACTCTATACGCGTTCAATTAATGATGTCGCGCCAATAAGCGATGCCATGGGCAAACTGGGCATAGAGGTGAACACACGAGCCGCGGACATCGATATTGTACGCAGCATGGATCGAAATCTGAGCCTTGTCTTCTGGTTGATTGCACTGATTGGCCTTGTTGGCTTCTCTTTCTCACTGGGTGCCAGTCTTTGGGCCAATGTAGATCGCAAGCGTAAGGAGTTGAGTGTACTTCGCCTAGTCGGCTTTCGCACCGGTGAGATTATCTGGTTTCCTGTGTTACAGTCGGCCTTTACCGCTATTCTCGGTTGGCTTACCGCATCGCTTATCTATCTGGGTGTAAGCTATACCATCAACGGCTTATTCGCCACCCAGACCGAAGTCAGTGAAACGATCTGCCGGTTGTTGCCCGACCATTTTCTCGTCGCCCTGATATTGACCCTTGGATCCGCCATACTCGCTGCATCACTTGCGGGGTACCGGGCCGCGAGAATAGAGCCGTCGGAAGGATTGAGAGAGATCTAGGCACCATACTTCGACAGGCGTCGATGAAAAGCGATCGTTTAAAAACGATCCGCAGGCCAGCATACGCTAGAGATAAGAAAGTCCGTGAAGGCGTCATGCCTCACGGACCCGGTTCCAGTTAACACCCCGCTGGGCAGAGCGGTATCAAATCTTCCGTCTTCTGCTGAAAGCAATGAAACCAATTAATGCCGAACCAAACAGCCATATCGCTGCAGGAAGGGGTACCGGTGACGCGGTGATCTTGAATCCATAATCGGAATAGATCTTGTCATTAAGTGCGTTCAGCGCAAAACCGGAAAGCGTAAAGATATAGCTGCCTGCGCTGAGACTCAGCCGCTCGGAAAAAAGAGGGGCCAGATTGTATTGCGATCCATCTGCCGTATTCGTCAGCAACATTTCGTCTCCGGCCATTCCGGTATGGAAACCTGTAAACATCAGAGGTATCCCGGTCGTATCAAAAGTAATTACATCAGTGAACAGCCCTGAATAGGGAGATGTGGAGTACGTGTCTCCGGGTTTCTCAAACGTACCCGCATCAATGACCGTACCAGCGGCTGCCCCACCTGTAACGACAAGTGACACCAATGCGATTGAAATCAGATATAGCCTTTTCATGATTCGTTCCTCATGTTCCATAAATACAACATTCCATGTTTTGCAGTGTAGACGTTAACAGTGGCTTCGTTACAGGTAAATAATAAAAATCCTACAGTCCACACACTTCAAAAAGATTTCACATTTATCTGACAAATCGAATCAAAAAAAAATATAAATGTTCAATTAAAAAAGTTCTACTTGCAAAACCTACTGCAGGCAAACAGTTAGCAAATTATCACTCCAGGAACAACGTTTGATGGCCTGAAATGCTCACCGAAAACCCGTAGCGACAAGATGAGATTTATCATTTTCTATTTTTTTGAGTTTGGTAACTAACAAATAAACATTGATTATAAAAAGTCAGCTCGAATGTGGTTTCTATGCAAACCTTCAATACGCATTGCTAAAATGCCTTTGGAACAATCTCACGCTATATATTTCACAAAGAGCGCAATCAGCAGACCGATACTGGCAATGAATGACAGGGCGAGTATCGACCACCTTAAGCCGTTTATGCCTAAACTCTCATCCACTGCCTTGATTCGTACTGGATCCACGTCAGTTACCATCTCATGGCAGATCTCAGCTTTTACAGAGGGCGGCGCTTTTGTAACCGTTGAACCGGACAATACCTCGCTATGAAGGTTGTCGGACATCCACCAGACGCCGCCCCACTGGTGTTCACTGTCGATACCCTTGGAATCCTTGTACCCGTGGTTGCCGAGTTGCTTGAAGTTCGCTGATGTACCTTCACGGACAGATTGTGTAACCCCGCTATCGGTTCTGGCAATAGCAGGAGAGGACTCACCCTCTTCCCATCCCAGCCAGTCCGTGTCTGACAGGTCCAAATCTTCAAGCAGGAGATTCAAATCCTCAAAATCATCATTCAAATCCTTCGCCCCCGAGGCTTGATCCGTCGCTATGGTCAAACCACTGGACATGGATTCCTGTTCGAGGAAGGCAGGTAGTTTATCCTCGATCAATGAGAGCCGATCCTCTTCGGCGAGCACTTGGATAGCCGTTATCAGATCCTGCTCATCGACTTGATGCCTCTCTTTTGTCGCGGCGAACAGTAAGAGACGACTCATCAGGATATTGATGAGTCGTGGTGTACCCTGCGTGATCTCATGTATCGAGGCAAACAGCGATTCCCTGATGCAGGGATCATCTTGCCAACCCGCCCGGCTCAATCTGTGAACGATATACCCCCTGGTCTGATCCGCGATCATGTTTTCGATCTCGCAGCTGGCAACTAGATGCTGCCTGATAGACTCCATCCCCCGCCCTGACAGGGTGTCTTGCAGATCGGTATGACCAACAAGCACAATCTGGAGCAGAGGGTGCGCCCCATCTTTGAGATTGACAAGCACCTCCAATTCCTGAAGACCGCTCACTGTCAGGTTCTGGGCCTCGTCGAAAAAAACAATCGTGCGTCTTCCCGCTTGGTACTGCTCGACTAGATATCGCTGAATGGAACTTATCAGCTTCTCCCTGTCATATCGCTCTGCCGCCAAACCCAACTCCAGGGCTAACTTCCTGAGTAACTCCTCCGCCTGAAGCTGACTAGTCAATAGACTAACGGCTGTTACTTTCTCTCCATCGATCTGAGAAATGATATCTCTGCATACAGTTGTCTTTCCTGTTCCCGATACGCCGGTTAACAGCACAAAGCCTCTGCCTCTATCCAGTGCTTGAGAGATGCACCTGGAAACATTTTCGTAGCTGTTGTGCTTAAAGCACATGCTCTCATCGACAGACAATCGAAATGGCGTCTCATTCAATCCATAAAATGATTCGTACATCTCTGTCACTCGGCTTCATGATGGTACAAACCGGAAAAAAAACGATACCCCCAAGCAGAGGAAGATATCGTCAGCTCCACACAGGCAGACGATCAAAAAATATCAAGCTCTGCCAAGGATAGGATAGTGATGTGTTGTGAGAGGCAAGTCCATTTCAGCACACTCCATAGTTGTCGGATGGCGGGGCAAGCGAGTTGAACGCCTGTTTATAGCCATCCGCTATAACAGGGCTTCAACTAACGGCATCGATGCCATGGGTTACAGAATATAGCACTATCGGATTCAGAAAAAAAACCTGTTGCCGGTAGATTACCATGCAACAGGTTTTGTTTGATATGGTGTGCCGTAGGCGGCAGCGATCTAGATCATGATCAATTCACGACCGATTTCATCACCACATTCGAATAGTTGCTCATGACATCCTGCTGATCATATACAGATACTGCCACGTAGTAGTCGCCAAGTTCGAGGTTGTCCAAAATATAGTCGGTCCTGTCGCCCTCTGTGAGATCTACCACCATCTCCAGATTATCTCTGGTGGTACCGATATAGATGCAGTATCCCTTGATGTCCGCCAGGTTGAGCGCGGAACCGTCGGTCCGGGTTGTCGGTGCAACCCATCTCAGCGACATCGAACCGGTCGCAGCAGTAGCGGCATCCGCTGTCACCGCGATAGAGAAGGCAGCCAGATTCGCTTCACCGGCGCCGTCGGAGACTGAAATAGTGATATTGTTGTAGTCACCCTCGTCGCCTGCTGCGGGGGTACCGCTCAAGGTACCTGTCTGGGTGTCGAACTCGGCCCAGGTCGGCAGATTGGCGACCGAAAAAGTCAGTTCGTCGTTGTCGTTGTCCGTTGCACTGGGGGTGAATGCGTAGGTGTCGCCCACAGCCACGCTGTCTGCCGGGTTGCCGGAGATCTCAGGCGCCTGATTTTCGCCCTGCGGACCATCCGTGCACTGGCTGTTGGAGTCATACAACTCTGTCGGCAGGGCCTGAGTGTAGCGTGCCCGCACGACAAAGCAGTGCTGAACGCTTAGGTCCAGACCCCCTATGGCCAGGGTGGTGTTGACCGTGCGATGCTCGGCTTTGGTATTCACGCCGTCGATAATGATATCGTAGCCACCCGACGGATGGTCGTTCGGCTGGAACCACCCGAGAAGGACATCAGTGCCGGATACGGTGACCGCTGCCAGATTGGCCGCGCCATAGATTCCGGTTTCTGCCCTGACGATCGGGTGTGAACCAGAAGTAGGAGCTGATGGTACAGGTGCTGGAGTTGTCTGGCCGCTATCGGTGGTCGTGTCGTTTGTCGTGGGTGTTGTAGACTCACTTCCATTGGAGACAGCGGTATCTTGAGCATTGCCCAGCTGATCAGACTCAGAGACGGCGCCACCGCCGCCGCATGCACTGAGAATGATACCCAATGTTATCGTTGTAAAAACCGCCTGGAATGATCTCATTTCGATGCCTCAGTATCTTTATTCCTGCGATAGATTACGGCAGAGATTAAAAGGACCTGAGGAACTGGATCACAGATCAAAGTGATCATATTCACACTACAGGATGGCAGATTGTAAGTAACTGTATTTACAGAATAATTTCTTGGTTTTTTAAGCTATTCATCCGGCCGCCGATAGTAAAAAATGTGACCGAGACTGATAAAAAAAAGGGCTGTGTTTTCCAACCAGGAAAGTCGGGATAGATGAGATAAATACCAACTGTTTAATTAAGTCTCTTTGACCCTGCCGATCGAGACGGATAAGAATCACCGGCAGGCTCGTTTAATTCCCAAACAATTGACAGATACGCAACCCAGCCAGGGGCGCCGCCGCTTGATGCCAGATGGATTCACCACTTATACTCTGCAGCTTTTTAAACCGACAGAAAGGCCACGAAGTATGACGACTCCCAGTTTCAATCCTCCAATCCGAACACTGATGGGGCCCGGTCCATCCGACGTACACCCACGCATTCTTGAGGCGTTATCACGTCCGACTGTCGGCCATCTGGATCCGGTCTTTATCGAGATGATGGAGCAGGTCAAGGAATTGCTACAGTATGCATACCAGACCGAAAATCCGCTGACCATGCCCGTCTCGGCACCCGGATCCGCTGGTATGGAGACCTGTTTTGTCAACCTGGTTGAGCCCGGTGACAAGGTCATTGTCTGCCAAAACGGTGTTTTCGGCGGCCGCATGAAAGAGAATGTGGAACGCTGCGGCGGCACTCCGGTCATGGTCGAGGACGAATGGGGCAAAGCTGTAGACCTGGCAAAGGTGGAAGCAGCCCTGGAGCAACACAGTGATGCCAAGATTCTCGCCTTCGTCCACGCCGAAACCTCCACCGGCGCCCGCGCGGACGCCAAGGAGCTGGTGGCGCTTGCCCATCGCCACGATTGCCTCACGATCGTCGATAGCGTTACCTCACTCGGAGGTTGCGAACTGAAAGTCGATGAATGGGAAATCGATGCCATCTACTCCGGAACCCAGAAGTGTCTCTCCTGCACCCCGGGCATTTCACCCATCAGCTTCAACGAGCGCGCCTTGCAGAAGGTGCGCAACCGCAGCAGCAAGGTCCAGAGCTGGTTTCTCGACCTCAACCTGGTGATGGGGTATTGGGGGAGCGGCCAGAAACGCGCCTACCACCACACCGCGCCGGTGAACGCCCTTTACGGATTGCATGAGTCACTCGTCATGCTCCAGGATGAGGGATTGGAAAATGCCTGGGAACGCCACCATAAGATGCATGACGCACTCAAGGCCGGGCTCGAGGCGATGGGAATTAATTTCATCGTCGACGAGCTACATCGCTTGCCGATGTTGAACGCGGTATCCATACCCGAAGGTGTCGATGATGCAAGCGTGAGAAGCCGCTTGTTGAGTGAATACAACCTGGAAATCGGCGCCGGCTTGGGTGCACTGGCCGGCAAGGTGTGGCGTATCGGCCTGATGGGGCACAGCGCAAAGCCGGAGAATGTCCTGCTCTGTGTGGGTGCCCTGGAGGCCGTCCTCACCGAGATGAACGCCCCGATCAACACCGACGTCGCATTGGGCAAGGTTCAGCACGTACTGCTCTGAACTCTGATGACCGGCGAACTGCCTCTCCTGCTCGAACCTGAGCGGTTGCGCGACCTGCTCGATGAAGAGAGGCTGGTCGTCGTCGACCTGTGCAAGGACACCACCTACGCCCAACTCCATATACCCCGGGCCATCCATCTCGCGTACAGCCGGATTGTAGCCGCCAGACACCCCGTGTATGGGCTGCTGCCGGATCCAGCAGCGTTGGCACAGACATTTTCGCAGCTCGGCATCGACAAGGGCAGCCACGTTGTCGCCTACGATGACGAAGGTGGCGGCAACGCCTCGCGTCTGCTGTGGACCCTGGAGACGATGGGCCACAGGCACTATTCGCTGCTTAACGGCGGCCTCCATGCCTGGGTAAACGAGGGTCATCCATGCAGTCGCGAGCCAACCGCACCGGCCAGTGCCGGTTTCAGCTCCGCACCCGGCCTGGACTCCGTTGCGACCACTGAATATATTATCGAACGTCTAGGCGAGAGCGACTTCGCACTCTGGGATGCACGCAGCCGGAATGAGTATGCCGGGATTTCACGCTTCTCCAGCCACCCGGGGCATATACCGGGAGCCGCCAATCTCGACTGGCTGGAGGTTATGGACCGTCAGCGAAACTTGCGATTAAAGTCGGATGATGCGCTGAGGTCACAGCTTACACAGTTGGGTCTGAGCCCGGAAAAAGAGATCGTGACCTACTGCCAAACCCACCACCGCTCCTCCCTCTCCTGGTTCGTCCTTCGCCATCTGGGTTATCCGCGTTGCAAAGGCTATCCGGGATCCTGGTCAGATTGGGGCAACAGGGACGATACACCCAAAGCCTTGCCATGAGACGGCCCACCAGCAGACAGCGCCGGCTGGTGATCCTGTTTCTGGTGCTGATCACATTCTCCCTGGCCTACTATGCCGGCCACTTACAAAAACAACGCAACCGGATGATGCCGGAAATCAGCGGCATCCTGATCAGCCCTCCCCTGCCGGCTCCGTCCATGGAGCTTTACAACCAGGCGGGCGAACCCTTTTCCAACACCGACCTGCAAGGCCACTGGAGCCTGCTGATGATTGATCCCACCCCCGAGACAGCCTCCCCCGCGGCGCTGACCCGACTGATACGGGTACACAACAGGTTGGGGACAGATCCCGGATTACAGCGCCAAATGGCCTTTTACTACCTCCCCTTGAATAAGCGTCGGGCAACGCCGCTGTCCTTCTCCAGGATGTCGGACAATATCCATGCCCTGCAGGGCGAAGCTGAGAGAGTGGATGATCTTTTGGATACCTTGTTCGGTACGGCAAGCGAGGCGCAACAGACGCTCTACCTGATCGGACCAAAGACCAGAATCCACGCCCTGTTTACCCCGGATCTAGATGCCGCTACTATCGCCGTAGATCTCAACACACTGATCGACCCAGTGCAGTAAAGCGATGAATCAACCCGATACCACACCAAAGGATGGTCCCAATCATATCCTTCAAACCCTGTTTGTGGGCCTGCAGTATCTACTCCCTCACCATCTGCTCTCATCTGTGATGCACGGCATTGCCCGCATCGAACTGAAGCCGGTCAAGGATCTGCTGATCCGTCAGGCCATCAACTGGTACAAGGTGGATATGGAGGAAGCGCTGCAGAACGATCCCCGCCAATACAGGAGCTTCAACGACTTCTTCACCCGCGCCCTGCAACCCGATGCCCGTCCCTTTACCCAAGAGGAGAACCAGGTGGCAGCCCCCGCGGACGGCACGCTGAGCCGAGCGGGCGACATCGAATCGGGCTTCCTGTTGCAGGCAAAAGGCCATGACTATTCCCTGCTCGAACTACTGGGTGGTGATCCGGAGATGAACCAACTCTTCGAGGACGGCAACTTCGCCACCATCTACCTTTCACCCCGTGATTATCACCGTGTGCATATGCCGGTGAACGGCAGACTCAGACGCATGGTCCACGTCCCGGGACGCCTGTTCAGCGTCAATGCCACCACCTGCCGGAAGGTGCCAAGGCTGTTTGCCAGGAACGAGCGCGTGATCTCCCTCTTCGACACAGCGTTCGGTCCCATGGCGATCATCCTCGTCGGCGCCATCTTTGTCTCCAGCATCGAGACCGTCTGGGCCGGCACAATCACGCCGAAGCGACAGCAGACTAATAAATGGGATTACCAACAGCAGGACAAGCCTACCCCCGTTGAACTGGCGAAAGGCGAAGAGATGGGACGCTTCAACATGGGTTCAACCGTGATCATGCTGTTCGCCAGGGATGCGGTGGAGTGGTTGGAGGACTTTACCGCGGGGTCGACTGTGCGGATGGGACAGGCGGTTGGAGAAAAGTGCTGAGTTGTTTTTTGAATTTTGAATTGAGGTGTTCGCGCTGCTCACTAGTTGTTGATCCCCACTCCCTCTCCCCAAGGGAGAGGGAACACACTGGACCAGAATCCTGCTATCAGCCAGGCTACTTACGCAAGACCACCACAACTAAAAACTCAAAACTAATAACTCAAAACTCTTCAGCCCCCGGTTTGGTTGCCTCAATGGTCGCCGAGACCACATAATCCTCGACCCCGCGCCCCGGCGCCCAGTCGCGAATGAACGCCCGGGACTCATCTTTAGGTTCGATCCTAATTTCGTTAAAGCCTGCATCCGTCATGAACTGCTCCAGCTCTTCGATCATCGAAGCGTTTCCCATGCATCCGGAAACCAGCTGCGGATCGTTGCGCATCTCCGGCGGCAGCTCCACGGTGGCCACCACATCGGAAATGGCGAGCCGCCCTCCCCCTTTGAGGACCCGGAAGGCCTCGCGAAAAACCCTTGCCTTATCCGGCGAAAGATTGATCACGCAGTTGGAGATGATGACATCCGCGCTGCCATCGGCTATCGGCAGGGCCTCGATTTCACCCAGCCTGAACTCGACGTTGGTATAGTTGCCGCGCAGGGCGTTGTTGCGCGCCTTGGAGAGCATGTCCGGTGTCATATCGACGCCGATAACGCGGCCGCTGTCACCGACCTCGGCCGCGGCCAGGAAACAGTCGACCCCACCGCCAGACCCAAGGTCGACCACCACTTCACCCAGTTGCAGGGCAGCGATGGCCTTTGGATTGCCGCACCCCAAACCCATGTCGGCGCCACTCGGCAGATTGGCAAGCTCCTCCGCGCTATACCCCAAGCGGGTGGAGATCAGGGTGTTGATCGCGGCATCGTCGGATACGCCGCAGCAACTCGATTCGACACCGCAGCAACCATTTTGGTTATCGGTCACGGCCACCTCGGCATAGGCCCGGCGCACCTCCTGACGATGGCTGTCCTGGAGATCCTGCAATGACACTTCAGCAATAGGTTGGTTTGATTTATCGGACATCACAGCCTCCAATGTTTTCAAATTCTGCTTGCGGATTGAAGAATCCATACAACTTTTCGAGCACCGCCGGATCGATCCAGCAGTTGATCTGCTTACCCTGCCGCTCCATCTCGATCAGGCCGGCATGATGCAGCGCCTTCAGGTGGTGGGAGAGGGTTGAAGCTGCGATCTCCATGCCTTCCCCCAACTCACCGACACTGAAACGGATCGCGTCCTCCAGGTCGCAACGGGTACCCGGCAGACAGCAGCGGCTCAAACGCTGAAAGATAAGCAGGCGATGGGGATTGCCCAATGCCTTGAACATCTCGGCGAGTTGTCTTTCATCAGATCGATAATTCGACATGTTTCGAAATGTAGAACAAATCAGAGAAGGATGCAAGCCCCGGAGGCAGACTTGATCCCTAGCTCCAGTAACGGAAGCGACCGGTATCGATGTGGATAAAATTGGATTTCGGATAGTAACCGACGCCACCCGCCTTCATGGCGATGGCCCGGTCCCGCAGTGTCTTGAGGTCACAGCCGCAGAGGCGGACATCTATCGCCCTGCCCTGCATGTGCAGGCTTCGCTTGGCCACGCCGCCACTCTTGTTGCGCAGCATGCGGTTGGTCTTTGGCGAACGATAGGCGGATATGATCTCGAATTCACCCTCGCCGCCAATCCCCTGCTGCAGCCCGTGGAGCATATCCAGCAGCGCCCGATCCATGGGCATCGACTCCCCGGTGCGGTGGTCCCGGAGAAGATGATCGAGAATCTGCAGATTCTCCCCTTGATATTCGCCATCACGCCAATAGGTAAGCCTTCCCCTCTCCCCGGTATGGGTGTGACGGAAGGCGAGGGTTCGGCGCTCCCCGTCAGGGAGTGCCGCCAGCAAGGGTGAAGCGATCAACACGCCGCCAAGGGAGGCACATCCGCGGAGAAAGCGGCGCCGACTCAAATGGGGATTCTCTCGAGCGGTATTCGGCGTTGAGTTCATGGAAATTGGTTAACCCGGTTGCACGGTCTGTGACTATTGTCGGCACGGGCCGAACAAAATCCACGCGCAGGTTAACAGATTCGGATTGCACAGCGCCAACCCTGTGACCCCTGTCACAACCGGACGGAATAGGGTTGCCAGAGAAACGTAGCTAAAGCGAGGGTTCTGCCGCCCTGACAAGATGCCGGGCGGTCATCCGCTCCACCCCTTCGCCCATCGCCAGCATCAGCGCCGTATCCCTTTGATAGATATCGGGGCGGAAATGGATGGCACCCGCGCTGTCCACCCAACTGGTGAAATAGGTGAGATAGACCGGCATCGGCTTGGCGAGCGGCTCGATCAGCGTCTCGCCGCTGTGCAGCGCCTGGTGCAGCCAGCCGAGCTGCGGACGCTCGCCGTATTCGATCAGCAATCCCGCCAGCTGCTCAGCAGCCTCGACGCGTACACATCCCGAGCTGTAGGCGCGATTTGGCCGCTCAAAGAGGGCGCGTGCCGGGGTGTCGTGAAGGTAGATCTGGTGAGGATTGGGCATGTGAAACTTGATGCGGCCAAGGCTGTTGCGTCCGCCCGGATCCTGCTTCAAGACAAATGGGAAGTTGTTTTCATGATAGTTCTCCCAGGCGATATCGAGGGGATCGATCTCACCCCATTCACCGTCAAGGCGTGCATAGACGCGAATCTGTTTAGTCGTCAGATAGGCGCTGTCCTGTTGCAGCTGCGGCAGCATGTCCTTCACCGCGATGGTGCGCGGTACCGTCCACAGGGGATTGGTGACCAGGTGTGTCACCCGGCTGCTGAACGAGGGGGTCTGACGCCCCTGCCTGCCGTTCACCGTGCGTTTGTGAAACACCACCTGGCCCTGGTTGACCAGCGATATCTCAAATCCCGCCGTATTGACCATCAGATGCCGGGATTCCAATGCATGGGGCAGCCAGCGCCAGCGCTCGAGATTCGCCCTGATCTGCGCGATGCGACGCTCGATCGGATCGTTGAGGCTGCGCAGGGTCGCCGGACCCACGATGCCGTCCGCCGTCAGGCCGTGGCGCTGCTGAAATGTCTTCACCGCCCCCGACAACGCCTCATCGTAGTGATCTGGATCGGAGACCACCCCCTGCACCTGGTGCGACTCCCCTGCCAATCGCTCTCGAAGCAGGGCAACTGAGGGATCGCTATCACCGGGACGGAGGGTCTGTTCGGTCTGTAGCGCGACCCAGCCACCAGCGGATTGGATGGCGCGATATCTGGCAAGGGCCCTTTTCAGCTGCAGATAGGCGCTGTGATCGGGTCGCAGCGAGTCGAGCAACTGTTGCAGGCGATCCTTTGCAAGGGCCTCTGCCAGGGCGGCGACCGGATCGAAATTCTCCCTGGGCAGCATCCACAAGGGATCGATGGATTGCGGATCGTGGCGACCCAATCGCAGATCCCGGGCGAGCCTGAGATAGCCGTCGCTGAGGAGCAGTTCCCGGTTGACGATAACCGCCTGAGAGGGGTTGTAGATCAAGCCGAGGAGGTGATCCAGATGATAATCCCCGGCATCCAGGCCCTCCTGATCCGCAGAGGCCAACCAGCGTAAGAGCGCCCTGCCCCGCTCCAAGAGTCTGCCCTCCCGGTGCCAGATATAGCGCTGCTGCTGACTGTCGTAGAGGCGTTCGATTTGCGGCCAATCGATGGCCAAGCCCTCTTCCAGTGCCGATTCGATCGGCACTGCAAGGGGTTGCGTCGCGGGATCGATCTCCACGACCGCAGCCGCATCACCTCGGGTAAAACAGAAACAGAGGAGAATACCGAACCAGTAGTGTTGTTTTCCTCTCACCATACGCCTTTGCAACCGAGGCCCCGAAAAGCCTGCAGCAGATGGATCGATAAGGAGGCGGAGATTGTGGTCATCGCCTGCCTCTCTACCTTTAGCTTAGGCCTGTCGCTGAGGTTAAAACAGGTTTACCTCCCTCAAACCATGGTTTGAATCAATCCGTAAATATAGGTTTCAAGAGTAAATATTCGTTACAACCGCGGGCAGGGACGGTGCCGGAGGCAAGTAAAGGGAATGGCTTTCCCAATCGGCTGCGGTGGGGATAGTGATCATGCCCGGTTGAGATCGAATGTCACCACGCGACGAATATCCGCCACGCCTGTCAAAACCAACAACAGACGGTCCAAACCCAGGGCGACACCGGAGCAATCCGGCAGTCCAGCGGCCAATGCAGCGAGCAGATTTTGGTCCATCGGCACCGCTGTTTGATGCGACTCGCGACGCCGATGACTGTCATCCTTGAAACGCCTGCGCTGCTCTTCAGCACTGGTCAGTTCCTGAAAACCGTTGGCGATCTCGATCCCCTCCATATAGAGCTCGAAACGCTCCGCCACCGGAGTCGACTCCTTCCTGATCCGGGCCAGCGCCGCCTGGCTGGCGGGATAGTCGTAGACGAAGGTCATCCCCCCCTGGCCCAGCCGGGGCTCGATCAGATGGCTCATGAGCAGATCGAGCCAGCCGTCGCGATTCTCGAGGGCAAGCCGCTCCGCTCCGGGGATTCCCCGGGTGATGGCACACTGCCGCAACCGAGCCGTATCCGCGCTATGGGGATCAAGGTCCAAGTGTTGCGCTAACAGTGCTGCATAGCTCACTTTTTCGAGGGTATGCGGATGCCCGCTCAAACCATTGATCAGTTGTGCCACCTCATCCATCAACTGGTGATAGTCGAGACCGGGACGGTACCACTCCAGCAGGGAAAACTCCGGATTGTGGCGTGATCCGTACTCACCGTTGCGAAACACCTTGCAAATCTGGTAGATGGGTCCGCTGCCCGCGGCCAAGAGCCGCTTCATGGCAAACTCGGGGGAGGTGTGGAGATAGAGATCGCGGCCCCGGGCCGCTCCCGGTCCGGTGTAGCGGACGCTGAAACTCTCTAGCGCGGGATCGGTGGTCGCATAGCGGGAACAGATCGGCGTCTCCACCTCGAGCACACCGATCCGGTTGAAGAATTGCCGAATGCGCGCCAGCATCTCCGCCCTGGCACGAATCGTCTCGACAGCAGCGGAGGGTTGCCACTCATCCGTTGCGGTCATTTAGGGCCTGTCAGCACTAAGGGATCAATCTTCCTTGGCGCGGGATACATACTCGCCACTGCGGGTATCGACCTTGATCGCCTCGCCGATCTGCACGAACAGCGGTACACGCACCACTGCGCCTGTCTCCAGGGTGGCGGGTTTGCCGCCGCTGCCCGAGGTGTCACCCTTGAGTCCCGGATCGGTGTCGGAGACGTTCAAGATCACGAACTTGGGGGGCTCCACAATGATCGGGGCGCCATTCCACAATGTCACCAGACACATATCCTGCTCCTTCATCCACTTGGCACTCTCCGCCACCGCGGCCTGATCGGCGCTCACCTGTTCGTAACTCTGCGGATCCATGAAGTGCCAGAACTCGCCGTCGGTATAGAGGTACTGCATCTCTGTCTCATGGACATCCGCCCCCTCCACCGACTCCCCGGATTTAAAGGTTTTTTCCAATACGCGACCGGTTTTGAGATTGCGTATCTTGACCCTGTTGAAGGCCTGGCCTTTGCCAGGCTTGACGAATTCGTTTTCAATAATGGAGCAGGGATCCCCGTCCAGCATGATTTTCAGGCCACCCTTAAACTCGTTGGTGCTATAACTCGCCATGACATCCTCACCTAACCTATCGATTGCGGCGCACATCATACCTGAGACTGGCTCCTCTGTGCAGACACCAGATTGGCAAAAGGCCCTCGCCGGGGGATTCAGCCGTGTCGCCGATCTCCTCGAATACCTGCAGATCGATCCTTCGGCGGTGTCCGATCACACCCGGGCCAACGCCCAGTTCCCCCTGCGCGTACCCCGGGAGTTCGCCTCGCTGATGACCAAAGGCGATCCCAGGGACCCCCTGCTTTTGCAGATCCTGCCGACGGCGAGCGAGATGGCTCAGGCAACGGGTTTCAGTATCGATCCGGTGGGCGATAGCCAGGCAAAGCAGGTACCCGGGGTGCTGCAGAAGTATCATGGCCGGATCCTGGTCATCGCCACCGGCGCCTGCGCCATCCATTGCCGCTACTGTTTTCGCCGTCACTACCCCTATGCCGGCGCCACCGCCGGCGAACGCCAATGGAGTGAGATCCTCGACTATCTACAGGCCCATCCCGAAATCGACGAGGTTATCCTCAGCGGCGGCGATCCGTTGATGGCCAGCGACCGCAAACTAGAGAGATGGCTGCAGCGGCTCGCGAGCCTGCCGCAGGTAAAGCGCCTGCGCATCCACACCCGCCTGCCGGTAGTCCTGCCCCAGCGCATCACCCCCGAACTCCTCGCCATGCTGGAGAAATGCACCCTCGACACGCTGATGGTGATCCACGTCAACCATCCCAACGAGCTCTCTCCCGCGGTTGCCGGGGCATTGCGAGCGGTGCGGGCGGCCGGCGCAACCCTGCTCAATCAGTCGGTCCTGCTGAGAGGGATCAACGACAGCTGCGACACCCTGGTGAGGCTCAGCACCCGGCTGTTCGAGATCGGTGTCATGCCTTACTACCTGCACCTGTTGGACAGGGTCGAGGGTGCCGCCCACTTCGAACTGGACGAGGCGGCCAGCAGGAGACTGCAGCGACAGCTTCTCAGCAAGCTGCCGGGTTATCTAATGCCGAGAATGGTGCGCGAGACCGCCGGGATTCCCTACAAAAGACCTATTTGAAATCACCCCCGCCCCCCAGCGACTCCATCGGCCAGCGGGAGCGAACAGAAAAACCCAGCGCCTCGGATTCACCGGCCAACAGGTGCTGGCAGCCGGCATAGGCGATCATGGCACCGTTATCGGTGCAGAATTTGGGCCGGGGATAGTAGGCCGTGCCCCCCTCACCCTCCATCATGCTATCGATCCGCTGGCGCAGGCGCTGATTGGCGCTGACACCACCCGCCAGGATCAGGGTATTGATGGCACACTGCCTGACCGCCCGGCGGCACTTGATCAACAGGGTATCGACCACCGCCTCCTCGAAGGCGCGGGCGATGTCGGCACGAGTCTGATCGGAGAGGGTTCCACCTTCCCGGCGCTCCGCCTCCTGGATTGTGTTCAGGGCAAAGGTCTTGAGACCGCTGAAACTGAAGTCGAGACCCGGCCTATCGGTCATCGGGCGCGGGAAACGGTAGCGCTGGGGATCCCCCCGCTCGGCAAGTTTCGCCAGTTCCGGGCCTCCGGGATAAGGCAGCCCGAGGAGCTTGGCCGTCTTGTCGAAGGCCTCGCCGGCGGCATCGTCCAGCGAATCCCCAAGCAGCCGGTAGCGGCCGATGGCCTCCACCTCCACCAGCTGGGTGTGCCCCCCCGAGACCAGCATCGCGATAAAGGGAAAGGGTGGCGGCTCCGGCTCCAGCATGGGGGCCAGGAGATGACCCTCCATATGATGCACCCCGATCGCGGGAATGCCCCAGGACCAGGCCATGCTGCGCCCCACCGACGCCCCGACCAGCAGGGCGCCCACCAGCCCGGGACCCGCGGTGTAGGCCACCCCATGCAGCGAGTCGGCCTCGATGCCGGCTTCCTGAAACAGCTGCCTCACCAGGGGCAGAACCTTGCGCACATGATCCCGCGACGCCAACTCCGGCACCACGCCTCCGTAGGCGGCATGGAGTTCGACCTGGCTGTGCACGGCATGGGCCAACAGCCCTTGTTCGCTGTCGTAGATGGCCACACCCGTCTCGTCACAGGATGTTTCGATGCCTAATACGCGCATAAATGTCTCTTTTTTTGCCCTAAAATAGCACCATACCTTTGCAAACCGGGGTGGCTATGAGTAGAATCTCCGCCTTTCGACCGGTTGAGAAGCTTAACAGATTCGAGGAAACAACAGCGATGCCCAACGTACGCGTCAAAGAGAACGAACCATTCGAAGTCGCCATGCGCCGATTCAAGCGCTCCTGCGAAAAGGCTGGGGTACTCGCCGAAGTGCGCCGCCGGGAATTCTATGAAAAGCCCACCTGGGAGCGCAAACGCAAGGCAGCGGCCGCCGTCAAGCGCAACCTGAAGAAGGTCTCCCGCGAGAGCCGCCGTTTCGAACGCCAGTATTGATCCTCCCCTGCCCGGCAGGAGTCAGCCCGGATGCTAAAAGCGCAGATCCTCGATGACGTCAAACAGGCCATGAAGGCCAAAGAGAAAGCGCGTCTGGGCACCTTGCGCCTGATCACCGCCGCGATAAAGCAGCGCGAGGTGGATGAGCGCAGCGAACTGGATGACACCCAGGTATTGGCGATCCTGGAGAAGATGATCAAGCAGCGCCGGGACTCCATCAAACAGTATGAAGATGCGGGCCGCCAGGAACTGGCGGACCAGGAAAAGAGCGAGATTGCGATCATCGAGGCCTACATGCCCGCAGGCCTGAGCGAAGAAGAGATCGCAGCCCTGATCGCGGGCGCCATCGCCGAAACCAACGCCTCGGGGATGAAGGATATGGGCAAGGTCATGGGCCTGCTCAAACCCCAGATGCAGGGCCGGGCCGACATGGGCAAGGTCAGCGGCCTGGTCAAGCAGAAACTCTCCACCTGATTCACGACAAGTCATTTTCGGCTATCCTTGCCCCATGGCCGTCCATTTAGGCCTGTAGGTGACCATGGCCGGTAAGATTCCCGAACAATTCATAGATGACCTGCTGAATCGCGTCGATGTGGTCGATGTCATCAACCGGCGCGTCCCGCTTAAAAAGGCCGGTCGCGACTATCAGGCCCGCTGCCCCTTCCACGACGAAAAGACCCCTTCGTTCACCGTCAGTCCGCAAAAACAGTTCTACCACTGCTTCGGCTGTGGCGCCCATGGTTCCGCCATCGGCTTTCTCATGGAGTATGACAACCTGGGATTCGTCGAGGCGGTGGAAGAGCTGGCCCATGGGGTCGGTCTCGAGGTACCCCGGGAGGCCGGCTTCGAACACGGACCCGATCTGCGCCCGCTCTATCAGCTGATGGAGGAGGCGGACCGCTTCTACCGCCATCAGCTCAAGCACCACCCCGACGCCAAACAGGCGGTGGACTACCTCAAGACCCGCGGCCTGAGTGGCGAGATCGCCGCCGCTTTCGCCATCGGTTATGCACCCCCCGGCTGGAATAATCTGCTTGGCTCATTGGGCAGGGATAAAACCGCTATCGCCAGACTGGATGAATGCGGCCTTACCCACGAGGGGGAAGGCAAGGGTTACGACCGCTTCCGAAACCGCATCATCTTCCCCATCCGCGATCGCCGCGGCCGCACCATCGGCTTTGGCGGCCGCACCATCGGCGACGAAAAGCCGAAATACCTCAATTCACCGGAAACCCCGCTGTTCCATAAAGGGCGCGAACTCTACGGCCTCCACGAGGCGCAAAAGGCGAATCACAAAATCGCGCGCCTGCTGGTCGTGGAGGGCTACATGGATGTGGTCGCGCTGGCCCAGCACGGCATCCTCAATGCGGTCGCCACCCTCGGTACGGCCACTACCCAGGACCACCTGGAGCTGATCTTTCGCATCTGTCCCGAGGTCGTATTCTGCTTCGACGGCGACCGGGCCGGCCGCGACGCGGCATGGAAGGCGTTGCTGACCAGCCTCCCCCTGATGCGCGACGGGCGGGAAGTCAAGTTCCTCTTTCTGCCCCAAGGCGAGGATCCCGACACCCAGGTGCGCAAGGAGGGCTCAGACGCCTTCAGCGACCGTATCGAACAGGCCCAGCCCCTCTCCAAATTCCTTTTTCATCGTCTCACCGATCAGGTGGAGATGGATAGCATCGATGGTCGTGCCCGCCTCGCACAGCTTGCTACCCCGCTGCTGGAAAAGCTCCCTGCCGGGGTGTTTCGCCGCATGATGTTTCAGCACCTGGAGACGCTGGTGGGAATCAAGGATGGCCGCCTTGACAAAGGGGCATCGCAACACAGACAGCCCGGCACGGGGAGAGACCGTCAGCCGGGGAAGCTCCAACGCGCCACACCGGTACGCATGGCCATTGCATTGTTGCTGGACAATCCCCATCTACTAGGCGTTGCGGAGAGTGTGGACAGGGCCTGGCAAGCGTGGGATGCACCCGGTATATCTATTCTTAAACAGTTACTTGAAATAATCCGTTCCCAACCTACTCTTAACAAAGCAGCTTTGTTGGAACGCTGGCGAGATACGGAGCACTTCACTCACCTCAATAAACTGGCCAACTACAGGTTTGACCTGCCGGATATGGATCAGGAGGCAGAATTACGTGACGCGCTCCTCAAATTGAATGCGCAGTTCCATAAAAATTCCCGACCACAGCCGGGGAATCTACCACCCAGCGAACTGTCAGATGAGCTGCTGAATGAACTGAAACAGCGCTTTCCCGGCACTACCGGCCAGGATGAGCAATAGTAAACCGGAGGTCTCAAATCAGACCGATAGCTGGCATGACTATATGAAAGTGTGCTAATATGGTGAGTTCAGTCTCAGTGTTGTACACCTCGTCTGACTACAAGGTAAACGATGAACCAGGAACAGCAGCAATCTCAACTTAAGCAACTGATCGCAAAGGGCAAGGAACAGGGATTCCTGACCTACGCGGAAGTTAACGATCACCTCCCTGAGGGCATAGTTGAGCCTGAGCAGATCGAGGACATCGTCCGCATGATCAACGACATGGGGATCACAGTTCATGAATCGGCCCCCGATCTTGAGGACAACACCCTCAGCGATTCCGTGGTTTCCACCGACGAAGATGCCGCCGAAGCGGCCGCTGCCGCCCTGGCCAGCGTCGACAGCGAATTCGGTCGCACCACCGACCCGGTCCGCATGTATATGCGGGAAATGGGCACGGTCGAGCTGCTGACCCGCGAAGGCGAACTGCGCATCGCAAAACGCATAGAAGAAGGCTTGCATCAGGTATCCGCCGCACTGGCCACCTTCCCTCCCACCGTCGATCTGTTGTGCACCCAACTGGAGAAGATCGAGCCGGGCGAATCGCGTCTGGCTGATATCACCAGCGGTTTCATCGATCCCAATGAACCCGATGAGATCCCCACGCCGGAACAGCCGCAGGAGGTCAATCGCGCAGCCAACAACAGTAGCGATGGCAATGACGATGATGACAACAGCAGTGACGACCCTGAGAACACCGGTCCCGATCCTGAAGAGGTTGCGGCCAAGGGGAAAGAGCTGCGCAAGCGCTATAACGCCCTCTGCACCGCACTGAAGAAAAAGGGCCGCGCCAGCGCCCAGGCACAGAAGACCCAGGATGCCGTCTCCGAGACCTTCCTCGAGTTCAAGCTGGTGCCGATCACCTTCAACATGCTTGTCACAATCCTGAGGGAGACCATCGAGCGCATCCGCAACCAGGAACGCATTATCATGAATCTTTGCGTCGACAAGGCCCGCATGCCGCGCAAGGAGTTTATCGCCTCGTTCCCCGACAACGAAACCAATCTCGATTGGATCATCGATCAGATCGCCAAGGACAAGGCCTATTCGGAAGCCCTCAAAGAGCATGCCGATGAGATCGTGCGTGCGCAAAAGCGCCTGGTCGGCATCGAGAGCGACTGCATGTTGAGCATCGGCGAGATCAAGGAGACCAATCGCAAGATGTCCATCGGCGAGGCCAAGGCGCGCCGCGCCAAGAAAGAGATGGTGGAAGCCAACCTGCGACTGGTTATCTCGATTGCGAAAAAGTACACCAATCGCGGACTGCAGTTCCTTGACCTCATCCAGGAAGGCAACATCGGCCTGATGAAGGCGGTGGACAAGTTCGAATATCGCCGCGGTTACAAGTTTTCGACCTATGCGACCTGGTGGATCCGTCAGGCCATCACCCGCTCCATCGCGGATCAGGCCCGTACCATCCGCATCCCGGTGCACATGATCGAGACCATCAACAAGCTCAACCGGATCTCCCGACAGATGATCCAGGAGATGGGCCGCGAAGCGACACCGGAAGAACTGGCGGAACGCATGGACATGCCGGAAGACAAGATCCGCAAGGTGCTGAAGATCGCCAAGGAACCGATCTCCATGGAGACGCCCATCGGCGATGATGAAGATTCCCACCTGGGCGACTTCATCGAAGACTCCGGCGTGGTATCACCCATCGAGTCGGCCACCGCGGAAGGCCTCGGCGAAGCGACCCAGAATATGCTGGCCGGCCTCACCAGCCGAGAAGCGAAAGTGCTGCGCATGCGCTTCGGCATCGACATGAACACCGACCACACCCTCGAGGAGGTTGGCAAGCAGTTCGATGTCACCAGGGAGCGTATCCGCCAGATCGAAGCCAAGGCGCTGCGCAAACTGCGCCACCCTTCCCGCTCGGATCGCCTCCGCAGCTTTCTTGACAGCGATTAATGCAAAGATCCCCGCGCAGTGACTGCAATAGTGCCGCTATTGTGTCGGGATCTGCTACAATCCCGCCGATACCGGGCCCATAGCTCAGTTGGTTAGAGCAGGGGACTCATAATCCCTTGGTCCTAGGTTCGAGTCCTAGTGGGCCCACCAATAACTTCAGGGAGGGTTGTTCAATAGGCAACACTGTAATCCGTCTGTTCCATACCTTATTCAGATAGGACTGACCACTACAGGGTATGCCGCTTCATGGATCAATAGAATCAGTATCAAGGTTCTCCCAAGCTACTGAGCGATTCCTGCCAGATGCCTTTGCATGATAGAGCGCCTTGTCGGCGCGATTAATCGATTCTTCGATATATATGTCATTTGACAATGCTGACATACCAAATGATACAGTAATACGCAATTCTCCTGAGTCCGACCCTGTGATGGCCAGATTTTCGATACCACTTCTGAGTCTCTCAACCGCGTAATTCGCAGTAACGACATCGGTGCCTGGCAAACACAATAGAAACTCTTCTCCGCCATAGCGAAATATCATATCGAAAGGACGTATGTTGTCCAGGATGTACCTGATGACAGTTTTCAGCACCATGTCACCTTCCTGATGACCATGACTGTCATTGATATGTTTGAAATGATCAAAATCCATCATTGCTATACAACATGAAAACGCATTACGCTTTACCAGTTCATGCTGTTGGCGCAATTCCGTCAGCATACCAGACCGTGTGCGTGCGCTTGTCAGTGTATCCACGTTGAACAGGGAGCTTTGCAGCTCGTGCTGCAAGCTCATAATCTGCATGCGAAGACGTTCTACGGATTTTGCGAATTGGTCATATTTATCAATATTCGAAGAAGTAGAGCTTTGACTCGACAATAACAACTCTGTGGCTAGCACGTGCATCTGAATATGTATATTTTCGATGGCGTTAAATCCATCGTGCCGCTGTAACGGTTCATTGTCTGATTGATAATACCACTCTCCGAATTCACATTTTCGATATGAATCCGGCATTAGGTCCTCTGGTTTGCAGGGGACGCGGCAAGCGAGAGAGCGATTGATATTCTGAAACCACAATTGGTGATTTTCAACGGCATGATCCAACTGCTCAATTATATGTTTTATCTTTTCGTGACCTAGCCTGAACATAGACGCATTTCCAGGGTCAGTGAAATCCTTTCTGTAGAAGTACCCCAATTTTCGCTGATTGAAAGAACCCGCCTTTTAAGAAGCACAATCCAAGCAATTACGAGCTCCGTATCATGAAGCAGTATTTTTTCGGGTAAGGCTTTCTCACTGCTATGGGCGGTAATGAATATCGCAACTCAGTCGTTCAAATTATAATTACTTAGTTTAAATAGGTGAATTTATCATAAGATGTTTATTAATATAGTCTGCCGTACCAGGTCTGAAAAGCGGTGTGATGCCCTTCTCGAAGAGAAATAGAGGATACCCGTTCAATGACAGGTAGTGCACTTCAGGTTTGAATATGGGCTGACCGAACCCGAGCGAGGCAACCTTGAATCTGCTCCATTCCTCCCTCATCGACTGCCCCTATTGCGGCGAAAGCATCGAACTCCTGATTGATACCAGCGAGCCGCAGCAGGAGATCATCGAAGACTGCCCGGTCTGCTGCCGCCCCATCACCCTGCGATTGAGCTGCATCCCCGGTGAATTGTTGGAAATCAGCGCTCACCGGGAAGATGAGGTTTAGTTACGCGAATATGTCGAGGCACCGCCTTAAGGGTTGGGAATGCAGCATGCCGGCATCACCTCTTTGGACCTGGCCGGACTTGCATAACACGGCCGGCCTATCCTAGAATTCGATCCGTATGCGGGCACCGAATGATGGTTATTACCTCAGCTTCCGAACACTTAGGTTCGATTCCGATCGCCCGCTCCAATTGACCCTGGTAACCTTGCCAACGTTTCGGGTAGCCTCAAGGTAGCGACCTGAAACTTGATCACCCTGCTGGTTTAGTGGATTGACCTCTCCATCGGTTAGCCCCTGAAATACAAAAAGAAAAAAAGTCGGGGAGTACGGATAAGCAAGAAAAGGACACGTTGATTTTTAGCAATACAGTTCTGATTGTATGGAGCAGTCAATAGTATGAGCATACACCCCACCGCCATTGTTGATGCCGGCGCTGAGCTGGGTCGCAATGTATCCGTTGGACCCTACACGATTATCGGACCCGATGTGGTCATAGCGGATGAATCCTGGATTGGGCCGCACGTCGTCATCAATGGACCAACCAGAATCGGGAAAGAGAACCGGATTTATCAATTTGCCTCAATCGGAGAGGCTCCTCAGGATTTGAAATATGCGGGAGAACCGACGCAGTTGGAAATTGGCGATCGCAACACCATTCGCGAGTATGCCACGATTAACCGTGGCACGGTCAACGGTGGCGGGATTACCCGGGTGGGAGATGACAATCTACTCATGGCCTATATCCATATCGCCCATGATTGCACGGTTGGTAACGGTACGGTTTTCTCAAACAACGCCTCACTGGCAGGCCATGTTGACATCGGAAACCAGGTGATATTGAGTGGTTTCACCCTGGTTCATCAGTTCTGTTCTGTCGGTGATCACGCCTTTACGGGAATGGGGAGCGCCATCTCAAAGGATGTGCCACCCTATCTGATGGTGAGTGGAAATCCGGGCCGCTCTCACGGCATCAACAGCAAGGGGCTTGAGCGACGAGGCTTCAGCGCAGAAGCGATCAGGGCGATCAAGCGTGCCTACAAGGTACTCTGTCGATCCGGACTGCCATTGGAAGAGGCAAAGCGGGAGATTGCGGCCATGGCCGATGAGGTTGAGGAACTTGCACTATTTTCCCGCTTTCTGGGGCAGTCCCGGCGCAGTATCATTCGTTAGTCAATTCCCGCCTGGCTTTCAGTCATTCACCACTTCACGAATAACATCCAGAATCCGATCGACCTGTGTATCCTTCAACTCCGGAAAAACCGGCAGTGACAGGCACTGCTGAGATATCCGCTCACTGACCGGAAGTGTACGCCCCTGGCACGCGCTGGCAAAGACCTCCTGCTGGTGAAGCGGGATGGGATAGTAGATCGCAGAGGCGATCTCGTTGTCGCGTAGAGCCTGCTGTATGGCATCTCGATTTTCCGCCAGCAAAGTGTACTGATGATAGACGTGATGGCCAATTCCATCCTCATGGGGAGGCATAATCCCTGGTATCCCCGCCAGTGCCGCGCTGTAACGGTGGGCAATGCGGCGTCTGTTCTCGTTGTAGTTGTCGATACGTTTCAATTTGACTCGCAAAATTATCGCCTGCAGTTCATCAAGGCGGCTGTTAAAGCCAATCTCGGAGTGATGGTACTGTTTCCAGCTGCCATGGTTACGCAACACTCTAAGGTGCTCTGCCAGCTCGTCGGAGTTGGTGGATACCAGACCGCCGTCCCCGTATCCCCCAAGATTTTTGCTGGGAAAGAAACTAAAGCAGCCAGTCTGACCGATGTTGCCGGTCTGCCTACCGTCAATATGCGCGCCAAATGACTGGGCACAATCTTCAATCACCTGGAGATTGTGTCTCTCGGCGAGCGACAGGATGGATGCCATATCGACGGGTTGTCCGAAAATGTGAACGGGCAGTATTGCCCGGGTCCTTTCGGTGATGACCTCCTCTACCTGGCCGGGATCCATGTTGTAGGATTGTGGATCGATATCGACAAACACCGGCGTGGCGCCTACATAACGGATCGCCTCGGCAGTTGCGATGAAGGTGAAGGGAGTGGTAATCACCTCGTCGCCTTCCTGGACTCCGGCGGCAATCAGCGCCAGATGAAGGGCATCGGTACCGGATGCGACGCCAACAGTGTGGTCTACACCCAAGTATTCTGCACACTCCTCCTCAAAGGCGCTCACATTAGGTCCGAGGATAAATTTAGTTTCTTCCAGTCCCGCCAGGAGGCCATTGTCGATCTCCTCCTTAAGATCGAGATATTGCTGCTTTAGATCTACCATTGGGATCATGTTCTTCACCTGGCGGCGTCAAGCGCCCAGTTGCTCGCTAATATCGATTGCCGTCTTTAGGGCCTCTCGCCCATCCTCGCCGGTAACTGGCGGTAAGGTGTGGTTCTTAATCGCATCGAGAAATGCGCGGATCTCGGCCATGATGGCATCGGAATTCTCAAACATACTCTCTTCACTGGTGATTTCAGGGATCCCGGGAAATATCTCCTTTTCACCCTTGCGATGAATACTCAGGATCTTGTCCTGGAAGTCGATCGAGATGTAGGCATCAGGTTGAAAAATACGCATTTTACGCTGTGGTTTCATACTCACTCGACTGGCGGTAACGTTAGCCACGCAGCCATTCTCGAATTTGATTCTTGCATTTGCGATATCGTACTCGTGGGTCAATACCGCCCCCCCCTTGGCATCTATTGACGCGATGGGAGAACCCACCAGATTCTGGATGATATCGATATCGTGGATCATCAGATCGAGCACCACATTGACGTCGGCGCCTCGTAGATTAAAGGGAGCGAGACGATGGGATTCAATAAATTGCGGATCATTGATAACACCTTCAAGCGCCAACACCGCGGAGTTGAAGCGTTCCAGATGCCCCACCTGAAGTACCAGTTGCTTGCGTCGGGCGATTTCAATCAGTGCATCCGCTTCCGCAACGGTCACGGTTATCGGTTTTTCCAGCAGCACGTGGATGCCGCTGCCGAGTAACTCTTTGGCGACCTGATAGTGAAGTTGAGTAGGCACCACGATGCTGACGGCATCCACCTTGCCCATAAGCGCGTGATAGTCGGAGAGCGCCTCAGTATTGCACTCCCTGGCAACATTGGCAGCCGTCTCAGGATCGATATCGACCACGGCGACCAGTTCCGAATCGTCCAGTGCGGCATATTTTTGGGCGTGGTATCGGCCGAGATAACCAACACCGATTACAGCGGTTCTTATTTTATCCATCTCTGTGTTAGAACTATCGAATGCTGATTAAGTAAATTTAGCCTATTAAGCATACCAACAGGGAGTGGTCCCCCCTTAATCAAATTGGAGTTCTAAAGCTAAGCAATGTGAAGAATACCGCAAAAATAAGTTGAACGCTTGTATACATAGTATGCGGACTCACGTGGGATACCAATGACAAAAAGGGGTACCCAAGTCGGCGAAACTGGTTCGAATCCCGTGACCTGCAATACTCTTGTTTCTCAATACCCCCCAATCATACCTTTGCAAATCCCCTCAACCAAGCTCTCTACCGGGTGGAGAGGGGGCAAGTGGTCATTCTTATATTGGGTCCGGGTGGTTGTTCCCGGCGAGGGGAAAAATGGGAGTCACCCGTTTAACGACACGTCGTATCGAGTAGCTGTTTCACAGCATATCGCACGTCAACTGCATCTCCAATTCCTACTAATTACTTGATTTATTGTAATATTTCTAGGCTTAGTTCGTTGGATGTCTCTATATCTCCAGCTTGGCGCAAAATCTTCGATTAAATTCACTACTCCAGAGTCTGATATGTACGACGCATGAGCAAATACGGCATAGCCTAGATCAAACACTCAATCGCGCTCAACACCCTGCAATGCACCGGCCGCTAAGGCGGCCCGGTGCTTCGCCGCTCAGTCGAATCATTCCTGGTGCGTCACTACTACATAGTTTGACTGGCTTCATCGAGCAACACCTGCATTACCCAGCCGCGATTCCCACGGGCGCGCACAAACCACCATTGAAACTCCGGTGCTGTCCTGTTGAATGGCCGCTTGGGACCCTGGTGCACCACTCTCACGCTGGTGCCCTTGGGCAGCCGTTCGACCAGGAAGCGGTCGTCATCCCAGTGTCGCGGCTCGCGGACCATGCGCACGTTTTCCGTGTTCGTGACCATCACCGGGTGGCCCTCATCGGGCCCCGGCCGCCGTGGGCCGTATCGCTCTCGCGGACCGTCCGGGATGTATGGTCTGCGCGGACCTTCGGGGACATAACTTTCGCGGTCGTCGACGATCAGGCCGCGCAGCCACTGCTCGATGGCCGTGATGCCCAGTTCCTCCGGTGTCGCATCGTGATGGTAGGTGCGGCTGAAGTGCGCCTCACCGCCGACACCTCCGCCACCGATCTCCTTTTGCACCGGTGTATCGACCGAAAACATCCCCTCGGTGCCGGCCGCCAGCTCGAAGGAGACCTTGTCGATAAAGCCGATCACGTCCGCCAGGCTTTCGAGCAGCGCATCCGCGCCTGAGCGCAGCCCCTCAAGCGCCTCGCCGGTCGCCATGCGGGAGATAAGCTCGATCGCGGCATTGCGGTTGCGCTCATCGATGGCGTCGATTTGCTCCTTGGTTGCTTTCATCGTCGCGGTCGCCTTCACCGGTACATAGTTGGCGTCCTCGATCATGGCAAGCTCGGGAAACCAATCAATGATCATCGGGAAGAGCCCGAGATAGTTGCGCAGCGTTCCGGTGACTTGGAAGTTGGCATTGAAACCGTGCACCAGCGAGAGCAGTTTCATGTCCCCGGCATCGATGCCGTCCTCCAGTGCCGCTACGAAGGCGGGTATATCAGGCAGCTGCAAGGTGATCTCTGCGAGACCTTTTGCCGTACCCTTCTGGCCGAGCAGATTTCCGGCGCCGCTGCCGATGGCGAAGATCCCCACCTCTATCCAGTTGGATTCGACGACCGGCGGTGGCGCATCCGCACTGTAGGGCGGTAAGTTGATCGCATAGCGCAGGCCAATGTCGGCCGATCCTGACAGGCCGCCAAGGCCAAATGCCGCTAAGACATTGGTTCTGTAGAGCGCGGAAATGAGGTTTTTCATTATCAAGGTGGGATCGGTGCCCTGGCCACCGAACGCCTTGAAATCGAAATCCCCGAATATGCCGAATTGCCCGGAGAGCTGAATCTTGCCCGGAAGCGCCTCTGTCGGTGTGACCACGCTCACTTTGGCGCCGATCTGACCACCCGCTTTTACTGCGAGGGTGGCGAGGAAAGACGGTCCGCCTCGGATGCCAAGATCCAGTTTGCCACCGATGGCTCCGCTGACCTCGATCTGGGTGTTGCCTCCGATCGACAGCGCTGTCCACATCAATTCGCTGAGTGCGTTCTTGATGTCGAGTGCGAAGAGTTCCGCCAAGGCCGCGGCGGGCCACTTTACGCGGGCCAGGTCAACCGACAGCTTTGCCCCCAGCACGCCACTGAGATGGAGGCCGACCGGACCTTCAAGTATCGACCAGAGGGATGGTATGCCTTCCCCTCCTCCAGTAAGACCAGGTGCTATCGAGATTGCTATGGTCCCGCCGCGGCGGGTGACCGCAACGTCGATCGCGCCGGCGCCATCGAAGGCGACTTCGAACGGCAGACCGACAACGGTCGCGGCGAGGTTGATGTCACCGTCCACCTTGATGTGTGCGGCCCAGCCGGTGTTGTCCGGCCAAATAACGTCGAGGATCGCCAGGATCGCGGCCGACGGCATCTGCGCCAGCGCCGCGGTCACGTCGGGCAACGGCAACTGCCTTGCCACCCGCTCGACCTCACCAGCCCCCCGCCCCAGCGCCTCGCTGAGCATGCCGATGGCCGCCTCTACCGCTGCGGGTTCCGCACCCTCATTGCCTGCTTCGCTCATCTCCTCGCGCTGCGGGGCGGGAGCGGCGGGTTCACGTGCCAACGATTGCACGCTACTGTCCCCCCGACTCGCAGCTCCACCCTGCTGCATTACATGCGCCAGTTCATGTGCGAGTAACCGGCGCCCCCCCGGGCCGGCAGGATCGAACTGACCCTGTGCAAAGGCGATGGTGTTCCCCAGGGCGAATGCCCTGGCGTTCACCGCGGCGGTGGCCCTTGTTGCAGCCTCCCCGGTATGTACGCGGACATCGCCCAGGTCGGTGCCGAAGCGCGGCTCGAAATAGCTCCGTGCCGTCTCCGGTAGCGGCACACCGCCGCCGCGGACCGACTCAACGGCCCCGAGTGAAGCATCGGTCCGCGGTCTGGAAACCGTGTCAGGCTTTGCTTCCCGTTGCAGTTCCTCTTCTTCGATTGCCTGGCGCTGTAGCTCCTCTGCCTCCTCCTCGACCGGCTGCCGTAACAGCGGCGCATTCGATCGAGACCGGGAGGCCGTTCCCCCAGCTTGCGAGCAGAGCGGACAGGGTGCGCCCCCCGCTTCGCAGGCGGCGCATTTATCAGGTGGTCTTGGCGCACCTGAGATTCCGTCCACGCCAATCGGCTGCGCCAGGCGCAAAACTTCGTCCGCTACCCGATCGGCTTCCAGTTCCAGCTTGTCACCGGGCTGGCTGATCCTGTACTTACCGAGACTCGAATTGGTCCCATGACGCTTCGAGACCTGGTTGGAGAGATCGCTCATGGCGAGAATGCCAATATCTTGATTTTCAGCTTCATCGATACCGCTCCAGTCAGTCCACACACAGGGATTTGGGGGGAGACCTGTTTGGTGACAGGCATTCGTTGTTACAGCTCCGTCGCCATCCGCGCCAATTCCTCGTAGTAGGCCGTCTCCGCGACGAACCACATTTCGGGTGTCATGTCCCCGCCGCCTCCATAGGGGTTGATGCCGACTTCCTGGGATTTATTCCACGCCCAGATCATCGCCTGCGCTTCGTTCCAGTCCCAGCCCTGGTGGGCGAATGCCATGCTCACGAAGTAATAATTGACCTCCCAGCTGGACATCTCCACGCCGCGAAAAATGAAACGGCCGGGCATTCCGTAAAAGTCGCTGTCGAATTCGGACATGCCCGTGGCATCCCACCACTCGGGAATATCCGGCCGCATCTTGGCGATGTTCTGTTGCAGTAGCGCCTCTGTGTCCTGCGCGCTCATCGGAGGCGCCGCCTGCCCCGGCGTACCGGGACGGTAGGGACGGAGACCCCGGCGCCGCCCGACTAGACGCCCCAGATCCGGACCGAGCAACGTCCGTTCCCGGGCTCTTCGCTCGCGCAGAAACTCCTCTTGCCTCTCCAGCTCCTCTTGTCCCCGGTCAAAGGCGGAGCGCAATATCGGGGGGCGGTCTCCCGCCGGTAGAGTGTTGATCGCAACAGGTTCACCGCTATGCCGTGGGACTCCCCCTTGCTGTACGACATGCGCCAGTTCGTGTGCCAGCAGTTTCCGCCCGCGTGCACCACCGGGATCGAACTGGCCGGGCGCGAAGGCGATGGAACGCCCCAAGGTGAATGCACGGGCGTTGACCGCTTCTGTCGCTTGAGCCGCAGCCTGGCCGGTATGCACACGGACATCACTCAGGTCCCTGCCGAAGCGTGGTTCAAAGTAGCCCCGGGCCGGATCCGGCAGTGGTGAACCGCCACGGCGAATAGTCTCCACAGCCTTCAGCCCTCCTCCGGTGGTCGGGTCGGCTTTCGCCTCCGGCTGTGATTTCAGCTGCAGTTCCTCTTCCTCTTCGATCGGTTGGCGCTGTAGCATTCCATGCGTGCGTGAAACCGGCAACGGGGCAGCAGACAGGGAGCAGGCCCGACAGGGTGCGCCGCCTGCCTCGCAGGCGGCGCACTTGCGCTGAATGGGCACACCCTCGACGTCGCCTAACGCGGTATTCGGCTCAGGCATGCGTAAAACCTCGTCGGCAATCCGATCAGCTTCGAGTTCCGACCTGTCACCGGGCTGACTGATGCGCAGGTTTGCCGCCTTCCCTCTCTGGCCCTCGGATCCGGAGGTAGTTGCCAGCGCCTGTCTCGTCTGGGTTCGGCTCATGGAGGGTCAGTCCTAATCCTCTATCTGGGCATCGTGCAGGACCTGAACCAGCGCGGCCGCATCCACAAGGCGCCGCGCCCGGCGCTCATCGGCATCGGCCACGGCTACCGCCAGCGCCAACTGTGCCGCATAGAGGTCGTCCTGTTTGTCGACCAGGGCGGTGAGGGCCGCCTCATAGTTGCCATGAACCGTATCCCAGGCGCTATTCATTGCCGTGGTTACTGCATCTGCGTCGCTGTTGTTGGCGTCAAATTGGTGGCCGTCAAAGGAAATTTCGCCGTTCAGATCGTTTCTGGCGTAGGTCAGGTCCTGCATATGGACGACGGCTTCGTAGAGACGCCCCGCGGCAATGGCGGTCTCAACCGCTGCGGTCAGATCATAGACAAGATTGCCCTTGTCGATGGCCTGCACCGCCCAGCTCGTGACTGCCTGGCTGGCCGCTTCCAACTCCGCCTGCCGAATCGCAAAGTCCTCTTCGGCTGTCTTCAGTGCGGCCGATGCCTCATCCACCGCCGTTTGCGCCGCGGCAACGGCGTCGCTGCCCAGGCTGTCATAGCTGACGACCTCCGCCAGCAGGGCATCGAGGTCCGTTCCTTCCCCGAGGGCATCTTCCAACTGCGTGCCCAGATCACCAAACTGGGACGGGGACATCTCTCCGCCGCTGGTGATGGCGTCGCGCACCCAGGCGATGGCGTCAAAGTAGGCGTCCGCGGCGGCAGTCGCGGCAGCGTCTAGAGCGGCCAATCCGCCTTCAAGTGTTTCAGCACTCAGGCGGGCCTGTTCCGCGGTGGCGGATATTACACCGATTGCGTTCAGATGCGCGTCGGTGGCGCCGCCTGCAATCGCCGTTAGATGGGCATTGGCGTCGGCCACAACGGCTTCCAGGTCATGTGTGAGGTGAGACATGACATTACCTCCTTATGATGAAAATGATTTCGCTGGTCCGAGCCCCCGCGGCAGGGGACGACCCATTTTGTTGAATTCGGAAGCGATCGCCGCTTCCACCATTTGTTGTGACACGACGCCTCCGTCGGCCGCGGCGGCATAGGCGGCGGTGAGGGCGCAGTTGCGGATTTCACCGCCGACCAGGTCATAACGCTCGGCGATCTTTTCCAGCCGGAGATCCTCGCCCAGCCGCTCCCGGGGCAGATGCTGGCGCCACAATGCCAGACGCTGACCCGGTGTCGGCCGCGGGAAGAAGACCGAAAAACCGATGCGGCGGGTGAAGGCGTCGTCCATGCTTTGCTGAAAATTGCTCGACAGCAGGACAATACCCTCGAAGGATTCCAGGCGTTGCAGGAGAAAATTGACCTCGATATTGGCGTAGCGGTCGTGGGCATCCTTGACGTTGGTGCGTTTGCCGAACAAGGCATCCGCCTCGTCGAAAAAGAGCAGCGCCCTGAAGCCTTCACCCAAGTCGAACAGTTCATTGAGATGCTTTTCGGTCTCTCCGATGTACTTGGAGACGACCCGGGAGAGATCCACGCTCAGCATGGAGAGTCCCAGGCGACTGGCGATTACCTGCGCGGCGAAGGTCTTGCCGGTACCGGACTCGCCGTGCAGGAGCGCCACCAGGCCGTTGCCGCGATTGCCGAAACGGGCCCTGCCGAGGCCCCAGCGATCCTGCACTTCAACCCGGTAGCGCACCCGCTCGACCAGGCTCTCCAGACTCGCCTTATACCTGTTTTCGAGAACCAGCGCCGACCAGGGAACCCGGGGGCGGTGGCTGCTCGCCAGCCGCGACACCAGCTCCGGCTGGTTCTCGCGCAACGACTGCACGATATCCTTGTGCTCCACACCGGCGCGCCCCGCCGACAGGGCCCGCGCCGAAGCCTGTTCGACGACCCTGGCGATGAGAGCGACCGGGAGGCGGGTCTGGTTGGCCAGCAGGTCCACATCGGCCTGGGCACCGGCCCCCGCCAGGTAATGGTGCCAAACGGCCACCATCTCGAGGGGACGTGGAATTCGAGCCAACCAGCGTCGTAACGGGGCGGTCTCGGGAATCCTCAGTGCGACGGAATCGGAAGCTATCACCAGCAGAGGCCCCGCCAGCGCGGCCAGCGCATCCGCTGCCAACTCGACCTCTCCCGCTGTGCCTTCCAGGCGCAATACCGGCAGCAGACCGGCGAGTCTCGCAGCGATCAACAGCTGGCAGCAATCGCCAGCGATCTCCTCGCCCGTGGAACGCAATTCAAGCCAGGGACGCTGCAGTGCCAGCGCCAGGGCATCGGCATGACAACCCGATCCCGTGCCATCTCGGTCCACCAGGTGGATGAGCAGAGGCCTTTCGGCTGCGGCCCAGTTCGCCAATTCCCGTGCCTCGGCGTTGACCGAGACCAGCAGCTCGATGACCAGAGCCGTGGAGGGATCGTTCGCCGGCAGGTGCAGTACAGCGCCGCGGGACGAGAGGGATGGGCGATCGCCAATATAGTCGCTGAGCGCCGCCGCTGCCTGCAGGCGGCGTTCAAAAAGCGGTGTGGAAGGGGTATCGACGAGCAAGCCACAGCGCCACAGGGCACTGTCGGCCAAACTCTCGCGAATCAATCCACGCTCGGTACTGTCCGCGACCAACAACGGTATGGCCTGATGCAGCGACAGTCGGCGCAACCCGCCGTTGATTCCCGCATAGAGATTGCCATAGCGCTCGTCCAGCTCCGGTGCCAAGGCGACCAGCATCAGATCGAGTTCGAAAGGCGAAAGACCGAACGCGCGCACTACCCGCACCAGCGGCTGTTCACTGAAGCGGGGGTCATCCATGGCCGCTAGCAGCTGGTCACCGGTTTGCGCCAGACGCTCGGCAAGTTCGCAGGGATCCTTAGGCAGCGGTGCGAACAATCCCTCGCACTGACGCCGCAAAAAATCGGATTCAGGGAAGTGGAGTAAGAGTCGGCCGGCAAGAGAGGCGAGGAGCCTTTCGCCAATCCGTTCCTCGCCGCGAAGGGACGGCTCCCGTTCCATCGAAACCTTCTGTTGCTGTTTCGCCACCGGTGCGTTCATTGTTCCCGGTACTCAAAGCGAATGACCCTACCGAGTGGCGGCACCCAGCCCGGATCGATATCCCAACCGCCGCGACGCAGTCCCATATCCACCCCATCCGCAGGGAGGATCAGGCGCGCCTCGCTCTCCGTCACCCGCAGACGACCCGGCCTCAACAGCAGTCTGTCCAGGGCTGAAAGGGATTCATCGGCATGGCCGAACACGTACTCACTGCCCCGGGGAGCCGCGGTTAAGTCGTCATCCAGCGACATGGCAATGGCCTCGATAACACCGCTCGCCCAACTGAGTGCATTGGAAGGATGGCGGCACGGCCCATCAAGCTCGAGTGGTTCATGCAGGCCCGCGAAGACCTGGAGTAAAGGTGCATCCCGTCGCCAGGCGGCTCGGCGGGCTGACGGTGACAGGCGATCGAACACCGAATTCAACGCCAGGGTACCCAATGCCAGCATCCCCTGGTTGAGATCGCCGCCCTGCTCCCACGCCCGCAGGGCAAACCGGATCAGGAACAGGAGGCCGCCGCATCCAACCGGCACCCAGGTCGGGCCGGTCACCATCGGATCCTCCTCATCGGCATCCGATGAGAGCGAATCAGGTACCCGTACAGCTTCGATATCCACAACGAGGGGTTCAGAATCGAGGGGATGCTCCAGCAACTCAGGCGTGGCCGCCCCGGCATCCTTTGCAACCACCCTCGCTGGCGTGGCAGGCTGATCACTCCCCTCTGACGCCCGCTTCGCAGAATGCCGCTGCGATTGCGCCCATACCGGTTCGAGTCGGGCCTTCAGCAGTGCGTAGTCGGCCAGCACCGGCCGCCCTTCCAGGTGTTGAAAGGCGGCGAACAAGAGGGTCGCCGAGTCCCCATCCTCACAGCGGCTCAGCTGAGCGCGCTGAGGTGTCGATAGTGAGTCCAACAACGCTGAACCGCCCTGCCGATCCCCACTCTCCTCCACTGCCTCGCCGACACTGCCCGCAGCTGCAATCAGCGCCCTCGCAACCGCTGCGATTCGCGGCGCAGCCATGGCTGTCAGCCATGCCGGGCCTGGATCGTCTGCCAGTTCGACGATGCATCGGGCTGCCGATTCCGGGTCGGTGGTCGCCAGCGCGACGAGGAGTCGAGGCAGTGCCTCGGCATCCGCATCGGCACCGAGCAATGCCGCTGACCACCAGGGGGGCGCAGGGCTACGAGCAAGCTGCAGAATCTGCCGGCGGCGTGCGCTCATCAAGTCGGGAAAAATGGCAAAAGTATCGGTCACAACTGCCTGGCCGGGTGTGATGCCCGATGTCGAGAGGACCCGCTCCAGCCCCTGCAACAGCGCCCTGCCCCAGGACTCCCCAATATGATCAATCAGCCCCGGTTCGGCTGGGGCCGAGAAGCCGGCCAATTCTATGCGGATGTTCAGCCGGCGAACGGCGACCAGGGTGTCAGCACTCAAACCCAGACGCTGGTAGAGGCCGCCGATGTTCCGATCCAGCACGGCAGGCAATCGATCACTGACCATGCGATCCAACTGCTGCTGCAAGCCATCGGCGTTATCCCCACCGCCGACACGGTAGCGGTTATGCATTCTGCGAATCTGCAGCGCCGGCAGGCTCATCTGCTAGGGCGCCCGGAACACAACATCCGCGACCGGCCGGAAGCCATCCCTGCCGAGCAGATCGGCGATCGGCTTGATGCGCTTCAACTTGGCCGTCGCGGCGGTATCGTCTTTGAACTGGGTCTGGGTCTTCACCAGTGCCTTGACCGGATCGCCACCGGTCTCGACCAGGTTTTTCCTGAAACCGTCGATTACCTTAGCAGCTGGGGGATTGGCGGCAATGGTGTCGATCTCCTTGGCGATCTTAGTGAGCTTGGGTGCAATCGCCTTGCGTAGCTCATCAACCCCCTCACTGCCTCCCAACAGCTTCCCAGCCTCATCGGCGGGCTGCTTAAGCACCTCTCCGATGGTGACATCGGTTCTCGCGCCACCGACCAGGTTGGTGGCCGGTTGTTGTTTCAGCCCCCGATTGACCGCCTGCCAGAGTTCGCGGGAGCTGCCCCGCTCGTAGACACGCACCGAACCGTCGTGCACAAGCTCCTGATTGAGGCTGACCCCCCGGGGCAGACCCCGTTCGTTGAGTGCCGGCATCGTCTTGGCGGCCCGTTGGATGCTGCGCAGGCTGGCCTCGGCCGCCTGGGGAGTCTGGGTCGCGATCAGCACCTTAATGGTGTCGAAACCCTCGACCTCCATCCCCTGCGCGTCGGCGACCAGGTCAAACGCCCGCTGTCGGCGCAGTGCCGGATCATCGATCTGATCGGCAAGCCTGGCCTCCTCGGCGTCGACTTGGGTGAAAAAGCCGTCCCACATCTCCGGGCTGGCGAGTTGGGGATTGGCGGTGACGGCGCTGTAGGCAATCACCTCCCGCACCAGCGGGGTACCCAGTGCCGTCTGTGCCGCCACCTGCTGCGCCTGTGCCTGGGCCAGATGCTGGTCACGGAAGGTCTGGGTCGACAGCGGAGCTATTGCGGAGTTGGCCCTATCGAAACTGTCGATAAAGACCAGGAACTGGTTGAACAGCTCGAACAGCACATAGATCACGTCGAGCAGCACCATGCGCTGTTTGACATAGACGGCGAAATGGCGAGGCAGGGCATCCATGCCAAAGGTCTCGCGGATAAACCCTATCAATCGGTCGCGGGCGAGATTGGAGATGGAACCGCCTGACTGGCCTGGCGGGCGACTGTACCAGTCATCCAGCGATGCAGAGCTATCCGTTTCCGTGACCCCGACCACCGGATGGCGGCGGCGCAGTCCCTGCAGCGGAATGATCACCTTGACCAGTTCAACATCGCGGTTCACCAGCAGATCCGTGTCCCGCGTCATGAGCACGATCATCGAGCCGAACACCCTGATGAAGCGGGTAAACAACCCGGTGATGGCGGAGAACTGTTGGTCACTCTCCTCACAGAGATTGGACAGGATGCTACTAACTCTGTCATCGATAGCGGACAGGCGATCCACCCGCACCGGGTCCTTGTCGAAGACATTGTTGATGTCCTCCAGCACATCGTCATCGTGCAGGGCTACAACATAGTAGGGAATCACACTGGTGCCGCAGAAGTATCTGTCGATCTGCCGCTCCACATGATGAATATTGGCAAATCCAGGAATCTGCTCTAGCAGGTTGCCACTGAAATCGGTATCCGGATCGATCAAATCGTACAGGGTGGTGAAGGGGTCGAAGGGCAGGAATCCCACCGGCGGGATATGCCTGAAGCCGCGCTCATATAGATTCATCGCAGGCGCGACCTGTTGCCCAAGGTCGACAAGGGGCGCTTTCGACAGGCTCTGCTTGAGCATGCACTGGAACTGGTGCAGGCGTGCGTCGGCGGCGGATTGTGCCGGTGCGCCGATATGGGTTCGGGTCCAGTTGGCGGCGTTGGTCGCGGTAAGCCCCCGTCGCGGTATCCATTGGTCGAGGAAGATGATACTGCTGTCGAAGCCGATGTAGACCATTGCCAGGGGTATTGCCCCTGCCTGTTGACAGCCGTTGCCAACCGCCTCGCACAATCCGTCGTCGCGGAGGAACTCCGGATCCCAGCGCTCGATCAGCGAATGTTCGAAGACATCGTAGTAGTAGGCAGAGAGAATGCCGCGCAGCGCCCAGGAGTGGGCGATGTTCATCCCGGCCGGCGGCTCGGCGGGGAAGCGTACCAGCGACAGCCCGAAGCCGCCGCGCCAGCCGTGGCTTTCGCAGCGTGCCGGCCCCTCGCCGGCGCAGGCCTCGCCATAGACCTTGGCATCCCCCTCCGGGCTCTCCCTAGGCTCGATCATCAGCAGATAGGGGCCTGGGGGCAGCGCTGAACCGGGCGTACCGGCGCCGCCGTTGAACGGTTCGAGACAGAGGCACGACTGAAACCGCTGACCGCTGGCGGCGACCTGGCGCGGTTCGTTTTGGAAGCGTGGAATCAGATCGCTAAAGCAGAAGCAGTACGCCTGCCCAACCACGATCGGCCGGCCGATACCATCGAAGGCGACACCGGGCTGCAGGGTAAACTGGGTGTCGAGGGATGTTCCACCCGTGGTAGGGCCGGTGTCACTGCCGGGCGGCGGATAGGGCTGCAGGGTTGCCTCCAGCCCGCTCAGTCCCAGTCCCCAGCTGATGCCCGGTGGAAAGATCTGCGCCAGCAGGCGCAGGCGCTGATCCCAATAGGTATCCTGCTGGCGAAACGCCTGGGCGGTGAGAAAGCGGCCATCGAACCAGTTGATGCGAAACAGACCATTCTTGCCGGTTATGCTGGCCGACCCGGGGGGGGCCTTGGCCAGCTGATCGGCAAGCATCCCGATGACCTGGTCGCGGCTGTAGGCACCCAGCAGATTATTCCCCAACGGACTGGAAAAATTGTAGCCAAGCTTCTGATTCCGCACGCTCTCGAACAACGCCTGATTCAATGCCTCGGTGCTGAAAGCGTTGTCGCCGGATGATGGGTTGTCGACGCTCATATCTGCTCTCCTCGGTTGTTCAGGCGGCGCCCGGTGTCCAGACGCGGATTAGGTTGATATCCCTGCCGCGACCGGCGCCGCTGACCGGTTCGTCCCACCAGCCATCGAGGGGCTGGCCGGCAGCCCCCATGACCGGCTGATGGCCACCGCCGATCAGATGGAGTTGCAGCCGGGTATCGGCGACCGGCGCGGCATCCAGGGTGACGCTGACCTGGTCACCCGACGCGGTTAGGCTTGAAGACAGTGGGGCTGACCAGCCGGTGGCTTCCAGGGCATGGACCCTGATCGAATCGGTGGTGACGGTTGCGGCCTCAAGATCGCCGGAGAACTGCAGGGTGTATTCGGGCGGCGTCGCTGCATCGGCGGTTTCGCTGTTGTCGCTGATTGCCAGCAGCTTCAGTGACGGGGTCGTGTCGGCCCCTGCAAGGCGCTGGCGAAATGCCTGCTCGGCACTCATCTGCATCGCAGGCAGCAGCGCCCGCGGGCTATTGTCGATCGCCTCGACGCTTGTGATTTCACCGCTGGCGCCCTCCTCGTGAAGCAGATCAACCACGGCGAGCAGCAGCGGTGCCTTCTCAGTGGCATTCCAGAGCTGCTGCAGGCTCAATCCGGCACCCGGGTAGTCGAGCAGAAAATCGAGCAGACGGACACGCAGGTCGCCCTGCCCGCCGGCAGTGCCGGGAGGCCACCAGTCGCGCTGCAGGGGATGCGGATCCAGCGGCGCCTCGGCCACCAGGTCGATACGAAAGCGGTCGTTGACACGGGAAAAGGCCAACGCCTCGCTGGCATCCCCGCAGGGCGGGGTGATCGCCGGCACCTGGTTGCTGAGGCAGGACTCGTAACAGAGGGTGACATAGGCGCGGCGGGTGTCGGACAGGGGTTCGCCGTCCGGGTCCTCCGGTATGGCTGATGGTGACAGCGCCAATGTTTCCCAGATGTCGCCGGCATGCAGACCGATGATGTCGAGGCACTGGGTTTCATTGACGTAGATCTCGCGACCATAGGCGTCGATGGCCAGCCCTTCGCCGACAATCAGCCGTGTTTGTGGAGGATCGGAAGGCTCGGCGCTGACGCGCAGGCCGCAGACCGTGCCCAGGCCGTGCAACAGGGTATTGTGCAGTCGTCTTCGCAACACCAATGCGTTCTGTTCGGCCTGAAAATCATCGGCTCCAAGAAGCTGGCCGTAGTGGTAACGCAAGCGAGACCAGGGATCACCGGGCAGGGCAGGGTCAGTGCCATCGCAGTGCATGAATTGCGCATCGCCATGAGAGTTGCTCATTGCAGTCTCTCCCTCGTTGTCTTAATTCAGCACGCCCTGGGCGTGCACTCGTTGTTCGATAACCTGCTGGCATCAAGCCGTACTTCACCGGGATGTGCCGGCCGCGCCTGGGACAGGGTGCGGTCGCGTCCAAGTGGGGCGCTCCCCAGCAGGGCCGGTTGCCAGCGATCGCTGCCGGCCAGGCTGGTCCCGAGACCGACATAGCTGTTGCTACCCACCACCAATCCGGCGTCCAGCCAGCAGATCGTGTGCAGGGTGTGGGCCGGTTTCCATGCCTCCACCGCCTCCTCGACCACGGCCGCCAGATCGGCCTCGTAGGGGGAGAAGATCACCAGGCTGAAGCGGTGGGCATACTGGCGATAGAAGCTGATGGTCGGGTCCCTGTTCAATGGCGCTGGAAGCTCGCCGGGCGGACAGGGCATACCGCCCTGCTCAAGAATCTCATCCCGGCGCCGCAGCAAGCGGGAACGCGCTGTCAGCAGCTCGCTCTCCCAGCCAGCCACCGGCAATCCGCCTGCCTCGCTGCCTGCCAGTTGCAGACTGCCGAGGTGACTCTCTTTGCCGCCACCGATGGCACCCAGTGTCGACGGGCTGGTACGCCGTAATCGGAAGGACTCGACAACCGCAACCCGCCCTTCGGTGAGGATGGCGCAGAGTCTTTCAAGCCCCGTCTGGGTGCCGCGCTGGCGATAGAGCGTCAACAACTCCGAGAGCAGCTGGCGCCGCACCGGTTCACCGATGCGGGAATCGAAGCTCAGGGCTAGGAAACAGCCGAGCCATTCCAGCGCCTCCGGCGGAGTAACACGGGGATCGAGCAGTTGATGAAACTGATCGATGCGCTGGTTGAGTTCAGTGTAGAGCCCTTCGAACAGCGCCAGGGCCTGGTCAGCCTGGTTGGCAACCGCGGCATCCGCAGACCAATAGGCCGGAAGATGATCGAACAGGGAAGGCCGGCAATGGCTGACACGCAGCGCGCGCACCACCGGACTGCGTCGACTGCTGCCGCGAAGGCCTATGCGCAGCCACAGATAGCGGCCGGGCGGATTGCGAATCAATCCCTCCAGGGTCAACATGTTGTCCGCGACCTCGGCAATCCCGCGAGGACCATACTGGTCCTCGGATGGCAGTTCACGTCCCACCGGGGGCAGTGCCACATCCGCCTGATAGCTGCGCCGATCGAGCACGCCCAGCGACAGCCAACCCTCCTGATCCAGTGGTGTGCGCGATGCCAACGGCCGTCTCATCCAGGCAGCGGCCACCGCCTCCTCATCGACCAGCGACAAGTCGCTCAAGCCATGGGGTGGACGCGCCGCGCGTTGCACGGCCTGTGCCGGCAACAGGTCGGAGCAGCGCACGCTGACTTCCAATTCCGTACCCGGCGGCAGGCAGGCATCGATGAAGACCCGATGCCACTGACAGGCGATCGTCTCCGAATCCAGGGCGAAGGTTTCGACCTGGCCGCTGGTGACCCGATCGGCGGTCGCCGGGGTCAAAGGGCGGACAGTCGCCGCCGTGGTCGCCCAGACCCGGCAGTCGGTGCCGACAAAGAGTCCGCGGCTGTCGAAACCCCGTGACTCCCACTGCGCCTCGACCGCCAGGCGTGTGGCGTCGAACAGGTAGCTGCTGAAGAGGAATACCGTCGGCCGTCCGACATCCGCTTGTGCCTCCCCCAGGTAGAGACGCTCGGGCTCGGCCAGCAACAGATGCAGGGGATCGTCGAGATCGGTTATGTCGAAGCTTGTGATGTCGTCGGCGGTCAGGCGCAGCAGGCCGTGCAGAGCCTCGTTGTCGGTGGCACGCAGCAGGGCCGCCGCCGGCCCTTCGGGATGGCCGCTCACCGCGATCGGAAGACGCCCGTCGCTGCCGAGATCGACACACTCCCACTCCCCTCCATAGGCCTGGCGCCAAAGCCTGGCGTTATCCACATCACAGGCCAGTAGACCCCAACTGCTGGCAGTCAGATCATCGAAGAGTGCGCCGGATGGAGGTGACAGTATGGCCAGCTGGCGCAGATCCTCTGCCGCCAGCAGGCGAATTCGCTGCGCACCCCTCTCCAACAGCCAGAGACGCCCGTAGGGATCCGCCGAAAAGCTGACGGGTTGATTGAAGAGGCGACTGCTGCCCGCCGTGGCAAGGCTGGCAAAACGAGTCGGTTCGGTTTCGTGGCTGGTGGATTCAACCCTTGGCACCGGTAGCGGCCGCCAACCGTCATCCGCCAGCCAAAGCAGGTCACTGTTGGGATCGGCCAACAAAGTGTAACCGGGGATACAGCGATCCGGTTGGCAGCAGATAAACTGCGCCCCGCCACGGAGTCGGCGTAGTTCATGGAACTCGGCATCCGGCATCCGCAGCCCTTCCGTCATACCGTCGACCTGTTCCACTGTAGCGAGCTGAACACTGGCTGTCGGCAGATGCAGCTGCAGATTCTCGAAGTCGCAGCGTTGCCATTGATCGACACCGGAAAGATGTTGGAATGCTGGCGTTTTCATGACGGCGACTCCAGGCAAAGGGGTCTGCCTGCATGGCACCAACCACTGCAGGGTGCTATTGTCCTCAAGTCCATTTCCACAAGCGGAAAATCAGCGGCCTGGATGGCCCTGTCGCTGATTTCGGCTCGGTTTACTCTCAACATTCTTCCCGCTCCACAGGTACTGGGAACTGGTCCGGATCGCCGCCGGCGGCCGGCTCCTCGCGTTCGATGGGTTCGGCCTTTTCGGCAGCGGCGACCTGCACCCCGCGCAGGACAGGCAATTGCCATGGATGCAGACGAATTTTTCCGTTGCGTGTCGTCACCTCCCCAGTGGCGTCTATCTCGTCGCCTTCCAGCAGCACTTCCGCAACCAGCCTGACGCCCTCGACCTTGAGCACCGCGGCCTCCACATCGGCTGCGCTGACCGCTCGCCCGAAGGGCCAGCCCTCCCCCGCCGGACCATAGGGCGGCAGCGGTGCCAGGTATTGACGGACGGCCAGCTCGATCCAGCGGCGAACGGTTTCGAAGCCGTATCCCGCCTCGATTTCGAAGGCCACCGATACCCAGAGAGGGACATACTGCGGTGGCGTGACATAGAGCTCGGTGGTCACCAGGCGGCGGAATTCCAGCTCCTCGCAGACCCGCCGCAGCATCATCTGGTCCGGCACCGGTTCATCGGGATGGAGCGGATCGTAGGCGGGCACGATCACCAGGGTAACCACACCGGGCACCTGATCAATGCGTTCATGGGGCTTGTGTCGCGGCAGCACATGCACCCGCCCGATGTCGACTCCCGGGGTGTTTTGCGCCAGCTCGACAAAATCCTCCGCTGCCACCGCCCGCTCGCGGTGACGCATCCAGCGCGGGATGCGATCGATAGCATCGGGTATCGTCTCGCCGTCGGCGCCGCCGCTGGCGGCAAAGGTATTGCTGCATTTCAGGCTGGAGGCCGAACCTTCGGCCCGTACCTTGTTGATGGCCTCGGCGGGAACATTGCCGGCGACACCACCGCCATAGCGGTAACTGAGACAACGCATCGCCTCCCCGGGGCGTGGGATACGGCCGTGGATGCCGTCACCGAAACGAATCACGCCGCTGTTCAGATCGAGCTCGTAATGGCGGTCGTCTGGCAGTGACAAAGTCAGGCTCTCGGTCTGCTGCCAGTTCTCCCACTGCCCGGCCTCGCGCAGCTGCAGCAGCAAAGTATCCGCGAGCAGCGGCGACTTGCTGACCTGGACCTGCTGGGCGGTCTGCCCGCTTCCGTAGCCGAGCAGTTCGCCCGCCGCGGTCACTGCCTGTTCCACTGCCACCGTATTGCCGGCGAGGTGATGCAGGCGCGGTTGCGGAGCGTCCTCACCGGGCCGACGCACCCGAATCCAGGTCAATACCCGGGCCTGGTCGTCGGCCTGCTCCAGCCGCGGCGGCAACTCGCCGACACCCAGCAGGTCCGGATCGAGCAATCCGGCCCAGTCATTGAACTGGGTCACGCCCCCCGGTTGCGCCGGGGGCAACTGCAAGCGCACCACGCCGCTGCGGGTCAACCCCTCGGTCTGGTCGCTGACGACCGTGAGCCGCTGGTAGACGATGTTCTCGACCAAAGGCTGGTCGGCGGGATTGAAACGCCCGGTGCCGATATGCCAGTCGAGGGGCAGACGGTCGGCCTCGCTGCCGGGCTCGGGACATGCCCGGTGATCCTCGGCACCGCAGAGCGCATCGTCCACGCGCACCCCGATTGAGAGCGATTTGCCGGCGATGGCGAGTCGCAACTGCTGCATGCGCGACAGCAGGGTCCCGTCCTCGAATCCCTTGATCAGGGGTTGCGGCGCCAGCAGGGCGATCCACAGGGTCCTGTCGAGGGTGGCGGCGATGGCGGTGACGGGGGGCAGGATGCCGGATTCCACCTCCGGCAGCGGCACGCTCTGGTAGTAACCGTGGCTGCTCATGGACGGTGCGCTCTTGCCGGCTGCGGCGTAATGGTCCTGCAGCAGGAAATCCATGCCCTCGGCACCGACGATCTCAGATGCCGGCTCCGCCACCGGCTGCTTCACATAGGCACGGGTTTCAAGGGGCAGCACGGTCAGTTCGTCGCTGACCTGAAACTCGATCTTGCCGGCGCTCACCAGGGGGCGGGGGGCGCTGCCTCCGAAGGGCAGGTTGACCGGTGCGTCCTGCCCCTTGGGCAGCTCGAATCGCACCAGCGCCTTTGCCAGGGCGGCTGTCTGCAGCGGGATATTGAGGAGATTGAGAAATTCCCGGCGGGCCTTTTCCGGCGCCCGGTTCATGCGATAGAGCAGATTCTCGCCGAGATAGGCAAACAGCTCCAGCAGCACGATGCCGGGATCGGACGGGTTGTGGTCGGTCCATGCCTCGCTGTGCACCGGAATGCGGCGTACAAGCTCGTCGCGCAGCTCTTCCCAGTTGCGGTCGTCGAGTCGGATATCGGGCAGACTGGCCATGTTCATGCCGCTCCCTGATCAAGATAGAAAGGCAGCACCAGACTGCGCGGACCCGGATCGTCCTTGAGGTGATAGTGGAGTTCGATGCGCAGCAGGGTAGGTTCGATGGCATCAACCCGGATATCAACCTCGTCGAGGCGTACCCGCGGTTCGTCACGGGCAACCGCATCGACGATGTCCTGGCGCATGGCGGCGCGGGTGGCGAGGTTGTTGGGTGCGAACAGATAGCGGCGCAGGCCGACACCGAAGGTCGGCCGGCCGATGCGCTCCCCCGGTTCGGTGAGCAGCACCGCACGCAGCGACTGGGTCACGGCATCACCGCCGCTGATCCAGGAAAACCCGGGCTGCCGCAGCAGTGGGAGCTGAATGCCGGTTCCGTAGATTGTGTCTGGGTCTCGCATGGCTATTTCTTCACTGGTACCGGTAGACAGAACTTGAGCAGCAACAGCCAGCCGAATCCCGGAATCATCAGCAGGATGCTCAGGATGATGGAGAAGAGCACCCAGGCGCAGATGGTGAATACCGGGATGCCAAAGGAGCAGATCATCTGGATGCCCCATTGGCGGGCGGTATCGGCCATCTCCTCGCCGGTGGTTACACCGGAATCGGGGGGGATGTTGACCGCCGCGAAGGGATTGGCGTTCGCCTTGGGAATACGCGGGATGTCGCGCACCAGTTTTTTCAGGTCGGGGAGCTGCATGGCGACCGGTTTCATGCCGAGGATGTCAGTCGGTTCGGCCAGCGAGAAGGGTTCGCTCCCCGGCGTCCACAGCAGCTGTTCCGCTTCGCAGGCGTCATGGCCGGCGATGCGGGCGTAACACCAGACGGCATAGAGGCTGTCGGCGTCGAAGCGCGGCCGCACCAGGTTGAGCAGTTGCGCCGCCTCCGCGCGCTGGCCCTCCACCGACGGTACGGGATTGCCACTGGTTGTATAGCGCCCGGCCACATCGTTGATCATCGTCTCCACGCTTGTCTGCGTCGGCGCGGGCCCGGGGAACACCAGCAGTCCCATCTCCGGCTGGGCGACAAGATCCAGGCCGATGATGCGCAGTTCGTCGCCAGGGCTTCGCGGCAGCGATCCGCTTGGCAGCAGGGCATCGTCCACCCGGTGATGCAGCAGATCGTTCGCCGCCTGGCGCCGGCCCGCACACTCTTCCAGGTAGGCGTTGCCGGCGGCCGCGCCCCGCTCATCGACCTCCGTACAGGCAAACTCCAGCTTGCGCGATTCCTGGTGCACGGCAAGCAGAGTGCCATCCAGGACCAGGGGAGGCCAGGGACGCGGCACCTCGCTGCGCGCCTCGGGGGTATCGGCTTCCAGCCAGGCCTCGATCTCATCGCTCAGCGAGCCGGCGGTGACGATAGGATAGTCATCGGCGTCAGCGAACTCCGATTCCGGCATTGTGCGGTCCAGATCGGGCTGTTCGTCAGCAGGCAGTACCTGCTGATTGATCTGCCGCAGCAACTCCTTGCGGCAGGCGCGTACGCGCAGCAGCAAAGCACCGAGCAGGTGCCGCAGATCGGTGTCGCCGTTTGCGCCGGCGTCCGGCGTACCGGTCGCGGGGATGCCGAGATCGATGATTTCACGCAGATGGTATCTGAAGAGCGTCCCCACATCGGCGCCGAACTGGGGGTGATCGTCATTGTTCCAACCGGCCTCCGACGGACGCCGGGCCCTCGCCTCTGCGATCACCCGGTCTTCAAGCGAGGCGGTCCAGTTTGCCAGGCTTGCAAAGGAGTCGGCCTCCAGCCAGAGGGCGCGCTGCAGGGTGATCCGCACCGATGCGTCCGCATCGCCGGTCGCCTTCTGGTGAAACACCAGCGAACCATCGACCCAGTCGCTCTCCAGGCGGGTGCGGGCACTATTCACATCAGCCGCGGGCGGATTCGGCAGCACCAGCAGTTCCACCAGCTCCCGCAATGGCGCCTGGATCGAACCCTGCAAGCGGCCGACGAATGCAGCCGCATCCCCTGGATTGGGCGGCCGATCGTCCAGCCATTCAGCCCGCAAGTGGTCCCGGGCACGCTGCTGTAGCAGCGCGGCGATTGCGGTCTCATCCAGATCGGCCGGATCGGCAAAGGGCGGTAACTGGAAGGCTCCCGCACTGAGGGGCAGGTAGCCGAACATCACACTGTGTTTGCCGGCCTCGCCGATTGCGGATGAGAGGGGGCTCAAACGGTCAAGCTGCAGCCGATCGGGAAGCGGATCATCCAGCGCCAGACCGGCCCGGGCGCGCAGTTCGGTTTCGGCCAGCGCCGGCAAGCGCTCGGCGATCGCCTGCGGATCGAGTAGCGACGCTTCCGGACCCAGTCCCAATGGACGCATATCGCGGTCTGCAATTTCGAGCCACACCCCCTTCTCCGCAGTGACCGGAATCCAGTCTTCCCAACGTTCCTGGTCGCGGTCCGCCACCAGGCGGCGGATCACCATCCCCGCTTCGCGCACCCGCGCCGATCCAACCCGGGGAAAACCGGCGCGTCGGCAATGGAGTGCGAGGGAGACGATATGGAAATGGCAGTGCAGCGGCAGATAGAGTTTGCGCAGCCAATCCTCCGCCGGCACCTCCTCGCCTTCCGCCAGGGCGTTGGCGGGATCGCTGTCGCGGCTCAGGCTGCCAGGATAGAGCGGATCGCCATGCTCATCGAGCATCGCTGCCGGCGGCTCCGCATAGTCGCGGAAGGTCAACAGGCGCTCGAACACATCGATATCCCGGGCCTCACCGCTCGCCTCGACACCGTCGAGAAAATCCTCCATGAAGCTGTCGCTGGTGAACTGCAACAGGCGCGGGGATGCGGTGACCGGGACCGCTCCCGGATGTCGCAGGAACCAAGGGTGCGACAATAGCAGGGTCTCGCGCGGCGGCTGCCTGACCAGCGGGATGAACAGCTTATGGCTCGGTGCGTTCATGGCTTACCACACATTGCCCGCGCCGGGCGTATAGGAGGAGGAGACAACGGCGTTGGTAATCACGGTGTCGGCCTTTACCACGCCGGAAAATTTGGAGAATGCGGAGTCGACCGAGACCATCGCCGCGCTAACGTTGAGCCCGGAGGGAGCGTCGATATTCACCTGGTTGAGCGCGGTTACGGAGACGGTGCCGCTGGATTCGATAACGATTTCGGCACCGCCGCTATGATGAAGGGTAATCGTGCCGCCGCTGGCATCATCGAGCACCAGCTCGTGCCCTCCCTGGGTTAGCAGGGTGATCTTCTCACTCCCGGACGAGTCATCGAAGGTCAGCTTGTGTCCCGCGCGCGAGGTGATCGATCGGATGTTGTTTTCGCCACTGCCGTCCATGCTTTCCGGCGGCGCATCGACGCCGTTCCAGAGCGCCCCAAGCACCACCGGGCGGCGTGGATCTCCGGCCACGAACCCCAACAGCACTTCGTCGTCGACTTCGGGAATGAACCAGCTGCCCCGATCGGCGCCGGCCATGAAGGTAGCGAGCCGCGCCCATGCCGTCGCCTGTAGGGAATCATCCTCGCCTACCCAGGGCAGTTGCACCTTCACCCGCCCCTGACCATCGGGATCGACCAGATCGGTGACCACGCCAGGATAGAGACCGAACAGCCGTTGCCGCGAAGGCTCACTCGCCGGCCCCGGCGCTATCAGGGTGGGTGACCAGGGCCTCACGAGCGTCCCCCCAGATCGTTGCGTTCGCCGGTAAACCAGGTGCGCAGGCCATCGCGCATGTCGAAGGTGTGACGCACCGCCGTCAGATAGTAGATGCCGGCAAACAGATCGCCGAGATCGACCAGATCGACCCGGTCGCCGACCGAAAGTCCCGGGGTACCCGCGGTGACGCCCCTGGCGATAACGAACCGCCTGGCACGGCGTTTAATGCGGGTCTCGGCCAGCTTCAGCGCCTCCTCGGCGCTGGCGGGTGCTTCCAGGTGCAGTTCCTCGCTCAGTCCAGCTTGGATTTCGTCGAGAATTTCCGCTCCCAGGCGGCCATTGTTGTCGGCCTCGCCCCGTACCGTATCGACACCGGCTGACTCGTGGATCGCCGCCTTGTCGGCGACCGACCAGCCATGCACCCGCACCTCGCTGCACTGGTGTGCGAGATCGGCACAGACAGCCACGTTGAGCAACTCGTTCTGGCGTGTCAGCAACACCGGCTCAGTGGCTTCTTCACGTCGCGGTCGAAACTGCAGTACGCCCTCCTCTTCGGCGATCCGACCGTCGACCGCCCTTGCCCGCTCCCGCAGCAGATCCAGTTCGCTTTGGTTGACCTGGAGAAGTTCCACGTGCCTTGGGCCCTCGGCTTCGCTGTCGGCACGCATCCCGGCGTCATCGGCAAGCCGTTGGGCGATCTCCTGGTCGCCGGCGTCCTCGAAGAGCCGGCTGCGCTGCGTCATGCGCAGCCATTGCAAGCGGTCCTCGGCACAGACACGGACTTCCGGGGCACGGGATTCCGGATAGATACCCTCGATCGCCGTGATCTGGCCGCTGAACAGCGCCGCCTCGTTGTCGGCATCGCCGGCCAGAACACGCAGCGACCTGCCCAGTTCGAGGATCTCATTATCGAAATAGAGATAGTTGGGCCCGCTCCCCGCACGGGACTGGCCCCAGTTCTTGAACACGGCTTCGAGGCAGGCCGGCGTCTCCTCATCGGCGCGCACCTCGAGACGGATCAGATCCTCGTTGAGACGAACCTCGTCGGCGCCGTCGAGGGCGAACCGCGGCCGGCCGTGGAGGATGAGGCGCTCCGATTTCAATCCGCCGCTCATCCCTGCCACCCGCTGTCGACGCTGGCGGTGCGCAACGCGCGCTCGAACTCCTCGGCCAGCAGGATGCGCACAATCTCCCGGAGCTCCTCGACTCGGACCTCGGCTGGCTTGTCATCGGCATCGCTGCGCTGCGGCGTACCGGGGGGCGAATCGACCAGGACTTCGCTATGCACTTCGTCAATATGAACCATAGGTTTTCCTCTGCGGGACGCAACAGGTTTGTACCAAACCGGTCTGCAGCGCCCGATCTTCTGACTCCGCGGGCAATATCTCCCAGGCGGGCCGGCCGGACTGGTCCCCACCACCAACCGCTATCGCCTGCTGCCGCTTGGGGAACAATCCCCGGCTCTGTGCCGACCCGAAACTCGCCGGGCGGGTCGGCGGTGAACCTCGAATTGGCAAGGGTGTGACCAGACCCAGATGGGCCGTATCGCCACCGCTGCCTGCCGGACTGCCGGAATCGGAGCCGCTCTGCAACCGGTCGCGGCTGCTGCTGGCGGATCTTGCACGGGACTGCTGCACCTGCACCGCCAGCTTGCTGGCACGGCTGCCGGGCTCCGGCCCTTCGGTTGCCCAGGCGCTGGGGGGGCGGGCGGCATCGGCGGGAACCGCGGGTGAGGTCACCGCCTGCACCGCCTTGCTGCCGAGGGCGGCACCGAGATCGACGTCGCAACCCACCCCGAGACTGCTTTCGATGGCGGCTGTCCCGAACAGGTCGAGGGCGGCGCCTGCGGAGATATCAAAATCGACACCGGCATTGATGCCGATATCGAAGTTGGCGTTTAAACCGAGCTCCGCACCCAGCTTCAGGTCGGCATCGAAACCCAGATCCAGGGACAAGCCGACCTGCAGATCCAGATCCAGTGACAGATCGAGTTTGAATCCGGCACCCGCCGACAGGTCAAACAGGGAATCGAGGCCATTGTTCGCCGCCAGGTCGCCGGCCTGATTCGCGTTCGGCGTGGTAGGGGCGCGCTGTACCTGATCGGCGTCCACGTTGTAGCGAAAATCCTGCTCGGTAATCGACAACGAGAGTTTCGACCGAAGGGGTACACCTTCCGGGGAAAAATAGTCCAGTGTCTCGCTAAACGACTTGATGAGGCCGTCGAAGATGACGTTGCCCCAGTGAAAACGCACCCGCCGCGGCGCGGAGTTTTCACCCTCCCCCTCCGCTTGCAGGAAACCGGCGATGGCCGCGGTCTTGACCCGCACATCGAGCTTTTCGGGACTCGCCGGTTCATCCGCACTGCCACCCCGGGCGGGATTGGGACGGGTGGTGTCGAATATGGCATCGAATGAGAGGGTTGCCGTGCTCTTGGCAACATGCTGGGACTGCTGACGACCGGAACGGCCGCGATCGGCCTCCTCGCCTACCTGTACCTTCAGGGTCAGGGTTTCGGGGTTGAAATCCAGTGCAATGGTGTTGCTGTCGTCGAGCTCCTCGCCGGCGGCATCATAGGGAATCAGCAGTGCAGGCGTCAGCTGGCTGCTCATGACACCTCCCGCCACAACGCCTCGTGGGAGATGTGCAGCTCCTCGATGGCCACGGCACCGGTTTCAGCAGCGTTCAGGTTCGCTGCGGTTACCTTGGTGACGATGCCGTTGGCAAATCGCCATTTGGCCGGCTTGTTCTTCTTCCGATCACTGGCCGCTCCGTAGACCTCCAGGGTGCCATTGATGTAGGGCAAGGGATAGCTGCCGTCGGTGCAGCGCTGCACCCACTCCCAGAATGCCGCATCGGCTGTCATGCCCCGCTTCAGCACCAGCTCGGGCTGGGAGCTCTTGGTAACCAGTTTGCGTACCCCCTGGTTGTATCCCCCTTCGCGCAGGGCGGTCATTTCGATCTGGTATTCCAGGCCGGCGACTTCACTGAATGCGCCTTCCGGATCGCGAATCAATCCTTCGTCACCCCCCAGACCGGAGATGGTCAGGTGCACGGCGAAATTGTATGAAGTCAAGAATTCAGCCACCGGCTTCCTCCAGGCTCACTGCACCGTCGTTGTGCTGGATGAGGCGAAAGATGATGAATTCGGCCGGTACCGACGGGGCGACACCGAGCAACAGAATCACCTGACCCTGATCGAGTACCTGGGTGGTATTGAGCTCGGCGTCACAGCGGATGAAGTAGGCCTGTTGCGGCGTTGCGCCCGTAAAGGCACCGCGATCGTAGAGTGGTCGCAGGCGGGCTTCCACGACGTCGATCAGCCGATTCCACAAGGCGGGATTATTGGGCTCGAACGGGGCCCAGCGGATATCCAGGGCCAGTTGACGCTGCAGATAATCGATCAAGCGCCTGACCGATATATGGGTCCAGTCTCTATCGAGGGCGGTGGTTCGCGACCCAAGAAGCGACAGGCCACCCGGGGTCGGGCGTATTGGGTTAATACGTTCGGCATGGAGAAACCCGGGATCCGGCAGCTGTGGATCATCGTCCAGCGCGCCAACCCCCTCGACGATCAGATTCGCCGGCGAGGCATGCACACCCAGCTGTGCCTCCCGTCGTGCCAGCAACCCGCAAACGGCCCCTCCGGGAGGAACGACACGGGGATTGGCCTGGTCACCGGCGATCGATCGCATCCGCAGGTAGGGCGTGAAGAGCGCCGCCCGTTTCGATACCATTGCGCGGCGCCAGTTGATGATTTCACCGGCCTGCAGTCCCGGGGCCAGATCGAGCAGGGCAAGCCGGTCCCCATGCTGTTCACAGTACGCCACCAGTTCCCGCTGCCACCCTTGCACCTCGTCAAAGTCCTCCGCATCCGACAAAGTCAGGTGTGGATAACGCAATGTCTGATTGGCGCTATCGATGGGAGTTGGGACACAAGTGCCGAATCGGGTTGTAACGGGAGGCGGGGATTCGACCGCCGAAGAATACTGGTCGAATTGTAGCGGATGTGCCAGATCAGGCAGTTGCAGCAGGGAGACAGGCTGGGTTTCGTTGCGGTCATCATACTCCGCGAGCGCGGCCAACGGTGCCGGCTGAGCACCATGGGGATAACGTCCCGGTCCCTGGCGGTCGGCCGCATAGACACCCGATCCCAGGGCATCCCCCGGGGCGGTAAAGAAGTGTTCGCGCAGGGTCAGCTGCTCGCCATCCGAACCGGCGTCGATCAGGCCCGATTCGTTCAGGGTGGGACCGCTGCGACGGCGGGTCTCCCCGGCCAGCATATCGACCGCGGGGAGAAATTCGGTGGTCCAGTCCGACCAGGGCAGACGTATCAGTTCCGACCCGGTACGGCGCACATCCACTGCCGCCAGCTGCTGATCGGTCTGGGTGGGCTCGAACTGTGTGATATCCGGCAACAGGGGATTGAATGCCTCCTCGACCAGCAGGTTCTCACTCGCAGCGCGCCGGCCTGTCACCTGACTGAGATAGCGTGGATGCAGGGGATGCAATCCCAATTCACGCCACTGTTCCTGGATATCATCACCATCGGATTGGGTAAGGGAGATGTTCAGATCGAGGTTGACGACCATCGCTTCGAGGAGTTGGCCCCCAGCGCCATCAGGGATATGAAATCTACTCTCCAGCACCTGATCGAAAACCAGCAGCATGAACGCATCCGACCTCTCTCGCAGTTCGCTGACGAACAGATAGTCCTCCACCAGTGCGCCGGCCTCGTTCGCGAGTACACGCACCAGGGCGCCGGGAAGCAGTTGCGGATGGGGAAGACTCAATGCGACACGGTCCTGGAGCGAGGTCTCAATCAGGGCAAGCTCAGCGGCATCCGGCAGTTGCAACAGCAGGGGATGGCTGCGGAACCCGGCCTCGACCTCGAGTCGATTGCCCCAGGAACCCGGATTGCGCGCCGAGATCTCGATCGGCGTGCCATCCCGCCGAGTCACTCCCTCGAAGGTCCAGCGTGCGGTCGCGGCACCTTCAGGCTCGGTTGGCTCGGCATAGCTGAGTGCCCGCACCACCACACAGCGACGCCCGCCGTTGGCGAAAAACAGGTAGACGCTGTCGGCCAGCAGACGGCCCCCTCCCGGCTCACCAAATACCCTCAGGTAGTCGTGCCAGCTGTCGATGGGAACAGGCGTGGAGACCGGCCCACGCTCGCTCAGGCCGATAAAGGCGGCAACGTCCATGCGTACGTTACGGAGCGTCCGCTGGCGGATGCTGTCCTCGTACACGCCGGGGGGAGCATCGGGTCTCCAGGGGGCTCCTATTGCCAGTCCGCTAAGCGCCATAACCACCCTCTATTCAAAGCTGATGTCTTCACAGACCAGGCCCAGCTCCTCCATCGCAACCTCGCTGCCATCCTTGGCCGCAAGGGTTGGACCGGTCCATTTGTTGGGCCGGGCGTTGGTCAGTTTCCAGGTGGCGACGGTTTCGCTGTTGTCTTCGGAGAGCAGTTCGATCACCACCGTGGCGCGGGCGCTCATGTCGCCCTGGCGCACCAGGTCGGTCCAGGCCCAGAGGTCCAGACTACCGATCAGGCCGCGTTTGAGGGTGACGTCGCCGCCCTTGTACGCCAACGGCACCTTACGGTTGCGATTGGTCGGATCGGTGCCGTCGCGGTATTCGGCGTAGGTAATTTCCGTACTCAATCCCGAGACCTCGGAAAACGAGCCGAGGACCTCGTTGCCGGAATCGGGGGTGATCGTCACCTTGAAATTAAAGGGGCCGTAGGGATCTTCACGTATTGTGGCCATATCTGAATCTCCTCAATCAGGTTGCCGTCAAGCGATCAGAGAATGGAGGCATCGGCGGTCCACTGGCCGATGCGGAAGATCACGAATTCCGCCGGCTTGGTCGGCGCGACGCCGATCAGGCAGACCAGGCGGCCGTTGTCCAGATCGCCCTGGCTCATGGTGGTGCGGTCGCAACGGACGAAATAGGCCTCCTCCGGCTTGGTTCCCATCAGCGCGCCGGTTCGCCAGACGTCGTAGAGAAAGGACTCGATGGTCAGGCGGATCTTCAACCAGAGGGTCTCGTTGTTGGGTTCGAACACCGCCCACTGGGTGCCGTTGTCGATGGAGTGCTCCATGAAAATGAACAGCCGCCGCACGTTGAGATAGGTCCACTCGGGGTCCGAACTGATGGTGCGCGCCCCCCAGACCCGGTAGCCACGCCCCTCGAAAAATCGCAGGCAGTTGATGCCTTCGGGATTGAGGGTGTCCTGCTGGCCCTTGTTCACATTGCGCGAGAAGCGCAGCACGTTGCGCACCACTTCGTTGGCCGGCGCCTTGTGCACGCCACGCTCGATATCCGAACGCGCATAGACCCCGGCCATCGCCCCATCCGGCGGCAGCAACAGGGTGTCGCGCCCCTGGCCGATGGAGTTGAACGGATTACGCACCACCAGCCAGGGGTAGTAGAGCGCTGCATATTTGGAGTCGTGCTGGCCGCGAACCTCACGGATACCGGCGGTGTCGTGATTCTGATCCGCCGACAGAATCGCGAAGCGATAGCGCAGATTCTCGCAGTGGGCGATCAGAAAGTTGCGTACCGATTGGCGGTCGTCGGCGCTGCCCAAGGCGGCTGCGCCGGGAGCGGCAACGATGGCCACATCCTCCACATCACCGATGGCCACCAGGCCGGTGGCGGTGTGATCGACGCCGCCCCCGGCGAAGGCATCCGGCGGTGCCTGAATACCGTCGTCGCCATCGCGCATCAGCTGGCGGTGATTGGGATCGGACAGCAGCGCAAGCAGCAGTTCGCTGGCATAGCTGTAACGGGCAGGTTCGATGGCCGGAACGGTCGTCGTCTGCAGATAGATACGTGCCGTGCGATCGACCGGCGGTTCGACGCCATTGTCCGGATCCTGGTGACGCAGCACACGCCCGATAAACTGGTCCGACGCCGGATGGGTGGAAAGCCCCTGGTAGGCATCTTCGCGACCGTCGACAACCGAAACCGCGCGTACGGAGAGGGTGACTTTCTGTACGCTCTCCAGTGCCGGAGCCTGGATATCCAGATCGATGTTCGCGTTGTTGGTGAGGGTCAGATCGCCCTGGTCATCGAAATGGGCGTAGTAGACATCGTTGACTGCCAGGGCGTCACCGGTGATGGGATTATTGGTGCTGGCAACCCCGATCTGGCGGCTCTTTGCCGGCCCGTTGTTGGTTTCCACCATATCACCGGGGCGCAGCCCGTTAACCACGCGGCTACCGGCGATACCGGTCAGCAGGTTACCGCTGCGAGTGCCGTCCACCAGGAGGCTGAGATTGCCCGCATGGCCGGGAAAACGCGCCCGGAACCGGGTCTGATTCGGCGCCACGATAAGATCATCTCCCGTGGCCGTTGAATCATCCACGGTGGCAGTGGCGGCGGGCTCGAAGATACGCGAAATGTAGACCCGTTTGCCGCCGTTTTCGAAAAAAAGATTCACCGCGTGCGCTAGATAGTTGACCGCAGGCACACCGCTGAAATTGAGATCGTTCAGGGTGCCGTAGTAGCGCTCGAACTCATCGAAGGATGTGATGAGCTGCGGCTCGCCTTCGATTGGCCCAAAGCGGCACTGGCCGACAAATCCCGCGGTCGAGGTGGCCACACCCTCGATGGAGCGGGCACGGAAGCTGGTTTCTTCTACATATACCCCAGGTGACAAATATTCGGGCATGGTCCTCTCCGTCTGGTTAATGGCTAATACCTGAATGCGCGGCCGATTAGCGATAGATCGAAATTGTCACTGTGCCGGTTCATATTCAGGTTCAAGTCAGAGTGATGTCCCAGCGAATCCGTCGACCAACCTGGATCGAGGGCTGAGGCATCAGGCTACCGGCCGGTAAGCGCTGCTCATCCGTCGCCGGGTTGTACAAACTAAATGATTCCAATTGGTAAGGGCCGGCAGGATCATCCGGATCGAGGCTGTCGAAATCCACCGGGAAGGCGTCGATGGGGTGTACCAGCCCGAGTGGATTCTGTTTCAGTGCATGAACCCTCAACTCGCGGTCGAAGGTTGTGGTCAGCTCTCCGCTGGTATCGGTCACGCCATCGGCATCCGTGTCTACCGGCTCCACGAAACTGGCGCGTTCACCGGAGAGACGCAGCAGATAACTGCCGCTGCTGTCCGAATAACTGACGACGCTGGTGTCGCTGTCGTCATAACGCGTCGCCAACTGCAATCGACAGAAGGCGAGGGGGCTGCCACTGTTGTCGCTGACCTGCCCCCAAATGGCGCTTTCCCCTGGCAACAAGGGATAGTTCACCGAGGGTCGCATGGCGGCGTCGGTAAACAGGGGAGCGGCGGAACCCGGCGCCGGCACACCCCCCTTCTCGAGGATTGCCCGTACCCCGCTGCGATCGGGCACCTCCACCTCGATTGCCCGCGACAGGTAGCGCTGTTCCGGGTCGTTGATGACCACCCGATGGCTGCCGGGCTGCAGCTGAAGAAAGCCGTAAAGCCCCGTGCTTTGGTGGAAGACCGGTCGCTCTTCGCATCGGGTCGAGCGGACATGCAGGTTGGGCAGTGTCTTCAACGGCGCAACCGGTGTTTCGTTGACATAGCGAAGACAGCGTACCGCCAGGACACCGGCGATTGTGATCCGGTCCGGCGCATGTCGATTTGCGAAGGCAATGATATCGGTCATGGCAACGCCGGTGTCCAAAGGTTGGTTCGAGTATCCACCAGCGGTGCTTCGTCCCGGGAAAGCGGACGTAAAAGCACGGTTCGGACCAGATAGGGAACCGAAAGGTGGTAAGCGGGTTCCAACGAGTCCCACAGCCTCAGCATGTCTTCATTGCTGATCGATTCCAGGGAGATCTTGATTTCGGTGCCCTCCTCCCATGTGTAGTTCGGGTCGAGCAGTTCACCCGAAAGCAGGGCGTACCGATCGAATATTTCCATGCAATCTGCAAGGGCCTCCTGCTCCCGCTCCGCGGTTGTTCCCCATACGGTCAGCAAATAGCGCAACTCCAATGCCAGAGATGTCCTTTTCGGTGACTGCGGCGTATCTCGCGGCAGGTCGAAGTGACGTTTGGTCCGATCCACATCGACCCGGTAGAGAAATAGGGTGATGTAATCGGTAATGTCGCCGCTGAAATCCGCGGTAGTGAAGATGCTGAAGGTAAAGCCGCCCAGGTCGCCATGGGTTTCGAAGTACTGGCGCTGCAGGAGGTTGACCAGAGAGGCGCTGGAACCTGCGATGCTCATCGCGTCGGACCCCGCCGTCGATGAACGGCACAATCACCGGTATCCCATGCCAATTCAACGCCTGGTGCGTTTGCAGTTTTCATATATCCGATTACTCCCGGGGACCAAGTAAGTCCTTATCTCTTTCTGTTCTTCGAGCAGTTTCAACGCCTTCAATACATCTTGGCGACAAATCCTCCCGGCCAGAGCCTGCAGCCACCAGCGGGTGACTCCTTCGATGGTATCCGCAGCATCCGGATTCCTACGCAGATATTGCTGAATCTGCTGCGCCAGCTCCGCGGGCGTGTAGGTAGGATTTCCCGGCATTGGACCGGCCTTTCGTAGTCTCAGTGATTTAAATCAGCAACTCTGATGCCAATCCAAACAACAAATTAACCTTATGTTTTTTCAGACATATTTTTCATCAACCTCCTTGCCTGGGTGAAAAATTACCCAGTGAAACAGTGTGATAACAGGTTCAGACCGGGGCATGCCTGCCGGGGCTGTTTTCACCCAAGTGGGTCATTCAGGACCCAGGCGACATCCAGTGCCGATCAGCTTGAAAGGTTGACAGAGAACTATTGATTGAACTGCGGATTCCAGCTTCACGCGAAGGCTATAAAACCAAGCAAAACGGCAACAAGACCATGATAGGAGGGCCGCGCCATCACTACCGGCTGGCTCGGCCGATTGCGGAAGCAGCAGTGAAGTGTAGTCAACCGGGCAGGGTTTGAGATTGGAACTGTCGGCTAAACCGGCAGCCGGACTACAGGCTGCGGGAAATCAGTAAAAGGCCTGCTTATTAATTCCATATTTTTTTAACATCCGGCCGAGTGAGCGTCGCTCCTTGCCGGCCAAACGTGCCGCCAACGAGACATTGCCGCCGCTACGGGTCATCAACACCTCCAAATAGCGACGCTCGAAGTGCTCGATCGCCGTTGCCTTGGCATGTTGAAAACCGCCATCGCCGAGTTGCTGATCGCATCCCTCGCTGCAGCCGCCGGAAGCCAGAAAATCGAACGCCAGTTCAGATCCCTCCGTAAGTAGGAATTCGCGATGAATCAGATTCTCCATCTCACGGACATTCCCCGGCCAATGGTAGCGGTTGAGCCTATCCAGCGAAGCTGCTGTTAAATGGCGTTTTGCCCCACCGTAGCAGGATTGGAAACGCTCCAGAAAGGCCTGCGCCAATAGGCTGATGTCCCCTACCCTTTCCCGCAGCGGCGGAAGATTCAAGGTCAGTATATTGAGCCGATAGTAGAGATCGGAGCGAAATTTACCGCGCTCCACCAATGCATCCAGCGACTCGTTAGTGGCGCTTACCACACGGATATCGGCCTGCTGGACCCGGTCATCCCCGAGGCGCCTGAACTCCTGATTTTGCAGAAACCGCAACAGTGAACTCTGGGCCTTCAGGCTCAGGGTTCCGATCTCGTCGAGAAACAGAGTCCCCCCGGCGGCCTGCTCCACGAGTCCGGGCTGGCTGTCGCGGGCATCGGTGTAGGCGCCGCGCCGGTGGCCGAACAGTTCATTTTCTATCAGCTCATCCGGCAGCGCCCCGCAGTTAACCGGAATAAATGGATGCTGTCTCCTGAGGCTGAGATAGTGCAGGGCCCGGGCCGCCATCTCCTTGCCGGTGCCGGTTTCACCCTCAAGCAGCACAGGTGCATCGCTGCTGGACATCTTTTTCAGCAGCACCAAGGCCTGGTTGAACTTCGCAGACCTGCCGATCATGCCTAGCGACTGCGCACAATCGGCCGTTTCTTGAGACTCATCGGCGGTGTCCATTATCCGCTGCAGACGCAGTTCAAGCTCCTGCTGGGCACAGGGCCAGACGACAAAGTCGCCGCAATTGGTCGCGATGACGTCATCCCAGCCTCTCTTGCTGCGGTTCAGAACCACCAGCACGGACTGCTCGGCGCAGTCGCGCAAGCGAGTGATTACCGCATCCCGAGGATAAGAGTGTGGCGAAACCAACAGGGCGGTGGGGCCGGCTTGATCGCTCTGGAGCCAATCCTCGCACATGACAAGGGAACTGGTTCTGCCCAGCGAAGCCACCTGCTGCCGAAACGCTGCAGCGATTGTCCCGTACCCACAATCCACTACAATGAGCTGCACGACGATTCTCCTTGCTGCAATCCCATCAGCTTGTCGCATATGCTATTGAACGGCGATCCAGCAACATCCAGGCTGTCGATATTCAACGGATGTGATCCTATTAAGCAGCTAAGTTTTCTGACATCTACAGCAGTAAATAGGAATTAAAAGGCATAGCATGGAGTATATGTAAGGGATAGAAAAATAAAAGGACTATAAAATTTATGGGTTAAATTAGACTGGTCCGCCCAACTTGTGCAGCTGCCCAGCTTAGCGCCGATCGGGATCTTCTCTAGGAGAAATCCATTACTAACTGGCGGGTTTTCGGGGCAACTAGAAACCATTCACTGGTCCATCAACTTCCCGTCGGGGCTGACCACAGGTAAACCGAACACCTGCCACAACTGCATACCACCACGGTAGTAGCGAAGCCTGTCCGCGGGATACCCGATGTCAAGCAAACCGCGGATAGCCGTGGGTGATTGACCACACCAGGGTCCGTTGCACCACAACACCAAGATTTTGGCGGCGGTAAAATCCCACTTATCCCCTGTTTTGGTCACCCCGAAGAGCGCCAATGACTCCTCCAGGGTTATCTCGTCCGCCCCCTGCTGTGGATTGAGATGGGTAAAGGGAACGTTGATCGATCCCGGGATGGTGCCGCGCTCATGCCAATCCGGAGTTCTGGCGTCGATGAGCAGACCGATGTTGTCGTCCAGTGCCGTTCGCATGAACGCAATCAGCTCCACCTCACCAAGGGTTTCCACACCCTCCGCCACCTGCATCGGTTGTGCGCAAAAGGGTGGACAGGGCCTTGAGGTGCGCGCGAAGTCGAACTCAAGCAGGGCGTCGGTATCCTGGTTACGTTTTATCGAAAGATCTTTGCCGGCATGCCCGACACTGAACTCTCCGATCTGCGGTGTAATCATGACCTCCAAAGCGGAAACATATTGTGCCGCCGATAACAGCACAATAAGCAGATTTACCGCCAACACAGACTCGATTGGTTTCATACTCTCTTCCTTCCGGTTTAACAACCGAAGCGTTTCTTGGCTAAGAATAACTGAATTAAAACATTGAAGCAGCTGATAGAAAACAGCGCCTCCCCCTATGGTTCCTGTAGCTGGACACAGGCATTCAGGTCGTTATTCAGTTGTGACATTGAGAGGATGCCTCCCTGAATAAGAGAACGGCCAAGTTTGTGAAGGAAAAGAAATTTGACCTTGTGACGGCAGCTCACTAGGCTCAAGGGAGTGACACCAACAGTAGGGCCTGCCAACACCACTCCTGCAGACATGGCTAGGGCAAACGAATTCAATCATCTCGTAGACAACTTGCAGGCTGCCACTGCACGCATCAAACAGCGCCTGTCGGATCGGTATCTTACAAAGATCGCAAAGCAGAAAACAACGGAGAAGAGCCCCGATCCCAGGTCGATATGGTGGGGCTACTATCCGGTAGTACTGGTCGCGCTAATGGGTCTCGCGATCACCCTTGCACTTTTCGTACAGTCGATACGATGGGAAAAAAGCCAGGTTGAAATCGCTTTCAGGGAGGCATCCCAGGACAGAATCCTTGTCATTCAGCGGGAGATCGAACACTCTCTTCGCATCGTTATCGATATTGCCAGTTTTTTCGAGGCTTCTGAAACGGTCGGTCGACGCGAATTTCGCAAGTTCGTCGGGCCAGCGCTGAAGAACCAAGCCGGGATCAAATCCCTGGAGTGGGTGCCTGTGGTGTCTAGCGAGATGCGCAGCCGCTTCACAGAGAAGGCCCGCGAGAGCTTCCCGCCCTTTGAGATCCTGGAACGGGATGACTCCGGAGCACTTGCCAAAAGTTCAAAACGACCTGTCTACTACCCGGTACTCTATATACAACCCTATCAATTCAACAAACAGCTACTTGGACTCGACATCGGCACAGATCCTACCGCTTACAGCCTATTGAGCGACGCGGAGTCGTCAGGGGAGATGCGGGTATCTCCCGGCCTCTATCTCAATGACGACGGAGAGCGCAAATCCGGCATCATGGTCGCGGCCCCGGTCTTTTTTAAAGCCGACGAGAGTACGAAGGAACAGCCATCTCTGTCCGCTGCTTCCATTAAAGGTTTTGCCATCGGCACTTTCTTTGTTGGTGAGATAATCGAGCGGGCTCTGGAGAGCCTGCGCCCTGCCGGTATCGATATCCATTTCTACCAAAATCACGGAGGCGAGGATGAACGCCTGCTCTACAGTCACCGCACCAGGCTTGCTGATGGGTCTCATGTCGGTTCCGGCGAGGGGAGCGCAGCCATTTCCTATACCCAGGAGATCAGCGTCGGAACCCAGAAATGGCAAATTATCTGCAACAGCGCATCAGGTAAATTCACCGTCAACACCTGGAGCAGCTGGGTCATCTTTTTCGGCGGCATGGCCTTTACTCTACTTTTTACCATCTATGTGGCCACCCTCGTAGGCCGCGCAAGACAGGTCAGGCTTGAAGTCGAGGAGAGAACTTCTCAGTTATGGGAGGTGGTGCAGGCCCTCAACCAGGAGGTGGTCGAGCGCAAATCGGCTGAGCAGCAGTTGCAGCGATTGAATGAAACCCTTGAACACCATATCGCCAACCGTACCGCCGAAGCCGAGCGCAGGGCGCAATACCTCGAACAGTTTGCCTATGTGACCTCGCACGACCTGAAAGCACCATTGAGGGCGGTCTCGAATCTTGCACAGTGGATTGAAGAGGATCTCAAGGATAAGCTTGATGACGCCTCGAGGGAGCAGCTTGCCCTGCTCCGCGATCGTGTGAAAAGAATGCATGACCTGATTGAGGGCCTGTTGGAATATTCAAGAGTAGGCAGAACATCCGCTCAGGAAACCAGTATTGATAGCCGGCAGCTGGTTGAAGAGATAATCGATACCCTATCACCTGCCGCTGGATTCTCAATCAAGGTCAAGGGCAAGATGCCCAGGTTAACGGCTGACCGTCTACAACTGGATCAAGTATTCTCAAACCTTATCGTTAACAGTCTGAAACACCATGGCGGCAAGAATGGAAAGATACGCATCAGGTGTGAAGATGGTGACCGTTTTTATCAGTTCTCGGTTTGTGACGACGGCCAGGGAATCCCGCCGCAATATCATCAAAAAATATTCCTGATGTTCCAAACCCTCGAGTCGAGTGATTATGAAAGCAGCACCGGTATCGGCCTAGCGTTGGTAAAAAAGATTGTGGAAGAACATGGAGGCACAATAAAATTAAGGTCGGAACCTGGTGAAGGAGCATGCTTCTATTTTACCTGGCCGAAAACCAACCTGTCTCAACAAAGCGAGGAAGAGACCCTATTCCAAACACTTCTCTCTGGGTGACAGGAATCCTACAAATGTTAGGCAACAACGAAACCATTCTGCTGATCGAAGATGACAGGGTCGACATCATGACCGTTCAGCGCGCTCTGCAAAAGAACAATGTAAGCAACCCCCTGCATGTCGCCAGAACCGGACTGCAAGCCCTGGACATGCTGAGAGGCACAAATGGTGTGCTAAAAATTAATCCCCTGCCCGCACTCATACTTTTGGATCTCAATTTACCCAAAATGAGTGGCATCGAATTTCTTCAGGAGCTGCGCAAGGATGCGGAACTTTCGTCGCTCCATATTATCGTGCTTACATCGTCCAATGAACCAAAGGACAGAGCCGCCGCATTCGAATATGAGGTTGACGACTATATCGTCAAGCCGCACTCGTTTGATGAATTCACCCGAGCCGTGGCGGCAATACTTGCACTCTGGGATTAGCAACTGCCTGCTCATCAAGGGTGGCTTGCCAACCCCCTCTGGAGAAAATCAAATCGACATGGATTCAAGTTCACCCCCGCAATAAATGCTATTATCTAGTTATATTACAGCCAGGCAGGTGCCTGCCCCGGAATACCCCCATGCGGATTATGGCTAACAACCCAATTATCGGCGGCACCAACACCAGCCGATATCCTTAATCTAGCTTGAGTAATCTCATAACCACGCAGTCTGCAACAGCGACTTTAAAAGCGGATGACATATATTACGTAGGCTTGGTGACAACGACACAGACTCCAAACTGATAACAGGATGGATTTACAAGGAAGTAATGTGAACAGACCTTTTAGTCATAAACAATTCACAATTCACTCCTCTCAACCTGCCTGCTGGAAGAGTACGGGTCAGGGCAGGTTTACCCGGCTATGGTGCAGTTGCTGCCTAATCGGGACCTCGCAATTCCGCACCAGGATTTTAATTCCCCCCAACCATGGCTAAAATCAGACTCATCCTCCTAATTTTCGGTTTAGCCATCAGCCTCTCGGCGCATGCGGCCCATGAACGGCAGTTGGATCACTTCCTCTCCCTAAGCCTTGAAGAGCTGTTAGAGCTGGAAGTAACGATCTCCACCGATACCAAGAAGCCACTCTCCCAGGCACCTGCAGCTGTAACCGTGATAACTGAGGAAGATATCAAGGCTACCGGTGCCACCAACCTTGTAGATATCCTGGAGAGTGTCCCGGGAATCCACATCAGAGCCAACCAATTTGCCTTCCGCCCGCTGGTCCAGTTCCGCGGCACCAGCGCCATTCAGACCTTGTTGATGATCAACGGTGTTTCGATGCGGGACTTGATGTGGGGTTTCGGCATCTTTTGGAAAGGTATACCAAGCAGCAGCATCGATAGAGTGGAAATTATCCGCGGCCCCGGATCCGCAATGTTTGGTGCCGACGCCTCAGCAGGTGTAGTAAATGTGATTACGAAAACCGCCGGGATAATAGACCACACAGAAGCAGGCATCAGGAGCGGCAGCTTCAACACCAACAGTGGCTGGTTGCAGTATGGTGATAGCTGGAATGGGTTTGATATCGGCCTCACCATCGATCTCTCCGGCACCGACGGCCACGATCCATTCGTCGAAACCGATGGCCAGACGCAACAGGATCTCGCACTGAACACTGATGTATCACTCGCACCCGCCAATGCACAATTCGGCTGGAACAATCAGGATATACGCTTCTCTGTAGCCAACCGCGGTTGGCGCCTTCATTTGGACTACATGCATCACAGCGACGTCGAAATCGGACTCACCGGCGCAGGCATTCTAGATCCCATGACCCGTGCCGAGGATAGCCGTTTCAACCTCGATCTACTTTACAACAATCCTGCTCTTAGCGATGCCTGGGGCGTAGATGCGGAGCTTCGCTACCAGGACCTTGACTATTCATCGGGCAACGGCTTTCTGGAACGACCTCCCGGTGCCTTCAACGGTGACTATCCACAGGGCGTGATCAATCAGATGCGTTCGGCTGAACGCAGGATTGCCTTCGAGCTCAGCGGTCTCTATACCGGTTTCAGTGCCCATTCTCTGCGCCTGGGCGTAGGCTACACCTGGCAGGACCTCCATTACGTCAAGCAGTTGATCAATCGAGGCATTGGCCCGGATGGCAACCTTCTCCCCCCGGGAAGCCCAGTTGTGGATGTATCAGACACACCCTTTGCTTTCGCGCCTGAAAAAACCCGAACGATTCGCTATCTTTTTCTTCAGGATGACTGGTCATTGAGGGATGATTGGCAGCTGACTGCCGGCATCAGGTATGACGACTACTCGGATTTCGGCGATACCCTTAACCCTCGATTGGCACTGGTTTGGCAGAGCAGCGACAAAATCACCACGAAACTGCTTTACGGCAGGGCATTTCGCCCGCCATCCTTTCAGGAACTTTTTGCTGAAACCTCATTTTCGAAACCCAACTCGGATCTCGATCCTGAGCGCTCTGAAACGGTTGAATTGATTCTATCCTTCATCCCGAACAGTGATTTGACCTTCGGTATCAATCTCTATCGGTTGGAGCAGTCCGATATTATCCGCGCGGTAACCGCACCGGGTCAGAGCGATCGTCAATTTCTCAATACGGGCAACCACACCATTCACGGGATTGAACTCGAAACAAAATGGCAAGCGACAGAGAGCCTGAGATTCTCCGCAAACTATACCGTAAGAGACTCGGACGACAGTGAGTTTCGCGCCGTCGATCAACCCAAACAGGATGCCTACCTGCGTGCCGATTGGCATTTTAGCTCCGATTGGAACTGGAATGTTGAGGCCAATTGGATTGGCGGAAGGACCCGCGGCAATAGTGATTCGAGGGAATCACTCGACGACTACATCATAACCGACACCACCTTACGTTATTCCGGCGTGAATGGATGGGAATTTGGATTTTCAGTTCGCAACCTATTCGATGAGGATGCAAGAGAACACACGGCACCCTCCGTCGCCAAGGACCTACCTCTTCCGGAACGAAATGTGTATGCGGAGATTCTGTATAAGTTTCCCGCCGGTTCATAAGAGCATATGTAAAGTAGAGCTGTATGATATTTGCATAAGTTAACTCTCGCTGAATGGTTAGATAGAAGTGACGACAAGGCTGTTGATACATTTCACCCTATTAATGCTTTGGTGCATTCCACCTCAGGCAAATGGCGTTGAGCAACGGAGTGACGAGAATATTTTGAAAGCGGTCTTTATCTATAATTTTGCCAAGTTCACACGCTGGCCCTCCGAAACATGGACCAAAAATGGAACTTCACTGAGGATCTGCTCTATCGGAAATGATGAATTATCCCAGGCGCTTGTTCGGCTGAACGGCAGAAAAGTCAGGGAACTTCCGGTTACCATCGAGCACAGGGAAGAGAGCAATAATCTAGACAATTGCCATCTCCTCTATCTTGCCCGTTCCATGCAGCATCTAATGCTAGAAATCAATAAATCCATTCGCACCAAGCCAGTGCTTACCGTCAGTGAAATTACCGACTTTTCCAAGCAAGGGGGCATGATCGAGCTTTACCGTATAAATAGCAGGATACGCTTTAAAATCAATTTGCAGGCTGCACGCGAGGCAGGGCTCGACCTCAGTTCCCGCCTTCTCAAGCTGGCCGTTGACGTAAAGAGGTAGCAACAATAATGGATCTGTTGCGCAACGCCTCAATAAAACACAAGCTTGAAGCCATCATACTGATGATAACAGCGACGGTTCTGCTACTCAGCCTGCTATTGTTCATGGTCTTTGAGATCAACTCGGCGCGCAGTGAAGCGGCAACCCGCCTGCAATCGCTGGCATTGCTGCTTGGAGCGAACAGTAGCGCTGCAATCACCTTCAGCGACCAGGATACCGCAAACGACATTTTGGCAACCTTGTCGACACAACAAGATGTTATTGAAGCGACGATCGTTCTGACTAATGGCGACAGGTTTGCCCGCTACGCCTCCGCCAAATTCGAAGCGACCAGCAAGCTCGATCGAGAGCGCACCTCGGTCGGATCCTACTTCAGACTGATTACCGTCAAGGAGCCTATCTTACTCGACGGCGAAAGCATCGGCATGCTGCATATTGTCGGCGATATGAGTAGAGCCAAATCGATTCTGCTTCAACAGTCGCTTCTTGTACTTGGCGTCTACATCGTCTCCATGGTATTCGCATTCTGGCTCTCCAACCGCTTCCAACGATTGATCTCCAAACCAGTTCAGCAACTGCTTCGCACCATGAAAAAGGTGGCGGTAAGGAGGGATTTCACACATCGAGCAAAACGCCTAAGCAATGATGAACTTGGAAGCCTGGTGGATGGCTTCAATGCCATGCTTGACCGCATTCAAAAACATGACAGCAAACTTGCCGCTTATCATCAGGATTTAGAGCGTCAGGTAACGGAACGCACCCGGGAATTAAATACGGCGAAGAATGAAGCCGAGGCCGCGAGCCAGGCAAAAAGTGACTTCCTCGCCACCATGAGCCATGAAATCCGCACACCGATGAGCGGAGTTATCGGATTTGCTCATCTTTTGAAGAAAACAACTTTGGACCATCAACAAGATGAGTATACAGAGATCATTATCAGCTCAGCTCAGAGCCTGCTTCAGATTATTGATGACATCCTGAATTTCTCCAAAATGGAAGCTGGAAAATTGTCCCTGGACTGCAGCAACTTTGCATTGCAAACCCTGACTCATGGAGTCGAAGTGCTTTTTACTCCAAAGGCGATGGAGAAGGGCCTTACGCTCACAACCTCAGTTGAGGATGATATCCCGGCGATACTTTTTGGTGACCCCGCCAAATTTCGGCAAGTGCTTATCAACCTGGTTGGGAATGCGATCAAGTTCACTGACACCGGAAGCGTCAATGTCAAGCTCGAAATGGAGGATCAAAGGGACGAACAGGTAGTACTTAAGATTACCGTCTCTGATACAGGCATCGGCATCACACCGGAACAGCAATCCATGCTGTTTCAACCCTTTCAACAGTGTGACGGGTCGCTAACACGCAGCTATGGAGGTACGGGTCTCGGTCTTGTCATCGCTCAGCGCCTTGCAGATCTGATGGGCGGTGATATCAAGCTGACAAGCACGCCAGGCAGGGGCTCAACATTTATTACCCGCCTACGTCTTGAAAAAGCAAAATCTGTAAACGAGTCCGGCCTGACGGCAATCGTGCCGCAAAAAACGCCCTCCTCGCCCGAGTCTCAGGACAAGGAGGAAAACGGAGATCCCCTGTTCAGCAGATTGACTATCCTCGTTGTCGATGACAGCCAAGTCAACCTGACACTCGCCAGCACGCTGCTGAGCAAAAAGGGTGCGAATATGGTAGCCGTATCGAGCGCATATGAAGCCCTGGAGGTGATCCAGAAACAGACGTTCGACCTTATCCTTATGGATCTTGAAATGCCGGGAATGAGCGGTATTGAGGCGGCCAGAAGAATTCGCACGGTTCATAAGTCGGAAGAATTGCCGATCATTGCCGTTACCGCGCACATCCTACCGCAGAAACAACAGGATGTCTTCGCTGCGGGTATGGTGGACCTATTGGCCAAACCCTATCTACCCGACCAGCTCTATTCAATCATACGCAAGTGGTCCGGTGAGTGTTACGACTCCGCCGCTGCAAAAACAGTCGATTCCAAGCTTGGAGATGAATCGGCCATGTATAATCAGCAGGCCGCACTCGCCAGTGTGGAGAATGACAATAAAACCGCTGGCCTGATACTCGAGGAATTTCTCGATATGCTCCCAAGCTGTGAAGGGGCCATGCGCGACGCCCTCGAGAAAGGTGACCGAGCCGCGCTATACCAGGCAGCTCATAAACTAGCGGGCTCAGCCGGTTCGAGCGGCGCCACCTCTATATACATTGGCGCGGTCTCACTCAAAGAATCCTTAACTCAAGAACCAGTGGATGCAAATGATATCGAGCAAAGAATTCAAGCACTACTTGAGGAGACAGGCAAATTCAAGGACTATTTCTCCACCAAAACCAAGACCAATTAACCAACCGGGGAAAATGCTCCAAACCAGACTCCATCCCGCTGACGATTTTGCATAATGATCGACCAGACAACGTCAAAGTCCCGGCTATCACCGGGACTTTCCCGATTGATCGACAGGCTAAACGACACCGGCAAAAGGTGAGGAAAGACCATCAATCTCTCAAATACCTATCGTGATATTGACTGGAGTATGCATCGTGATAGGCAATATAGCGATCGATTCCGTTTCTCATGAATTCCCTGATCAACTGACTGTTTTTATCCAGCTTACGGGTCAAATGCCGATACTCACTTCTCGACAGATAGCCATCTTCCCGGTATTCCCTGGATAGTCGACTTATCTTGCGGTAGCGCTTTTTCAGTTTTCTAGCCTCTTTGTGGGTCAATCTGTCTTTGTCGATGCCACGTTCGATTCTGTGATATTGACGATGCAGGCGCCGTTCTATTTTGTCTATCTTTCGTTCATGGCAATATTCACCCTTATAGCGATGGTCCGCAAATACAGGCGAGACCATAACAAGACTGAGGGATAGGGCAACAAGTGTAGTACTGACAGTATTCATGCAGGTTTCTCCTGTGTTCGAATTTCACCAAAACTCAATTACAGGATATGCAGTGAATGCTGAACAAAAACTGAATGGATAAAAATTATCGAAAAAACAATCTGCCAGGTTAAAAAGTGCCAATTCGATACTGGCATAGAGCCACTCTATTCGCTATCCTCATGCCGGATGATATATAGCGGGGAACGGATCGAAGTGCCGATCACACCTGATAACACACCGATATAGGCTTTCCTTGCTTACCGATGATCCGAGGGACGGTTTGAATGAAGTACGCTAGATTCTGTTTGTTGAGCCTCTTCCTATTCGGCTCCAGTTCCACCCTGATGGCGGAAACACGATATGTCACGGACGAACTGCAACTCTCCCTTTATGAACTGATCAACTCCAAGGGAAAGCTCCTGAAACGCTTGAATAGCGGTGATCAACTCGAACTGTTGGAACAGGAGGGTCTCTTCGCCAAGGTACGCGCCACAGATGGCACGGAAGGTTGGACCAAGGCCGGCTTTCTGATTAAGGATAAACCCGCGCGCACTCAATTGACCGAACTTCAGCAGCAGCATGACGCACAGACCCAGAAACTGGAACAAAGCAAGGCCGAGCTGCAGCGGTCCCAGGCTGCTTTGGCGACACTCAAACAGCAGCAGCAACAAGCCAATGCAGAGTTGCAGGATCAACTCGCAAACACTGAAGGTGTAGTAGCTGCACTCGATAGGATTCAGCAAGAAAACGAGGCATTGCGCAACAGCCAAAACCGCATGAGTACCGCCATTCCATTTAACTGGGGATTGATCGCGGCGGGTATCAGCTTTGTACTGGGCCTGACTGCCGGAATTGCATTATTCGACTACATCAGTCGAAGACGCCACGGCGGTTACCGAATCTACTAGGGCCTGTTAACACTCGATGGCGTATTTTTTCATGCGGTAGAGAAGGGTATCGCGACTGAGTCCCAGTAATCTTGCAGCCTTGCTGCGGTTGCCGAAGGTTTTCACCAGCGCCTGTTCTATCAAACTGGCTTCCAGTTCATCCATGTTAAGGCCCTGATCCGGGAGCAGAAAACGGCTGTTCTTGGATGCATGCCTGGCGGAGTGCTGATGTTCCGCGGAACGGCGAAATTCCTGAGGCAGGTTTTCCGGCTCGACGTTTCTGCCTGAAAACAGGATTAGCATGCGCTCGGCGAAATTCTTGAGTTCTCTCACGTTTCCCGGCCAATGATAGCTGTTCAGGACCTTGAGAACAGCCTTGCCATAGGTGGGCGGCTGCAGCTTATAGCTCGCCGCAAGCTCTGTCGTCAGGCCTTTGAGGAGCAGATTCACATCGCCCTGACGCTGCCTCAAGGGTGGTAATTCGAGGGGCACGACATGCAGGCGATAGTAGAGGTCGCGGCGAAAGCCACCCTCCTCGATCAATTGGCCGAGATCACGGTTGGTGGCGGCAATCACCCGCACGTCAACCCGTTGGCTGTTCGCCCTGCCGACGGTCTGGCACTCTCCGGTCTCAAGAAAACGTAGCAGTTTTGCCTGAACCGACAGCGGAAGCTCGCCGATCTCATCCAGAAACAGGGTACCTCCATTTGCCGCCTGTACTTTGCCCAGGCTGTCGCTGGCAGCACCGGTAAATGCACCCTTACGGTGACCAAAGAGTTCACTTTCGGCCAGCTGGGTCGGTAGTGCCGCACAGTTGACGGTGATGAAGACCTTGTCCCGACGACGGCTGTTCCGGTGCAGCGCCTGCGCCAGCAGTTCCTTTCCCGTTCCGCTCTCTCCGCTAACCAGTACCGTGGCATCCGTCGCCGACACTATGCGCATCGCCCTTAGCAAGGACTGGAATTCAGGGGCCTTTCCTAACATAACCGTCTCCACATTAAATCCAGCGCCATTGTAAAACAGTTTTTTAATTGAGGAAAATAAGCCTGGGAATGAGGTTCTTCAAACAACCACCTATCGGGTCATGCGACTGTACAGATTTTACTCAAATACCTCCTTCACGATCTCAAGAAACCGCTTTGCCTGGGGAGAGAGAAACTTTCCGCGACGCAGCACGATGCCGTAGCTGCGATCGGGGAAATACTCACCCAGGGGGATTGTCGCGATCTGCTCTTCCCCGGTAAGGCAGACATCTGTCACGATGGATATGCCGAGACCGATCTCAACATATTTTTTTATCACCTCCCAACCGCCGGCCTCCAGGGTAACGTTGTAGTTGGCATTGTATTGCTTGAAGACCAGGTCGACCATGCGCCAGGTACTCAGATGGTGGGGCGGCAGTATCAGTCCGTAGGGGCTGATATCATGCAGCTGTATCGACTCTTTTTTTGCCAGAGGGTGATCCAGCGGAGTAATCAGTACCGGCGCATAATTGACCACAGGCTGGTAGGTGACATCGTCGGGAATCTCCAGCAGCGAACCGATCGCGAGATCTGTTTCATCCGCCCTCAACATCGCCATGCCGTCCCGCCCGGTTACATTGTGGAGCTTCACCCTTATCCCTGGATAGCGTTCGGCGAAAAGACGTATGGGTTCGGGAAGGATATAGAGAATGGTGGATTCACCCGCGGCGATATTCAATTCACCGCTTTCGAGTTTTCCACAGGAGGCGGCAAAGGTCTCCTGCAGTTTATCCATACCCTCCACCAAGGGCTGAGAAAGCTTGTAGAGGGTCTCCCCCTCCGGCGTCAGCTTGATCTTCGGCCCGCGCCGTTCGAAAAGAACAGTCTCCAGTTCGCGTTCCAGTGCCTGGATCTGCAACGATACCGTCGGTTGGCTCAGGTAGAGCCTATCTGCCGCCTCACTGATCGAACCCGTCTGTGCCGCATGACAGAAGGCGCGCAGTTGCTTCAAGCGATTTTGCTTGTAGTGAATCTGTGGAGTTCCAGCCATTTCAGCCATCCAGTGAGTATTAAGTAAATCAATACTAGATGCATAAGTCACCAATATCAATAATAAATACATCTATCCTGGGAGATCGACTCGCAATCATGCCGGACATTTCGTTATTCTTACCCTGAGCGGCAGCCACCCGGCATATCAGGATGGAGGGATCGTTCCAACTTAATCTTCTTGATATAAAGTAAAAGAGGTATCCATGCAGAAGCCCCAGCTGAAACAGAACCCGATGTATCAACTGCTAAAAGAGGGAAAAATTGAGGAGTTTAATCAACGCAGGGCCGCGGGTGAGCCCTGCGATCTACGCAATGCCGACCTGAGAGGTGTCGATTTAAGGGACCTGGATGCGCGAAACCTGGATCTAAGCGGGGCCTATTTGCGCCATGCCGACCTGCGCGGGCTAGACCTGAGCGAGACCAATCTCGAGGGCGCAAGCATCAACAGCGCAAAGATCTCCGGCACCTACTTTGCTTCCTCTCTCTCCGCCGAGGAGATCACCCTGTCTCTGGTGCACGGCACCCGTCTGCGCAATCGCTGATCGGCTCAAACTGCCGAACGGGGTGTAAACAGGCTGTTAAGGGAGAAGGACTAGTCGTCCGAATCGAGCTGGGCGAGAATGTTTCGCGCCACCACCCGCTGATCGGGATTGCCCTCCTCGAGAATCTGATAGAGCAGTTCCCGGGCACCATCCACGTCCCCGTTGTCACGCAACTTCTGCACCTGTTCGAGTTTTATCCTTACCCTGTCGATCTCTGCATCGCCCTCTTCCTGCTCCAGGGCCTCAATGGCATCCAGCTCCGCCTCCATCTCATCATCCGTCATGGGTACGAAACGATCCGGATCCACATCGTCACGGGCGGGATCGATATCGCTGCCCACCGCCTCTTCCGCCGCCATCTCCTGCTGCCCATCTGCCTCAGTCGCTGCCGACACGGCCAGCGCCGCATCGGAACCATCATCGGAATCCTGCAAGGGTTTTTTTACAAAGCCCTTGGAAAAGATGAGTCCAAGCTCAAACAACACCCACATGGGCAGTGCCAGCAGGGTCTGGGAGATCACATCCGGTGGGGTCAGAAACATGCCGATGACGAATGCGCCGACGATGACGTAGGGACGCTTGTGGCGTAACTTCTGCGGTGTGGTGACCCCCATCCAGACCAGAATAATGGTGGCTATCGGCACCTCGAAGGCGACACCAAAGGCAAAAAAGAGGGTCATCACAAAGTCGAGATAACTCCCCATATCGGTCGCCACCTCGACACCATCGGGGGCTGTACCCGCGAGAAAGGTGAATACCAGGGGAAAGACCACGAAATAGGCGAAGGCCATGCCGAGGTAGAAGAGCAGGGTGCTCGAGACCAGCAGGGGTATCACCAAGCGCTTTTCATGGCGGTAGAGGCCGGGGGCCACAAAGGCCCAGAATTGATAGAGGATAACGGGTACGGCGATGAAGATCGCCAGCTGCAGGCTCAGTTTAAAGGGTATGAGAAAGGGATCGATGGGTTTTGTGGAGATCATCGTGCTGCCTTCCGGCAGCGCTGCCCGCATCGGTCCCGCAATGGCGCTGTAGAGATCGTTGGCGAATGGAAACAGCACCAGGAACACAGCCAGCACAACCAGGACCATACGCAATACCCGGTCACGCAGTTCGATCAAATGAGAGACCAGGGGCTGTTCCTTGGTTGTGGAATCGGGGATCTGTTCTGCCGACATCGCTATTGACTGGTTTTGCTGTCGGAGTTGGGTTGATCTTCGAGAGCCTCCTGACCCTCCTTCACCTGTTTGCTCGCTTCCTGTTTGATCTCATCGAGATCACTCCGGGTCTCTTCAACGATCTCGTGCACCGGATTGGCAAGGGTGGCCTGTTTCTCGATAATCTCCTTGAGCTCCTCGGCCTTGATCTCTCTATCGATATCCGCCTTCACATTGGCAATGAAACGGCGCCCACGACCCAACCAGAGGCCGGCGGTACGCGCAACCTTTGGCAGGCGCTCAGGACCGATCACTATCAATGCCACCAGTGCGATGATTGTCAGTTCCCAAAAACCGACGTCAAACATGGCGTCTATCCATCCGTATAGTTATCGAGACCGCACGCTTCAGCTCTTGTCACTCTCCTTGGAGGTGACTTCGCCATCGACCACGGTGCCTGACTCGGACTTTTCAATCTGTTCCTGCTGCTTGTCGTTGGCCTTTTCACCTTCAGACATCGATTTCTTAAAGCCCTTGATGGCACCGCCCAGATCGGCGCCGATGTTTTTCAGTCGCTTGGTACCGAACAACAGGAGGACAATGACGAGAACAATCAACAATTGCCAGATACTGATACCACCAAAACCCATAATCTTCTCCACTCACCGGCCAGACCGGTTTCTCACTGCTGCCTGAAACCGCGGCTTCAGGCCCTATTCTGTTTGTCAATCAGCCCTGTAGGGGACTCTCCAGAGCTTTACCATGTCTGGGATCATACCCCAGATAGCGACTCCCTGTCTCCCGCACTAATCGACCCTTCGCGCCTTCTCCTCAAGCCCGGAGAGGCCGAAGCGACGTTCAAGCTCCCGTAACACATGCTCCGGACCCAATCCTTGATGAGCCAACAGCACCAAGGTGTGAAACCAGAGATCGGCGGTCTCATAGACAACCTTCTCTGCATCCCCGTCCTTCGCCGCCATCACCGTCTCGGTTGCCTCTTCACCGATCTTTTTCAATATGGCGTCGAGACCCTTGGCGTAGAGTTTCGCCACATACGAGCTGTCTGGATCCGCCTGTTTTCGCTGTTCCAGCACCTGGGTCAGTTGTTGCAATACATCACTCATTTAGAATCCTTGGACCGTTGAATCTGGACTGTGTTGTTCTATAACGCAAAGGGCGCAAAGAACGCGAAATTTGATCAATTTGTCGTCGGTCGCATTGATTTATGACCGCAAAACACACCTTGGCATGATATCAATCGCTTATTTAATCTGCTTGGCGTTCTTTGCGCCTCATTGCGAGCTTTGCGTTATAAAATACCTACTTATCATAGATCTCCCCAGGACCTTTGAGCACCGGCAGGATTTCCACCCACTCATCGCCCCGCAGTTCACGAAAGAAGCAGTTATGCCTGCCGGTATGGCAGGCGATGCCCCCCTTCTGCTCCACCTCCAGCAGGATCACGTCACCATCGCAATCGATGCGGATCGACTTCACCTGCTGCTGATGCCCCGACTCCTCGCCTTTATGCCAAAGCTTCTGTCTGGAGCGAGACCAGTAGACGACATGTCCGCTCTCCCGGGTAAGACGCAGCGCCTCCTCATTCATCCAGGCCATCATCAACAACTTGCCGCTGCCGGATTCCTGTGCGATAGCCGCCACCAGACCGTCGGGGCCCCATTTCACTGCATCGAGCCAACTCACAATCTCACCTCGATTCCGTTATCCTGCATGTAGTGCTTGGCTTCACCGACCGTATATTCGGCGAAGTGAAAAATGCTCGCCGCCAAGACCGCATCCGCGCCACCCTGTTTCACACCCTCCACCAGATGCTGCAGATTGCCGACCCCCCCCGATGCGATCACCGGAATCGGCACTGCATCGACGATTGCCCGGGTAAGGGCATTGTCGAATCCGATCTTGGTGCCGTCACGGTCCATGCTGGTGAGCAGGATCTCCCCCGCCCCGTAGTCGCTCATCCGCCGCGCCCACTCGATGGCATCGAGTCCGGTCGGTTTGCGTCCGCCATGGGTAAAGATCTCCCATTTCAGCGGCTCGCCCTCCGCGCTCACCTGTTTGGCATCGATGGCGACCACGATGCATTGTGAACCGAATCGCTCGGTGGCCTCTTTGACAAACTCCGGATTGAACACCGCCGCGGTATTGATGGCCACCTTATCGGCGCCCGCATTGAGCATGCGCCGGATATCGTCCGCAGTGCGAATGCCACCGCCGACGGTCAAGGGAATAAAGACCTCGCTGGCCACATCCTCGACCACATGAACGATGGTCTCGCGGTCGTCCGAGCTGGCGGTAATGTCGAGGAAGGTGATTTCATCGGCACCCTCCTCGTTATAGCGCCGGGCTACCTCCACCGGATCACCGGCATCGCGGATATCGACGAACTTCACGCCTTTCACCACACGACCGGCATCGACGTCGAGGCAGGGGATAATGCGTTTGGCTAACATAAGCTCCTAACTCTGTATCTCTATTGGGTGGAGATGCCTCATAAGATTAGTCCGCAAATGAACGCGAATGAACGCAAATAAAGAGAAATGTAATTTCTGCTTTCCCCAAACCCTGGAAAAAGGGCGTAGCATGCAGCATTATTTACATTTGCGTCTATTTGCGTCCATTTGCAGACAATAATTCTTCATCCAGATAATTCGTCCGCCAGCTTCTGGCCCTCGGCCAGGTCGAGGGTTCCCTCATAGATGGCCCGGCCGGTTATCGCACCCATGATATTGGTCGTCTCCGCCCTGCACAGCATCTCGATATCACCGATATGGGTGATGCCGCCGGAGGCGATCACCGGCGTGGAGACCGCATTCGCCAAAGCGGCTGTGGCTTCGATATTGGGGCCGGAGAGCATACCGTCACGCCCGATATCGGTGTAGACGATGGCGGAGATGCCGTCATCCTCAAAGCGTCTTGCCAGCTCGATCACCTCCTGATCGGTGACTTCGGCCCAGCCGTTGATCGCGACCATACCCGATACCGCATCGAGACCGACGATTACATGCCCGGGAAATGCCTTGCAGGCCCGGTTCACAAACGCCGGCTCTTTCACTGCCTGGGTACCGATGATGCAGTAGCTGACACCCGCCCGCAGATAAGCATCTATGGTAGCCTCGTCGCGAATCCCGCCTCCCACCTGAATCGGCACATCCGGATAGGCGCCGGCGATGGCGCGGATCGCGTTGCCGTTCACCGGCTCACCGGCAAAGGCACCGTTGAGATCGACCAGGTGGAGTCGCCGTGCACCCGCATCGATCCAGCGTGCCGCCATCTCCAGCGGGTTGTCCGAAAACACGGTATCATCCTCCATGCGGCCTTGGCGCAGGCGCACGCACTGGCCATCCTTGAGATCAATAGCAGGTATTAACAGCACGATAAATTTCCCGAAACAGTAAGGTTAGACAGCCCAATCTAGAAAATTCTGCAACAGTCGCAAACCCGCGTCGGCGCTCTTTTCCGGGTGAAACTGCACCGCGAACAGGTTTTTTTCCGCGATCGCACTGGCGAAGCTGACACCGTAATCCGTCGTCGCCGCCACCAGCTCCCGTTGCGCCGGATCCACATAGTAGCTGTGGACGAAATAGAAGCGGCTCTCCTGTTCTATCCCCCGCCACAGAGGATGCTCGTAACCCTGATGCACCCGATTCCATCCCATATGGGGTATTTTCAAGGCCTCCCCATCGGGGGCGGTCCCACCTGGGAAGCGCCGCACCCGACCCGCGATCAGACCCATCAACTCGGTACCGTTGTTCTCTTCGCTGAATTCGAGCAGTACTTGCTGCCCCATGCAGATGCCGAGAAAGGGTTTGCTCTCAGCGGCATCCACGACCGCGCGGTTGAGATGGTGATGGGAGATCGCCGCCATACAGTCCCTGGCGGCACCCTGTCCGGGGAATATGACCCTGTCGGACGCCTCTATCAGCCGGGGATCGTCGGTAACCAGCACCTCGTCTTTATCATCCGCCACATGTTCCACCGCCTTGGCGACGGAACGCAGATTCCCCATACCGTAGTCGATCACGGTGATGCGTTGTGCCATCTCTATACCTGTGAAGCGTTACAGACTACCCTTGGTGGAGGGTATTTGCTCAACCATCCGCGGGTCGGGCTGCAGCGCCATGCGCAGGGCCCGACCAAAGGCCTTGAATACCGTTTCCGCCTGGTGGTGGGCATTACTCCCACGCAGATTGTCGATCTGCAGGGTGAGCCCGGCGTGATTGACCAGTCCCTGGAAAAACTCCTGAAACAGGTCGACGTCGAAATCACCGATGCGCGCGCGGCTGAATGCCAGCTCGTAGACCAGTCCCGGCCGTCCTGAAAAATCGATCACCACCCGTGACAGTGCCTCGTCCAACGGCACGTAGGCGTGTCCGTAACGATTGATACCCTTTTTATCACCAACCGCCTTGGCGATGGCCTGGCCCAGGCTGATACCCACATCCTCCACCGTGTGATGCGCATCGATATGCAGATCTCCCTTGGCCTTGATGCTGAGATCGATCAGACCGTGGCGGGCAACCTGATCCAGCATGTGATCAAGAAAGGGGACGCCGGTATCAAGCCTGGCATCGCCGCTCCCATCCAGGTTCAGCGATAGGCTGATCTGGGTCTCCAGGGTATTGCGCTCAATCTGCGCGGTACGCTGCATACTGATAGCTCCGGTATAAATGGCCTTGATATCGATTCGCCAGTAGTTCAATAAACGGCATTAATGGGTTCTCACCCGTCAAAAACAGCTTATTCTAGTGGAAATCGTCTAAAAAGACAGTGCCGGATTCGCGCCGGGAATCCGGGATCGGATCGATGACGATCACCCCATCCCGGCCAATGACAAATCCCGGATTGTTGATGAAGCCCTGGTTCTCTACCGAGGGCACGCCCAGGGGTCCATGTATGACATAGACATCCTCCGCAATGCGCTCTGCGGGATAGTCCGATACTGCGGGACCACGTTCCGCGGCCATCGCGGGTAAAGTGAAAAGAAGCGAGATAAACAGCAGTCGTGGCAGACAGCGATCAATCATGATGTTGTATACACCTCTATGCGGCGCCACAAGCGACAGTATAAGAGTATTTTCCGATTCAACTCTCCAGCCAAAAAGTGACCGGACCATCATTGACCAAGGCCAGCTGCATATCGGCACCGAAAACACCGCAAGCTACCGGGTGATATTGCGCCTCTGCCCGCTCCTTCAGATAGTTGAACAGGGCCTTGCCAAGTTCCGGTTCAGCGGCAGAGGAGAATCCCGGCCGCATCCCCTTGCCGGTATCCGCCGCCAGGGTGAACTGGGGAACCAGCAGCAATCCACCCTCTATCTCCCCGAGGCTCAAATTCATACGTCCGTTGGCGTCGCTGAATACACGGTATCCCAAGACTCTTTCTAGCAGACGGTCGGCCCTGCGCTCATTGTCATCCCGCTCGACACCCACTAACACGGCAAGTCCCCGCTCGATCGCGGCAACACAGGCACCGTCGATGTGAACGCTTGCCTCATTCACCCGTTGCAGAAGACCGATCATCCCAATGTCTTGACAAAGTTGTCCGTCGCCTCGATCAAGGCACTGCGGATACCAGGTTCAGCCGCGGAGTGAGCCGCGTCCCCAATTACCTTGAGCTCGCTCCCCGGCCATGCATTATGCAGTTCCCAGGCGGAGGCCATGGGGCAGATAAGATCGTAGCGTCCCTGGACAATGACACCGGGTATATCCGCCAGTTTGCCGCTCTCCGCGAGCAGTTGATTGGGGCTCAGGAAGGCATGATTGACAAAGTAGTGGCACTCAATCCGAGCCAGACTCAAGGCTGTGTGGGCATCGGAAAAAAAATTGACCACAGAGGGATTGGGATGGAGGCTGGCAGTACGTCCCTCCCAGATCGACCATGCCTTGGCCGCCGCCATACGCTCGATATCGTTCTCGCCGGTGAGGCGGCGGTGGTAGGCATGTAGCAGGTCCTCCCGTTCCCGCTGCGGGATCGGCGCCAGGAAATCTTGCCAATAATCGGGGAATATACGGCTCGCCCCCTGCTGGTAGAACCACTGAATCTCCTCATCGCGGCAGAGAAAAATACCTCTGAGGATCATCCCCTTGACCCGCTGCGGATGGGCTTGTGCATAGGCGAGGGCGAGGGTCGATCCCCAGGAACCCCCGAACAGCAACCAATCCTCGATATTCAGCTGCCGGCGAATCCGCTCGATATCATCCACCAGGTCCCAGGTGGTATTGTCCTGCAACGAGGCGTGGGGTGTGGAGCGACCGCAACCCCGCTGATCGAAGAGTACAACACGATAGTGTTCGGGATTGAAAAAACGGCGGTGGTAGGGTTCGCAGCCCGCCCCCGGCCCACCGTGTAGAAACAGCACCGGGATCCCGCCTGGCCTGCCTACCTGTTCGAGGTAGAGCCGATGGCCCCTATCCACTGCTAGCAGTTGGGTGCTGAACGGCTCAATGGGTGGATAGAGGTCTTTCATCGTCTGTTTCAACCGCCGTGTAGGAAAAATCCTACAAGGATTAGAGAAAAATCTCACAAATAATGTGTGCAGAATCCCACAGTAAAAGTTACATTTTGTGTCAATATTAAGTTGTCGTCATCAGGGATGTACCCCCAGGACTCAGAGCTCAGGAGAGCACAGGGACGAGTAGCTTAGCCAACCAAGCCGACGACTGTAAGCCCAACTGCATGGATTGCAGTTGGGCTTCTCTTTTTGTGCCACAGACAATACCTTAGACCATTCAGCCAATCCAGTGTGAAGCGAGGGATCTGCGCACCCCCGCGCGCCCCGCTACTCCCTTGATGCCCGCTTGCGTTCATGCTCTTTGAGATGCTTCTTGCGTAAGCGGACGGCACTGGGCGTCACCTCCACCAGTTCATCATCCTCGATGAATTCCAGCGCCTGCTCGAGACTGTATTGCAGCGGAGGGGTTAGAATGATCGAATCATCCTTGCCGGCGGCCCGTATATTGGTAAGCTGCTTGCCTTTCAGAGGATTGACCACCAGATCGTTCTCCCGGGCGTGGATCCCGACTATCTGTCCCTCGTAGACCTCCTCACCGGGGGATGAGAAGAGCCTGCCCCGCTCCTGAAGATTGAAAAGGGCGTAACCCAGCACCTTGCCCTGGCCATTTGATATCAGGACGCCATTTTTCCGCGGCGCAATCCCGCCCGGCTGGGTCGGGCCATAGTGATCGAATACATGATAGATCAGGCCGGTACCCGATGTGGTGGTCATAAACTCGGTCTGAAATCCGATCAACCCCCTGGAAGGGATTAGGTAATCGAGGCGCACCCGACCCTTGCCGTCAGGTACCATATCCTTGAGTTCCCCCTTGCGGGTGCCCAATGCCTCCATGATACTGCCTTGATCCTTCTCCTCCACATCCACGGTCAACTGCTCATAGGGTTCGCAGACCTCACCCTCCACCTCGCGAAAGATCACTTCCGGTCTCGAGACCGCCAGTTCGAATCCTTCACGGCGCATACTCTCGATCAACACCGAGAGGTGCAGCTCGCCGCGCCCGGAGACCTTGAATTTCTCGGGATCCGTACCCTCCTCAACCCGTAGCGCCACATTGTGTATCAGCTCCCGTTCGAGGCGCTCTTTGAGCTGCCTTGAGGTAAGATATTTGCCTTCAAGCCCGGCAAAGGGCGAGGTGTTGACCTGGAAGGTCATCGACACCGTGGGTTCATCCACCGTCAGCGGCGCCATCGCCTCCACCTCCTCTGGATCACAGAGGGTATCGGAGACATTGGGGGCCTCCAGGCCGGTGATCGCGATGATGTCGCCTGCACTCGCCTGATCTACCTCGAAGCGCTCCAGGCCGAGGTAGCCGTAGACTATACCGATCTTGCCGCGATGTAGTTCACCGTCATATTTAACCACCGTCACCTGCTGATTCGGCCTCACGGTGCCCCGGGTCACTCTGCCCACGGCGATCGCACCGACATAGCTGCTGTAATCGAGGTTGGAGATCTGCATCTTGAAGGGTCCGTCGGGATCGACTTCGGGAACCGGGCAGTGATCAACGATGGTTTCGAACAACGACTGCATATCGCCATCGCTCACCTCGTTGTCGAGCCCGGCATAGCCATTAACCGCGGAGGTATAGACGATGGGAAAATCGAGCTGCTCGTCGGTAGCACCGAGACGGTCGAAGAGTTCGAACACCTGATCTATGACCCAGTCGGGTCTCGCGCCCGGCTTGTCGATCTTATTCACTACCACGATCGGCCTTAAACCATGCTTGAATGCCTTCTGCGTGACAAATCGGGTCTGTGGCATCGGCCCCTCCTGGGCATCGACCAGCAGCAGCACGGAATCGACCATTGAGAGCACGCGCTCCACCTCGCCGCCGAAGTCGGCATGTCCTGGCGTATCGACGATGTTGATCCGATAGTCGTTCCAGCGGATCGCGGTGTTCTTTGAGAGGATGGTGATACCCCGCTCCCGTTCCTGGTCATTCGAATCCATGACCCGTTCCACATTGCCAAAACGATCGCCAAGGGTTCCCGACTGCTTCAGCAGTTCATCGACCAGGGTGGTCTTGCCATGATCGACATGGGCGATGATGGCGATATTTCTGAGGTTCTCAATCACTGAACGGCCTTAAGAGAGAGAAAAAGAGGGCGGATTATACCCTTATCGGGCAATTTGTCTTTTTAAAAATTTAATTAAGAATTAATTCAATAAGTTACAAAGTAATGTGAATGGCGATAGTTATCATCTATCGA
>NATV01000112.1 GCA_003094535.1 gamma proteobacterium symbiont of Ctena orbiculata | reverse complement strand
GACTGAAAATTCTTCGCCGCGTAGATGCGTTGGTAGAGCTCGTCGGGTATCGGTTCGCCCGTATCCACATGACCCGAGATCAGATCCAGGGCCTCTTTCTCCCAGCACCAGTTCTCCATGAACTGGCTGGGCAGCTCCACCGCGTCCCAGGCGACGCCGTTGATACCGGCTACGGCGGGATAGTCCACCGTGGTCAAAAGATGGTGAAGGCCGTGTCCGAACTCGTGGAACAGGGTCAACACCTCGTCGTGGGTAAAGAGCGAGGGCTTGCCGTCCACTGGTGGTGAAAAATTGCAGGTGAGGTAGGCGACAGGTATCTGGTCCATGGTGTCGGTGAAGAAGCGGCTGGCACACTCGTCCATCCAGGCGCCGCCGCGTTTTTTGGGACGTGCATAGAGATCGAGGTAGAACTGTCCACGCAGATGATGGTCGCGGTCGCGGATCTCGAAGAAACGGACATCGGGGTGCCAGCAGTCTATTCCCTCCACCTCTTCGATACGGATGCCGTAGAGGCGTTCCACCACCGCAAACATACCCGGCAGGACCCGGGTTTCCGGGAAGTAGGGTTTCAACTCCTCCTGGCTGATGTTGTGGCGCTTCTGGCGCAGTTTTTCGGCATAGTAGGCGATATCCCATGCCTCGAGATCGCCGAGGTCGTAATGCTCCGCGGCGAATGCCTCGAGTTCCGCCAGTTCCCGCTCCGCTTGGGATCGTGAGCGCTTGGCGAGATCGGTGAGGAAGGCAATCACCTCGTCGCTGGAGCGGGCCATCTTCTTCGCCAGCGAGCGATCGGCGTAGTTTGCATATCCCAGCAGTCCGGCCATCTCGTGGCGCAGCGCGAGAATCCGCTCCATCGCCTCGCTGTTGTCCCATTTGCCGGCGTGGGGTCCCTGGTCCGAGGCGCGGGTGGCAAAGGCTTCATAGACCTCCCTGCGCAGACCGCGGTCGTCCGCATAGGTCATCACCGGCAGATAGGAGGGATACTCGAGGGTCAACAGCCATCCTTCCCGGTCACGCTGAGCGGCGGTCTGTCGGGCCAGGGCAAGGGCCGACTCCGGCAGCCCCTGCAGGGCTGATTTGTCCGTGACGAGCTTGCACCAGCCGTTGGTGGCGTCGAGCAGATTCTCCTCGAACTTGGTGGTCAGTTGGGAGAGTTCCTGGCTGATCTCCTTGAAACGCTGCTTCTTTGTCTCCTCCAGGTCGACACCGGAGAGGTGAAAATCGAGCAGCGCATTATCCAGTGACTGTCGCTGCGCCTGATCCAGCCCGGGTTGTTCCGCAACCGTCTTGTAGGCCGCGCAGAGTTGGCTGTTCTGGCCGATCTCGGTGGTATATTCGCTCAGTTTCGGCAGCACCGCGTTGTAGGCGGCACGCAACGCGTCATTGTTGACCACGGCATTCATGTGGCTGACCGGAGACCAGGTACGGCTGAGCCGATCCTCCGCCACCTCCAGGGGCTCGATAAGACTCTTCCAGGTGAAGCTTGTCTGGGAAGTGAGCAATTGCTGAATCTTATTGCGGTTCGCCTCCAGCAGCCGGTCCATGGCGGGCTCTACCATGTCGGGGGTTATCACCGAGAACGGGGGCAACCCCTGCATATCATTCAGTGGATTCATCGGTCGAACTCCCTATTCCGGTTAACAGGCCCTAGTCGCCGCCCAGGGTGTATTGGTTGCTCATCGCGCGAAAGATGGCATCGGGCGGGTTGCTCCGTCCGGTCAGCAGATTGCAGATCAGGTCGTCATAGAGGGTGGCACGATAGTCGGTTGACTCATCCTTGGGGATATCGCGCCATTCCGAATGCGCAGCCGGAAAGAGTTTATCGGCACCGCCGTAGGCGTAGACCTTGAACAGCCTTTCGCCGCAGCGGATACCTTCGTAGGAGCTGTTGATCACCCCTGTATGGGAGCGGATAACGACAACAAATCGAGTCACCTTGTCGCTGGCGGTCTGCAGCGAGCCGCGTTCGATGTAGTAGCGAAAATGGGGATCGCTGGCGCCAACCTGGAACTCCTGCAGGTCGTCCAGGTTGATTCTTTCGGGAAGGGTTGTCTTCGACTCCTCGAAGGGTGTCTGGGGTTGCCATTGAAGATCGTTGGAGGAGTCATCGTCGAGGATGCTCGCCGCCTGCAGGATGGTTGAACAGAGGGCGAGCATTGGCGCGATTGGAATATACCTGTTTGGCATCTGGCAACCTGTGATGATGGTTCAAGAAAAAGGTTATTTTCGCATTCTGTCGGAGAACAAGGAATAGTCCATTGCCGATATCAGACTTACGCTCTGCGATATAATTCCCTGATTTGGGGGAAGCGATGGAGTGCATTGTTGACCGTCGCTTGACCCTCTACGCCGACGGTGGGGGTGAACGGCATCGGCAGCGCGACCGGATTGGACAGTCGGTTCAGAGCTGGGCCAGGCGGGATGAAATATACCAGACTGCGCCGGCGCCGAAGGTAAAGAATGCGGTCAGGGCAACCAGGGTGAGCAGGCGGTAGTGACGAACCAGTTCGAACTCCGCCTTGGTCGAGATCAACAGGGGTCGACGGTGCGTGCCTGTGCTGCTCAGGGTGTGAAGGGGCTGCTGATCCTGCTGCAGCTGTTCCCGGGTCACCTCCCGTTGCGCGCTGTGGCGGACAGATTCCCACTCCTGCAGATCGATTTGGCCGTCGCGGTTGCTGTCAAAGCGCTTGAGCAGGGTCTCGTGGTCAGCCTTCCACTGGCGCAGCCGCTCCTTGATCATGTCATCGCGAATCGCCTTGCGATCGATTTCACCCAGGGAGCTGAAGAGGCCGATGGCATAGAGGGGATCGCCCGGGATGATGGTCTCCTCGGTATACCGGTAGTCGCCGCCGAAGGTGTTGTTGACCGAGATACGCACACCGAAGCGTTGCGCTTTTCGATGGACCGTGCCGCTCCCCTTGTCCGGACCGGCCGTGGGCGTCGGATTGGGTCCGTACCAGATATTTTTTTCACTGGGATTGATGCTGGCTCCCTCCGGGTCGAGGATGCACTCGCCGGTTGCATCCTTGAGCAAAAACAGGCTTTCGCTCTTGTCGGAACGCACCGCCCGCCATCCCTTGTCGCCCTTGCGTTCGACCTTATAGCGCCACCAGCAGCAGGGTTTGCCGCTGAGGGGGGCAAGCACCGGCTCGCCGGCCATCAGCGCTGCCTCGCCGATCAACTCCACGTAGCCCTGGGGTGCCGAGCGAATCAGGGAAGTGGGGGTATCCTCGATCAGCCTTGCCCGGTGCAGGTTGCGGAAGGTGAAGTAGAAGGCGATCAGTGAAAACAGAATCAGCAACAGTGCCCAGAACCAGAAATAGCCGTCACTGAGACTGGCGAGGTTTTGCATCTTGCCGAATGTAGGCAGGCCCTAGTTGAACAGGGTGCCCATGTCGACATCTGTCAATTCGGCTTCGTCGAACTCCAACAACACGGCGGGCTTGAAGCCGAACTGCCTGGCCAGGATGATATCGGGAAACTGTTCAATACGGACATTGTTGCTGTTGACGCTGTCATTATAGAACTCGCGCCGGTCGGCAATGCTGTTCTCCAGCCCGGTTATCCGCGATTGCAGATGCAGAAAGGTGTCATTGGCCTTCAGGTCCGGGTAGTTTTCCGCCACCGCGAACAGCGAGCCGAGCCCCAAGCGCATCTGGCTTTCGGCAGCGCCCACCGCGGCCACATC
>NATV01000111.1 GCA_003094535.1 gamma proteobacterium symbiont of Ctena orbiculata | reverse complement strand
AACAAGCCAGTTTTGTGAGCCTTCACCGCCATTGCATTTTTCATTAGCTTCCTCTGCGGCTTGCTAAGCAACACCGTAAGCAATCCGATCCATTGCATCTTCCACATCAGAATTGCGAGCAGCTTCTTGGCACTCAAGGGAAGTACCCTGCTTGTTATTACCTACTATGTTATCAATTGCTTCGTTTGCTGTATCTCTCATAAATGTTGCAAGAGGTGCATCGTTGATGATGTCCTTCAGCGTGCTGCCTACAACACTACCAATAACACCGCCGAATAAACTCATTTTTCGTCTCCCAGTAAATAAACAATATCTCTCTTGAACTCAAGCGACACCGTATACAGTCAACTATGTTGTGTTGAGTGCCACCCGATCCCAAAAGATTTTGACGGAATACGCTGCAATATATTTTTTTAGACATCTTCTAATCCACTTTAGACATGATCTAATTTATTTAAGGTCCCGTCTCACAGCTAGATGACTAAGGGGTGTTAATCGAAGTACTTGATATCATATGGTTTGTATACTTGACATCATTGTTTAATTAGCAGACCCTTCACACCCAGTAGTACACAGCCGAGCATACTTGCCCTGGACATGCCTGTTTCAAAAGAAGCCATCAGATCATATTGTAAGAAGCACTATGTGATTCCTGCTCGTGCTCGCGGAGATTCTCACGTTACCATCAGATCTGCCGAGGTCGCAAAAGCATTTGATCTTGAGATGGACAGTGGTCTCGTATTTGATGCTGTATGGACAACCGAATTTGAGTTGGAGAACAACCTTTTCAGGGTATCCAATATCTATCTGAGAAACAGTAAAGTCTCAAACATGGTTTTCAGAGTGCTATCTTGATAGTCATAGAAACCGACAATTAACAGGAATGAAATGGATCTGTTAGTACTACCGATCACGGCTGCTAACCCTTAATCTGTGTAGTACAACACGGGCCTAGATAAGTAGAAGTTCGAGGATTATCAATAGCTGACAGCTCTAGTCAGAACAAAAGTACCGTAATCGAGTCAATTCTGTGATCAAGTTCAAATTATCTTAAAAACAAGCCCGTTTAAGAATAATCATCACCGAACAAAGTTGTTATATTCCCTACCCCAATAGGAGTACAAAAACTCATCCTAAGGATTGGTAATCACCAACGGTGTGATAGTAATAACGACCTAGTGAATCAATGAAAATCGTTGCCATTATCGGCCGCGGTTCTCTTAACTATTAGGATGCGTTATTGCTATGGCCCCTGAAGAGCTTGTCGAAGATATCGATAAACTGGTATCCCTTCCCGAAGTATTTATTCAAGTCAATCAGATGATGGAGCAGCCTAACTGCTCAGCTGCGAAACTTGCAGAAATCATCTCCACCGATGTAGATATATCCGCCAGGTTGTTGAAGCTGGTAAACAGTCCCTTTTATGGCCTCAGATCGCAAGTGGATACCATATCCAGGGCCGTCACCATCGCAGGTACTCATGAACTGCAGAACCTGGTATTGGCAACAACCGCCGTCAGGTCTTTTACCGGGATTCCCGAGAGCTTGGTCAATATGGATGATTATTGGCGCCATGCGGTCACAACCGGTGTTATGTCGCAGATGTTAGCCAGGCAGAGCAATGCGTTACACAGTGAACGGCTTTTCGTCGCCGGTATGCTCCATGATGTAGGACGATTGGTTATCTATCTTACCTTGCCCGACCAAGCCATTGAAATCATGGAGATTACAAGCGGCGATGAGTGGATCCTCGCTGAGGTGGAACAGCAAGTTTTGGGATTCAATCACATGGATGTGGGAGCTGCACTGATGAAGTCCTGGCACCTGCCGGAGAGCTTGATATCCGTCGCCAAAAACCATCATCGTCCAACCCATGCGACTGAAGCCAAAATCGATGTAGCCATAGTCCATATTGCACTAGCCATCGCTCGTGGCGAGATGTCAGGGCTGTCAATGGAGGAGATGCTCTGGGCCATAGAACCATACGTTTGGGATGCTACCGGATTAAATCCGGATAATGTGTCTCCGCATATTGATGAAATGCTCAGAATGTCACTCAAAACCATGGATATGATCTTGGCACCAACTACGCGAAAGCGGGCTTAGTGGAAACATGGCTGCTTGATTATTGCCCGGATAATTGCAGACATGTAGATCTAATTCCAACAAGCGCGACTCCGGTTCTTATTCTCTTCCCCCTTGCAGGCAAAGATATGAAGATCTTTAGCAGCCACTACGAGGTTGAAATATAACCTGAGTGATATGTACTCAAAGCATAACTACACGGAGGTGTTAACCATAACTATTTTGACTTGATTGCCATTGTGAAAACTACCATGCCCAACCCGAAACTTTTTAGCCATTTTCAACTGTGCGGAAATACGATTCCGTTTGACATGGAAAGCCCGTAGAGAATCATTTGAAGCAGGATATAGGCATGGACCCAGATGATGATTCCAAGTCAGAATTGAGTGGTGAGCGCGCTGTGAAAAGAGCGCTGCTCATCAATTTCATGAAAATTTTCATTCCAGCCTCGTTACTGTTGGGCGGTATCTTCTACTTCTTCTCGAACCAAACACAAAAATATGAATTGCAGGCAATAAAAATCCGCGAAGAATCCGCCTTGAGGAACGCCAGCGATCTGACCTCTACGTTGTTTAAGCAGAAGTTGTCAGACTTGTTGGTACTGGCTGAAGGCGAGGTATTGAGGGAGTTCCTTCACAATAACAGTACGCGGACCTTGACCCAGATAATCCGGGAATTTTCTCTGTATACCAGGCGCAAACCAAAGTACGCTCAGATCCGGTTAATAGATACAGATGGCAAGGAGATTATCAGGGTCAACAAAAAAAATGGAGAGCCGGAGATAGTGCCCAAGTCCGAGCTTCAGGACAAGAGTGAACGTTACTATTTTAAAGAGGCAATCAGACTCAATCAGGGTGATATTTATATATCACCGTTGGACTTAAATGTAGAACAAGGGGTTATTGAAGAACCGCTTGTACCCACCATCCGCTTCGCCACACCCGTATACGATGGGTACGGCGAGAAACGCGGGGTTCTGATCACGAATTTTACCCCGGCTGCGTTACTCGATAAGATTGAGGATATCTTTAATACCCTGTCAGGTGACACAGTCATGCTCAACAGTGATGGATATTGGTTGATGGGTGCGGATGATGCAAAGCTATGGGGTTTTATGTACGGTAGCAAAGAGACCTTTGCTTCAGAACAACCCGAAGTTTGGAGGGCGATAATAAGCAGTAAAAACGGCGGTTCCGTCGTCACTGAAACCGGAATGTACATTTTCCAGAGAGCCTACCCGTTGAATCGTGCGATTCTCGGAACGGTGGAGAATATTCAGTTACGCCCTGATGCAGATCAACCACAAACGAAGGATCTATATTGGGTCTATGTCTCCCATATCTCAAAGCAGCGTCTTAATGACCTATCTTCAATACCTGATTACATTTCGATCCTAATCTATCTTTTGCTACTCCAAGTTACGGGGCTTATTAGCATAGTATTCGCAAAGCATGCTAACCAGAAAAGACTGGCCTCAATCAGATTGCTACAACATGCAACTAAAGACGAGCTGACAGGCCTGTCAAATCGTCGAGAATTAAAAAAGATCGCTGAAATGGAATTTAAGCGTGCCTACAGATTCAAACGCGATTACTCCATCCTTATGATCGATCTGGATAATTTCAAAGATATCAATGACATTTATGGGCACAGCATCGGTGATGATGTCCTGAAACACAATGCAAAAATCTGTCTAAACTCGACCCGATCGGAAGACCTCCTCGCTCGGTATGGCGGTGAAGAGTTCGTTATGCTGTTACCGGAGACCGATAAAGAAGGTGCCCGCCAGCTGGCTGAAAGAATTTGCCGGGATGTCAGGGAACAGCCGTTCGATTGCGTTCGCGGCTCAATTACCACTACTGTAAGCATTGGAGTTAGTGAAATAGATCCTAACGATATTAACTATTCCGATATTTTGGAACGCGCCGATAGCGCACTTTATCAGGCAAAGCGGGAAGGTAGAAACAGGGTTGCCAGCACTTAGACTGAAAGGAATTCCGATCTCTTCTCGGAATCCCCCTTGAAACAGCCGCCAAATGCCTTGGTGCTGGTTAGTGAATTGCTATCCATAACGCCCCGGGATTTGACGCAATAGTGTGTGGCGTCGATTCTTACCGCTACGTCCTCTGTCTCCAAAAGCGTTTGCATGGCAATGAGTATCTGTTTCGTCAAGCGTTCCTGAACCTGTGGGCGTTGGCTGAAAAAACGCACTATACGGTTGATTTTGGACAGGCCGATGATGTTTTTTCCTGGCACATAGGCGACGCTGGCCTTGCCGTCAATGGTGACAAAATGGTGCTCGCATGTGCTTGTCAGCTCGATATTCCCTACCTTGATCATTTCATCGCTGCCCATTTTGTTTTCGATCAGGGAGAGCTTGGGAAACTGGCTGTAATCGAGCCCTGAAAAGATCTCGTTGACATACATCTTGGCGATTCGATGCGGCGTGTCCATCAAGCTGTCGTCATTCAGATCAAGCCCCAGGGTTCTTACAACATCGGTCATCAGGTTACTGATGCGTTCATATTTTTGTTCATTGCTGAGGCCGTTTTCGATCATCGGTGTTTCCAGGCCAGATTCCATCAAGGCAGTGCGGACAGACTCGGCTTGCGGGCTGATTTCGGGATGTTTCGCAAGGCGTACTGGGTTATTCTGCATTGTTGCTTCTCACATTCTATCTACTGATCCGTTTTCGCATTCAAGATTGCTGTCCACTGAATCAGTGGTGACGTTGATCAATCGGGAAACAAAAACAGGTGACAACGGTAAACATCCCTATTCGAGGCGACGCGATTGAGCTTAGAAAGATTGGCAAAACCAGTTCAAATCATAGGCATTGAAACTGCTTATTAAAACGTACACTTATTGCAGGTAATGGCACGCCAGCCAGTCTGAACACCCCTTTTATATTGATCTAATTCGTTCAATAAACTATAATATGTATCGTACGATACATATTATTATGAAATCACCAACACACAGTTTCTATCGCTACCTGGAAGCGGCCTACGACCATTTCAACAAGGCGCTGTTCAATGGACGGCTTCCTACCTGCCTGTTGACTGTTCAGCGGGAGAAAAATGTCATGGGGTACTTCTCGGCGAATCGTTGGACCGATCCCCAGGGAACGGTTGTACACGAGATAGCCGTCAATCCCGCCTACTTCGCCCGGCACAATCTGCTGGAGGTTTTGCAGACTATCGTTCACGAGATGGTGCATAACTGGCAACACTGCTTCGGCAAGCCCAGCCGCAACGGCTATCACAACAAGGAGTGGGCCGAAAAGATGGATCTGATCGGTCTCATACCGAGCAGTACCGGCCGCCCGGGCGGCAGAAGAACAGGACAAAAGGTAAGTGACTATCCAAAACCCGGGGGTGCATTTGAGCGTGCCGCCAGGACGTTCATACGACAGTCCAAGGGTCTGCCCTGGGTTGACCGAATCGCGGCGTTGTCCCCCTCCTGTCAACAACGGGAAAGGGATACCGGCTGGGATGAAGATCTTACCGAATTGGGAACCGGTGACAGAATTGACGAAGAACAGTTCGCTGCCCTCCTCCACTGCCCGATCAGCGAATTGTTCCACGATCTGGTGCCAAGCGAACAGCTGCAGCTGGCCGCCCGGAAGAAGGTGAAGTCCCGCTATACCTGCGCCCACTGTCAAACCAATGTCTGGGGTAAACCAGGCCTGAAATTGGTATGCGGTGAATGTGGCAACGCCTACGAGGAATATGAGGCCGTGTAAAGAATATCTGGCCTGAGCTACAGGAGATCGCAATGAACCGAATCTGGATCCATCAAGAGAAGCGCCGTTACTATCGGGCTCACTTACAGCCTGATCTGTTCGGCGTATGGACACTGACCCGCAGTTGGGGCAGCCTGGACAGCAACCATGGCCAGGTGCGTACCGAGCTGGTGGATAGCCAGACCAAGGGTCAGAAGATCCTTGCCGGAATCAACAGGAGAAGGTTCGGACATGGCTATCGACTGGCGCATGCAGCAGGTTGAGACAGGTCTCATATCCTTACCCTTTCAATCACCAAGCAAGATTACCCGATCTCAATCTTATATTCTGGCCACTCTTAAAAAGCACCCAGATTGCATTCGCAATCGATGGACCGGTTGATAGTAATTACGTTGCGCGAGGCGGATTAAAAATCCACCAATTCAGATTACACTGTGGATTATTGATTTCTCTGTCGGGTTGTGGGCAATGAAAAACGATAATCTCTATCTGAATTTTGCGAAGCAGCGCTTCAGCCACGGAGGTGAGCGGCCGTTCCTGATGACGCCAGGCAGGAAGGCCTTGATGTACGCTGAGCTGGACAGCGCCACCGGCCGCATGCAGAGTCAGCTGGCGAAGTTGGGTGTCGCGCCTGGCGACAGGGTCATGGTACAGGTAGAGAAATCATACGAGGCGGTGCTTCTCTACCTTGCCTGCCTGCGTGCCGGCGCAATCTACATCCCATTGAACACTGCCTATACATCCGCCGAGGTGGAATATTTCATCGAGGATGCAGCACCCCGGCTGTTCGTCTGTACCCCCTGTGAACACGACAAGCTGGCATTGGCCGCAAATCGGGTTGGCCAACCCCATCTGCTGACCCTGGACAGCGACGGCAACGGTACTTTTCTGCTTGGCCTGAACTCCCTCGATCCCGATCCTGCGGTGGTCGTTCGCAAGGGCGAAGATCTTGCGGCGATCCTCTACACTTCCGGTACCACGGGGCGCTCCAAGGGGGCCATGCTCAGTCATGCAAACCTGGCCTCGAACGCGCAGGTGCTGCATGCCTATTGGCATTGGCGGAATGGCGATGATGTATTGCTGCATGCGCTGCCGATTTTTCATGTGCATGGACTCTTCGTCGCACTGCACTGCGCCCTGTTCGGCACCTCGCCGGTCCATTTTCTACCGGGCTTCGACATCGATGCCGTTATCGATCATCTCCCCGGGAGCACCGTGATGATGGGCGTGCCGACCTTCTACAACAGATTATTGGAGGCAAAGACATTCAACGCCGATCGGTGCCGCAACATGAGGCTCTTCATCTCCGGTTCCGCACCACTGCCGGCGGAGACCCACCGCGGCTTCGAAGCACGCGCCGGCCATCGCATCCTTGAACGCTACGGCATGACCGAAACGGGAATGATCGCCTCGAATCCCTATATGGGCGAGCGGATTGCCGGTACCGTAGGCTTTGCCCTCCCCGGCATCTCGGTGCGCATTGCCGACAAGAATGGCGTTGAACTGCCGCACGGAGAGACCGGCGTGCTGGAGATGAGAGGGCCGAATCTGTTCAAGGGTTATTGGCGGATGCCGGAGAAGACCAAGGCGGATTTTCGCGACGACGGCTGGTTCATCACCGGCGACATGGCGCTGATGGACGAAGAGGAGCGCATCACAATTGTTGGACGTGCCAAGGACCTGATCATCAGCGGCGGATACAATGTCTATCCGAAGGAGATCGAGGGCGAGATCGATGAGATCCCCGGGGTCGAGGAGTCGGCCGTCATCGGCGTACCCCATGCCGATTTCGGCGAGGCTGTGGTTGCCGTTGTGGTGCAGGATGGCAGCCGCGATTTGACCGAGAGCGGTATCATCGCGGCGCTGCAGGGGCGTCTTGCACGCTTCAAACAGCCCAAGCGGATTTATCTGGTTGAAGAGCTGCCGCGGAATGCCATGGGAAAGGTGCAGAAGGCTAAACTGCGGAAAACCTATCATGCAACTTACAGGAAGTGACAGGCCAACGATATGCTATCAGCTGAAGAATTGGAAAAACGCATACGCGAGGGCATACCTATTGCCGCGCAGATGGCATTCCAGGTGCGTGATCTGCAACCGAACAGTATCGCGGTAACTGGCGGCGGCAGTGAGAACATCAATGTACATGGCACGGCTTTCGCCGGATCTCTATACACTATCTGTACCTTGGCCTTGTGGGGATTGGTGACGGCAAGACTGCCCGAGGGAGCAACCCTGGTGCTGGCTGAAGGGAACATCCGCTATCGTGAACCGGTGGTCGGCGACATCGATGCCGGCTGTACCATCGCGAAAGACGCGCTGGAAGGCTTCCTATCGCAATTGCTCACCCGTGGCCGATCAAGTCTCGAGGCCAGGGTCGAGGTAACCGGTGTAGAGGGTTCCGCCGCGGTATTTAACGGCAAGGTCTATGCAAGATTGGCTCGCGACTAAAAAGCCGGTCCATTCTGGTGCATCGATCGCCTCTCTGAAGACGCGTTGCTCCATCTCTGAGCAGATTTAGGATCGCTTCCTCCGGGTTATCCAGGACAAATTTTAGGACGGCACTACTTTTTATTTATAATTTATATAGTTACCTACAATTATCAATGTAGCAGATCAGTCAGGATCGACCATAGATTGGCCCACTGTTTGCATCACAACTGATTTACTTTTGTGTGGCGACTCCTATGCCTCAATCCGTCCCCTATATTGTCTTTGTTGCCAAGCAGCTCGAGATCCAGGAGTTGAAACGTCTGAAGACGCGATCCAGCCTGGTTGGGATTATCGGCCATATGATCCATGTGCTGCAGAGCGAGCGTGGGGCATCCAGCATCTATCTCGCCTCTTCGGGAAGGCGTTTTGAATCGACACGCCTGGCACTCATTAGCGAGTCGGAAGCGGTTGAGAACTCGCTGCGAAACAAGATCGAGGCCGAACTCGATTACTCCTCCCACTCCAATGCCAAGATCATCTCCCTGATGGCCTGGGTGCTGCTCGGTTTCGACGCCCTGCCTGAGCTGCGCAAGCGGGTCGGCGAACAGAAACTCACGGGGAGCGAATCGGTAGCCGCATTCAGCCGCCTCATCGCAGGCTTGATCTCGCTGATCTTTGAACTGGCCGATGCCGCGATAGATCCCGATAGTACGCGGTTGCTTGTCTCCCTTTTCAATCTCATCGAGGGTAAGGAGTTGGCGGGACAGGAACGCGCCATGGGCGCCCTCGCCTTCGGCTCCGGCCAGTGCGACACTCCGCTCCAGCAACGGATAGTCCACCTGATCGACGCGCAACGGCGCAATTTCCGCATATCCCTGGAATTTTCGGAAGAGTCGATCCAGGTACAATGGCAAGGGATGGAAGCAATGCCCTGTGCCGATGAACTGCAACACCTGCGAAACATACTGACCATGGCGGATGCGAATACACCACTCGACCCCAACCTCATTGATCGGTGGTTCGACTGCTGCAGCGAGCGCATAACCGCCATCTGGTCGATCCAGTGCGAGATGGTGGAAAGGCTGCAGTCCCGATGTGCCGCCCTGATCGCCGAGGCGGAACAGGAGCTGCTCGATTCCAAGGGATTGCTGCAGGCATTGCGCGAGAGCCCACCGGCCAGGACGGGTGTCATCGACCGTTTCTTCGATCCAGATCTCCAGGTTGAACAGTCGCTCAGCTTCAGACCGACTTCAGTCGAGGGTCAGGATGGCTCCCACACCGTTATCGACCTGCTGCAGGCCCAGTCCCTGCGCCTGGCCAACATGGAGGTGGAACTGGAAAAGGCCAAGCGGGCGTTGAATGAACGCAAGATCATCGAGCGTGCCAAGGGTATTCTGATGGCTCGTTATAACCTGAGCGAGGAAGAGGCCTATAAGAAGTTGAGGACGGCGTCGATGGATAAGAATATTCGGTTGGTGGATGTGGCCGAGTCAATCTTGCCACTATCTTAACGCTGTGATGAGTAACTCCGTCATAAATATTGGACAAGATAAAAAGACGTTTTTTTACCAGGATTATCGTAAAGGATAAGCTCCTGCACTCTCATAACGATCGTTAACCGTGGTAACGCATTGGCACCCCCGCACAGTGATAATATGTACGCTGTAAACGCTATTAAGACGACAACTTGAGCAGGCTATAGTATGCATAGCAGTACCCAAAGCCCATGATAACTGGGTACAGATTGAAACTAGTATTCTAAAAATAACAGATAGATTACAGTTTATTTACATCATGGCTGAATATTGTTTTCTATCAATTTTATGGTTATAAATAACGTTGGGATTATCAAATACCAAAAAATTGCATGCTATAATATCAATGAGAAAAGACTTCATAAATGAAGCTAAGATTATGTCATTAAGTCGACTCCTTCTCGCTCTTACCTGTATCACCTTTGCTGTTCTGGCAGAGGCCGACGAAAGAATCCGTATTGTTGGATCATCAAATGTGCTCTCTTTCGTGCAACCGGTGGCAGAACATTTCGCACGTAATTGGGACGATCCCACACCCTCACTAGAAATTACGGGTACTGGCGCTGGCTTTCAGCTTTTCTGTGAAGGCCTTGGAATGCAGCATCCGGATGTCATCGCTGCAATACGCCCCATTACAGAAAGGGAACGAAAACTCTGTGCGAAACATGGGGTAACAAATATTACTGAAATCGAATTTGGACGTGATGCCGTAGTACTTGTACATAGCAAGAAGAAGACAAGTATAAACCTGACTCGAAGACAACTGTTTACAGCATTGGCCGCCAGGACACCTAGTGATGGCAAGATCAGAAAGAATAGTATAAGTCGTTGGAGTGATATTGATTCATCATTGCCTAAAACCAAGATTACAGTGATGACACCTGAGCCAAATACTATTGCTGCATTGGCTTTTCATGAATTGGTAATGGTCGAGGGATGCAAGACCTATCAAGCCTTAGACGCACTGGAGAAGGCTGAACGTGAAAAAATTTGCCGGAGTCTCCGCCGGGATAACCACGTCGTAAATTCAGCCAAGCGCGAGGATGTTACCATTGGATGGGTGGAAGATGATGATAGTCGTCATGCAATAACCAGTTTTACCAACTATATGATATATTCCGACAAGTTGGATGCTAGTCTTATCGAAGGCGTTGAACCAACCTATGAGACTATTTCCAACCAACGCTATCCGCTTGTCACGGGACTATATGTCTATGTAAAAGATCAGCATAAACAACATCTTCCGAATCTTCAGAACTTCCTATACGAGTTGACTAGTGAAAGAGCCTTGGCACCTGAAGGATATCTAGCAGAAGATGGACTTGTCACCCTGGACGATATCGGCAGAAACAAAGCAAGAGATATGGTACTTGAGTTCGGTATGTGACCTCACCCTTGTTTCTGAAATGCAATTACAATCTACCTGCAGAGTCTAATCATAAAATCCAGAAGTCTTCGTGGCCGGCACCGATGATGGTATGCCCCCAAAATCGTCAAGGTAAAGCCATGCATCCGTACTGCTGGCGCCGAATGATGTATTGGCTATGACACCCTATTCTTTTTGCCCATAGGATTTCTCCGGCATGCTTTATTTTCAAAAGTACAGCATCGTAGCCACTTCCTGAGCGAAGATGTGGCTGAATCCATCCGGCCTTTGTCTAAGTTACTACCTCTACTACTTCTCCCATGAACTCAAGTGTCTTCTCATGAATTCAGCGACTCGCATCGTTGCATCCTTAGTAGCGAGGTCATCAGCGAATGTGCGAACTCTCTCCGGTCTAAAATCGAAGCCTCGTCCGACACCTGGATAGATTATCAAATGAACATTTTTACCCGCTTCCTTCATAGATTTAACAGCCGTCTCGATAGAACGCCTGCGTTGATACTGTTCATACTCACCTATTAGGATCATAGTTGGGATTTCGAGACTGTCGGCTTCAACAGCATAACGGTAAACCTGCATTGGCTCCTCGGCATTTGGATTCTGCCAATGCGGGTAAAAGGAGACATAACAAGCCACTTCCTGATTTTGCCGATTGAACTTCACTGCCACCTGCAATGCGTAATAGCCACCACGCGTATGGGAGTACAGACAGATTTTAGAAGTTGAAACATCGGGTTGTGCAAGCAGATAATCAACACCGGCGTTGGTATCGCCCTCTGTTTCAACCATGTGCGCAATGGGCAACTTGTCAATGAAACGGGCAGAATAAACATCAGGGGCCAGCACCACAAATCCCCTCGCGGCCATGCGTCGTGGTAATCGCTGAACAAGCTCATCCAAACCGCGTCGGCCATGCTGAAACAGCACCCCAGGATATTTGCCAGGCTGTTTAGGGCGGTACACGATTGCCGGGACCTCGGTGTTATCTGACGGATTCACGTAGACGACTTTTCTCTCGATCACATCGTAATTTACAGGCGCCTGGAGAACCCCATTGTCATACCAGGCCTCATCCCACCAGAATTTTTCTGATAGTGGCCGGGTATTGACGGGAGCCTCGAGCATACGGCCAACGACCGTGTCAGATGCGATCGCTGGAGCCGTGCTTTTCGTAGTTGTCTGTCCGTGAGTGCTAGATAGCATTAGTACCGTCAATAGACAAATGCAACAAAAAAATACCGCTCTTGTGATGACTCTCATCTGCTCCTCCCATCGTTCAAGGCGCACAGAGAAGTACAACCACGCCTTCAGGTTCAAGAGTAAGGTGAAAATTGCCAGTTAGTCTAAAGTATAGTGCGGCGGCCAGCACCCATCACCAGGGTGCCGAATCCATCCTGCACTATTGAAGCCATGGCGTTATCGCCGTCAGAGAAGTGACGAGATGTTCTGGCGTAGCTATCTTCTTACCACAGCCTGACGATGACTAGGCTGCCGCCACCTGGTCGTTGAGACCCAGATAGATTCGTTCCTCGATAACCTTTATAGGGTATCTGCGCGCGCAACCTTCGTCCGGCGCCTTGGCCTCGCCGCTGGCAAGATCGATCTTCCAGTTGTGCAGCGGACAGGTGACGGTGTTGTCGTGGACGATGCCTTGGGAAAGCGGGCCCTTGCGATGCGGGCACTCGTCCTTCAGGGCGAAGATCTCATCGCCCGCGGTGCGGAATACCGCGATCTCCACGGTATCGGTCTTTATCACCCGCGCACCCAGCCTGGGGATGTCGTTCAGGGATGCAATTTCTATCCAGTTACTCATGGTGTAAACCTCATTGCGCTACTTGACGACGCTCAGGCCGCGCATATCTTGATCTTGCGGAACTCGTGGGCCTCTTCGCCTTCGGCGCGCGCCTTCCACGGATCGATCTGGGAAAATGTCTGGGAATGGAGGAAGCGCTCGGCCAGGGCCTTGCGCTGTTTCTCGTCGAACAGTGCATCCTTTATGTACTGCAGGCCGACGCGCTCCACCCAGGGTGCGGTACGCTCGAGGTAACGCGCTTCTTCACGATACTTCTGAACAAAGGCGGCGCTGTATTCGAGCACCTGTTTCTCGGTTTCGACCTTGCACAACAGGTCGGTGATGCGCACCTTGATACCGCCATTGCCGCCGACGTGGAGCTCGTATCCGGAGTCGACGCAGACCACGCCGAAGTCCTTGATGGTCGCCTCGGCGCAGTTGCGCGGGCAACCCGATACCGCCATCTTGAATTTGTGGGGCATCCAGGAACCCCAGGTCATCTCCTCGAGCTTCACCCCGAGGCCTGTGGAGTCCTGGGTGCCGAAGCGGCACCAGTTCTTGCCGGCACAGGTCTTCACCGTACGCAGCGCCTTGCCGTAAGCGTGGCCGGAGACCATACCGGCGGCGGAGAGATCCTTCCAGATCGCCGGCAGGTCCTCCTTCCTGATCCCAAAGAGGTCGATGCGCTGGCCGCCGGTGACCTTCATTTCCGGCACCTTGTATTTGTCGCAGGCGTCCGCGATGGCGCGCAGATCCGACGGGGTGCAGAGGCCACCGAACATGCGCGGCACCACCGAGTAGGTGCCGTCCTTCTGGATATTGCCGTGGGCGCGTTCGTTGATGAATCGCGATTGGGCGTCGTCCTCATACTCCCCCGGCCAGTTGACCAGCAGGTGGTAATTAAGTGCCGGCCGACAGCTGGCGCAACCGTCCGCCTGTTTCCACTCGAAGAAGCCCCGCACCGCATCCATATCCTTGAGTTGGTACTCCTTGATACCGGCGATCACTTCGTCATGACTGAATTCGGTACAGCCGCACATCGGCTTCTTGCTGGGGGCTGCGCTATAGCCCTCGCCGACAGTGCTGGCGAGGATCGACTCCACAAGTCCTGTGCAGGAGCCGCATGAACCCGAAGCCTTGGTATGGGCCCGCACATCCTCCAGGGTGAAGAGCCCCTCCTTCACGATGGCATCGACGATCTCTCCCTTACAGACACCGTTGCAGCCGCAGATCTCCGCTTCGGCGCCGAGGGATGCGAGGCGTGTCTCGTCGCCGTGTCCCGCATCCCCGAGATCGTGCTGGCCGAAGAGGATGGTGCCGCGAAAGGCGCTGATGTCGGTGCCTTCGCGCAACAGTTGGAAGTACCAGCTGCCGTCCAGGGTATCGCCATACATCACCGCGCCCTTGACCCGGTTGTCGCACAGCACCAGCTTTTTATAGACGCCGGCCCCCGGATCCTGCAGCACCAGGGTCTCGTCGCCCTCCCCTTCGTTGAATTCTCCGGCGGAGAAGAGGTCTATGCCGGTTACCTTCAGCTTGGTCGAGGTGATCGAGCCTTCGTAGTGGGCGATACCGTGGTTGGCCAGATGATTGGCGGCGACTTTCGCCTGTTCGAAGAGCGGGGCGACCAGGCCGTAGCAGACATTGCGGTGCTGCACGCACTCGCCGACGGCATAGATTCGCGGATCGAAGGTCTGCATGGTATCGTTGACCACGATACCCCGGTCGCAGTGGATGCCGGCATCCTGGGCAAGCGCAATGTTGGGGCGGATACCCACCGCCATGACAACCAGGTCGGCCTCGGTCTCGCTACCGTCCGCAAAGCGTACGCCCTCGACACGTTCAGCGCCGATTATCTCCGTTGTCTGCGCCTCCATCCGAAACTTCAGGCCATGCCTCTCCAGGGATGACTGGAGCAGGTCGGCCGCCGGTTTGTCCAACTGGCGCTCCATCAGGCGATCCATGAGGTGGACCACGGTGACCTCCATGCCGTTTTTCAGCAGTCCATTGGCCGCCTCAAGCCCGAGCAGGCCGCCACCGATGACCACTGCCTTGTTGTAACTCTCAGCTGCGGCAAGCATCTGTTCAACATCGGCGATATCGCGGAAGCCGATCACCCCGCGCTTGTCGTGTCCAGGTACGGGAATGATGAATGGCTTGGAGCCGGTGGCGATCAACAGCCGATCATAGCCGCTCTCTTCACCGCTTTCGCTGATGACCTTTCGCGCAATCCGGTCGATTCGGCTCACGGCATCGCCGGTTTTCAGGATTATGCCGTGCTCCGCATACCAATCGCGATCGTTGAGGATGATGTCCGAAACACTCTTCTCGCCGGCCAATACCGGTGAAAGCATAATGCGGTTGTAGTTGGGGTGAGGTTCGGCACCGAACACCGTGATCTCATAGTGCTCCGGCGCCAGTTTGAGTAGTTCTTCCAGGGTGCGTATCCCGGCCATACCGTTACCGATCAGTACGAGTTTCTCTTTCTGCATCAGCTCCATACCTCAAACAATAAAAAAGCCCTAAGCGCTCAAACCAAATTGGTCTGAGACACCTAGGGCTTCGTTACCCTTGCCAATTGTCGTATTGGCTATGTTGTTAACCGGAGCCGCGGCACCTTTACCACGGCTTTCGAATCAGCTACAAGTCAAATAGCAATGCATGTGCCAAACATCATATTTATTATTTTTCAATTACTTAGTATATGAAGAATGGAAAAGGGGAGAAGCTTGCCGCACTGCTCGAGTGCGACCCTCGCACCAATCTGAGGCAATGGCAGTTAAAAAACCGTGGCAAACAAAACGGTGGATATTCAATACATAATCTGTATTCACTCAGTCTGCTTTGCCCCCTATCGGTTTAGAGATCGGGGCAGGGTTCACCACGTTTGATGCGGTTGGTATTCACCACGGGTATATTCGCTTGGTTGTCGTGATAGCCCTTGATGTTGGGTGGATCGTAATCGCACTTGCCATGCTGCATACGATCCAAGACCGATTGGTGGATCGCTTCGCCATCGTTAATGCGTTTTCCGATCTGCCGCTCGTATGGCCCCATCACCTGGTAGGCTATGGTCATTGAGTCATTCAAGACCGAGTTGAAGCAAGGCCAGAAGTGGTCAAGATAGTCCCTGTCACATTCGAGCCCCAGTGCCTCCGCCTTTTCCACCATCCAGTGAAGCGCTTCGTTTGCCAGTCCATCGGGAGAGTAACTGCCACCCACATTGCTGTGCACGCCGGCAAACCAGGCCTGCTGCAGTTCACCCTGCCAGGACATGGGGCGGCTCCAGAAAGATGGTTTGAAGGGCTTGCGGCGTTCATCGATTGCGACCGCATGCATGGCGTTCTCGATGTTCGAATTGAGATCGATATCGTGATATTGGTATTTGTTCTTGTTGAAGATCTGGCCAATGACGCCTGGCGCGCCGAGTGCGCCCACGGTATCCCAAACACCGATCAGTTTAATCGGCGGGCAGGATCGAGTCCCCTTGACGTTATGAAACGCCTTTTCCCACTCCGGTGAACCGGATCCCTTGCTCTTTTCGTAGCAATGGTACATCTCCGGTACATAGTAGTCGTCGTCTTTTTCGATCAGGCCGATCAGATTCATGAAACCGGCGAGGCTTCTCACCGTGAAGGCGCCACGGCTGAAGCCAAAAAGAAAGATCTCGTCCCCCGGCTCGTAGTTGTATACGATGAATCGGTACATGTTGCGGATATTCTCTTCCATGCCCTTGCCGAAGGCCCCGCCGGTAACTTTGTCCAATGGACCATTGGTGCCGATACCCTCGTGGTAATAGACTATCTGATCCGTACCGTCGCTGCTCTGCGGGCGTATTGCCCGTGCAATCTTGGTGACATTCGTTGGATGACGGCGCCCTGTTTTTTTATCGACCTGGTCCCTGATATTCCAAGTTCCGTCAGCGCATATAATGATTCTTTTCATTTGAACAAACTCCATGTGCTAAGGGTTCGAAACGTATGCCATGCAGAGCTTGGCTACTCTGCTCCCCATTGAAATCAACAGCATCCGTGATTCAAGTGTAGTGACCGGGGGATGGGTAATTCAAGCGAAAAAGACAGCTAGCGTCACGGGGCTCAGCCCGCCGGGTCCTATCACAAAGCCTGATAACTAGCTCAGGGGAGAAGAAACCCCTTGCAGCTGCCTCAGCGACCGGGCCATACAATATTACATATAAGCAAATACTTAATATCTCGAATGACGAGTAACGACACTGCAAAAATCCAAGGCATCGAGTGGATCTGATTGGCATTTACCCAATAACGTCGCCCAGGTCACAGCCTGGGAGGCTGAAAAATTGTATATCGGAATAGCCATGGAAATAGCCAAGGCGTTCAACCCTAAAACATGGAACAGAGGATCGAAGCAATGAAACAGATAACTATCATCATCGCTATCAGCACAACCCTGGCTCTGGCAGCCTGCGGCAAATCGAACGATGCGGATATGTCGAAAACGACTGATGCCAGGGATGCGGTAAGCGAGCAGAACATTCCGTCCGATCAGGCCGCGTTCGAAGCAGGTAGCGTTAGCAACCAGAAAGGCGAAGAGACCGGGATCACGATCGACAACATGGGTGGCGAGTCGACCGAGAGAACAAACAAGGATTGACCTGCGATAAACCTGCTAGGTACTAAAGCGCCCCTACCCTATGCCTCTTCAATGGATGGGATGGGGCAGAATACATCGTTGGCCATAAACTCTGTTTATTATTATTTATCCAATAATTACAGAGGGCTATGGCATCATCCTTGATGAATTCATCAACTGCTCAGCCTATCCCGCAAGCACTTCGATCCAGCGTCGCACCAAGCCATGCAAACATCAGGTCCGCCTCTGTCGCAGAGGTATGCATCGCACTTTCTCCTGACACTGCCCACAAGAAAGGGGACCGATGCCTCCATTTCCGTTTCAAGAAATAATAATTTAGTTTAATAAAACAAAATAAGTCATTGTTAATAATGATTAATATTAGTATTATATTTCGTCGAGTGTAAAGTAATCATCCGAATTACCGCCTGATACACTAACCAACTCAGTCAATATCGCTTATAACAGAGCCGTCGTGAAGAACTAAAGCAAAACATGTCAAACCTCCTCATCAACGCGGAAAAAAAACTACGCAAGGGTAAGCTCAGTGAAGCGTACAAGCTCATAGAACGAGCGTTGAAAAAAGATCCGAACAATCCTGAATTGCAATACCTGATTGGTGAAACGCTTCTGCTTCAGGGCCATGTCGATCCTGCCCTCGATTATCTGAAGCAGGCAGTTTCCAGTGGCCGGGCCAAGCCTTGCTGGTATGTGATTTGTGGCATGGCGCTTGAGCAAAAAGGGCTCTTTGAAGATGCCGAAAAATCTTACAAACTGGCTGAAGCGTCGGGCTGCGATGATGACCGCATGTATTACATGATTGGAAACTTCCACACAAACATAACGCAAAATTTCTCGAAGGCGGAAATTTACTACGCCAACCTGATCAATAGAAACCCGAATGCATTCGTCGCCTATTTAGGTTTGAGTGGGCTTTATATACTGCAAAAACGGTACGAAGAAGCGATCCAGGCATTGGATTACTGTTTAACGAATGGCTATGAAACGACCGAGGTTTATATCAACCTATGCAACGCCCTATCCAATCAGGGCCGTCAGAAAGATGCGCTGAACTGCATCAAAAAGGCGATAGAGATAGATCCAAAGCACAACATCGCAAAACAAAACTATATCGCGCAGCTGGTCTATACAATCGACGACCAATCCGTGCTGTTTAATGAAATAAAAACCATAACCCAATCGCTGAACAAGCAGGCAAAAAAGCGTTATCAAGGTGCGATCGACAGGACAGCCGACAGAAAACTGCGTCTCGGTTTCGTATCGGCGGATCTGCGTCATCACGCCATCGCCTTCTATTTCAAACCAATCCTGGATGAGATTGACAGAAACAGGTTTTCCATACATTTCTATTACAATAATTTCCTGTATGACGATATTACCCGTGATATCAAGGCTCAGTCTGACAGCTGGTGCGAATGCCAGTCATTGAATGACGAACAACTCTACAATCGGATACGTTCGGATAAAATCGATATCCTGATCGATCTTTCCAACCATTCACTCGGTAATCGACTGACCGCTTTTAATCTTAGGCCCGCACCAATGCAGGTTTCATGGCTGGGTCTTCCGGTAACGACGGGCATGAACTGTATCGATTTTTCCATTAAAGACAGATCGCTGATCGATTTATGCGACCTTGAAAAAAATTCCAGCGAAAGGATCCTGCCTGTTGACAGGCTGACTTTTTTTAAATCGCTTTTTGATCTCCCGCCCTTGACCGAACCGCCTTGCATGAAGAACGGTTTTGTCACCTTTGGTTCATTCAATGTACTTCGAAAAGTCGATAGCGACACCCTGGAGACCTGGGCCGCGTTGTTGCAGAAGTCGCCCGGCTCCAGGATCCGCATGGTCATCGATGATTATGGGAATGAATTGATGCGGGATCATATCCATGAGATTTTCGCTCGCCACGATGTCGATAAATCAGCTGTGTATCTTCATCCCAGACTGCCTATCAAGGAGTATCTGCAATCCCATGGTGAAGTCGACATAGCGTTGGATCCCTACCCCTATCATGGCCAGACAACAACCTTCAATTCACTGCTGATGGGCCTGCCGCTGGTATCGCGGGCGGGCAGATCGACAGCCAGCAATATCTCCACACGAATTCTGTCGGCGATTGACAGGCAGCAATGGATTGCCAGGGATTTCGATGAATATATCGCGATTGCGCTGGCCCTGGCGCAAGACAGAGATGGCCTGGTATCGATTCGAAGGAAGTTGCGCATGGAAGTGGAAAACTCGTCTATCATGGACTATAGACGGCATGCTGAAAATATCGAAGCGGCCCTGATAAAAGGTTGGCAGATGCTGTATGGAGCCAGCGGCAATAACACGAATAATAAAGGCTCATAAACGATCACCTCGACAAGTGGTTGTTAAATTAGGAGTACCCAAGTAATTATGAAGATGTCAGAAAATGCAGAATCAATCGAGGCGACAATTCCTGAAATTGATATTGTGGCCCGGCTACGGCGATGGGCCAAAGCCGACGACCGTGCGAAAGCCAGCAGTGAGGTACAGGACTACACGGAGCAGTTGATACAACAGACGGGGCGCGGCATGGTGCTGCGCGAAGCCGATCTGAGAGGGCTCGATCTCTCCGGATTCGACCTGCGGCTCTCGGTTTTAAACCGCGCGGTGCTCCACGGTACCGATCTCAGCGGCGCCAATCTCTCCGGTGCCACCATCGTCTGCGCCGGCATGGAGAGAACCCTGCTCAAGGGCGCCAATATGCGCGGTGTCTATATGCACGCATTCGCCGCCCAGGTCTGCGACTTCAGCGGCGCCGATATGCGCGATCTCACCGATGCCACCGGCAGCCTTTTCCACGGCTGTTTCATGACCGGGGTGGACTTCTCGGGTTCAGCCATTGCCGGTACAACCTTCTACCAGTGCATCATGGATGAGACCCGTTTCGTGCGCAGCAACCTGCAGGGCTCGACCATTAACGAGTGCCATTTGGGGGGTGCGGACTTCACCGCCGCCCAGGTTTCCCAATTGGCGATAACCAAATGCGACATGCGCGGCGCCTCGCTCTACGAGGCGAGCGGAGAAGGTTTTACCCTGCAGCGTCTCCTCGACGCCGAGGGGCTGACGCTGTCGCAGGCCAACCTGCCCGGGTTGAGGATTCGCGGCTGCACCCTCTCCCGCCTCAAGGCGAAAAGCCTTGCCGCCAGGGAAGCCGATATATCCGCTGTCTCCATGCCCTCCTCCGACTTTACAACGGCGGATCTCGAACATGCCAGGCTGATGAACGTCACCCTTGAAAATGCCCGCTTCAGCGGTTGCAAGCTCGATGGCGCCCTGCTCACGAACTGCATGGCGGACCATAGCGACTTCAGCGGCGCAACCGGCGAGAATATCGCGGTGAGGGAATCTTCCTTCCAACAGGCGAACATGGCCCGCTTTACCGCCAGGTGCGCCCATTTCAGGGACTGCAACCTTTCCCATGCCAGTCTGCGCAAGGCCTATCTCTACCGTGCCATGATTACCGGTGATCCGCCAAAATCGATGTCGATGATGGAAACCGATCTCTCTGAGACAACCCTGGTCCAATCCTATATCGCCGGCAATCTGAGTGGCGCCAATCTGCGCGGAGCCTTGATGGTCTATGCACGATTGAACCAGGCGGTACTCGTGGACGCGGACTTGACCGGTTCCTCCTTGTTTGGCGCCAGCCTGGTAAAGACCATCATCGACGGCGCCAAACTCGACAGCGTTACCGGTCCTGTCTTCAGTGACCGCAGCAGCGGATTGCAACAGGCATTGGCGGGCGCAAGCGGCGAGAACAGCCGGGACCTGGCGGCCTTTGTCGAAGGTCTTGAGGGTCTATTGCGGGATCAACAACGAGGATCGACTTGACTGTTGAGATTCAATCTCAACCAATGATCGAGCTATCTCTGTCTGAGGTTGAACGCATCTGCCGTCGGGCCCTCTCGGGGTTTATCGAACCGGCGGCGGCTGCGGACGAAGTCACCGCGCAGCTGCTGGACGCCGAACTCAGGGGAAAGCACTCTCACGGTGTAGTGCGCATTCCTTGGTTGAAGCAGCGCCTGGGACGGTTTCATCATCAGGCACCACAGACAGCGCAACAGCTACCCTGGTTGCTCCAGCTCGGGTGTCAACAGAGCCTGGGCTATCTTGCGGCTCGGGAGGCGCAACGGCAGTTGCTGCGCATGCTGTCGGATCAGGCCTTCGCGATGACAGTCTGTAAGGAGGCCTTTCCCACTGGCGTGCTGGGTGACTATCTGCGGCCTTTGGCCGAATCGGGCCATGTTGCGATCGGCTTCGCCACCAGTCCGCCGCTCCTCTCGCTGCAGCGGGATGGTGAACCGTCGCTTGGCACGAATCCCATGGGCGTGGCCATGCCGCCATGGGCGGACAAACCGGCATTCGTCGCCGACATCTCACCCGCATCCACAACCTTCGGCCAGCTACTGGCCATGCTGTCTGGATTCAAAGGCGACCTTAGTGACGCCACCCTGGCGACAAGCGCAGGCAATCCACCCTCAGCACTCAATGATCTCTTCGATGAACAGGGCCGCTTCAGCGGTAAAATCATTCAATCCCTCGAGAACGCAATGGGTCGGCGCCAATACGCCTTGCTGATGGCAATTGAGTTGCTGACCTCGCTGTTTGCCGGCGAAACCAAAACCGGCGGTCTGGTGCTGCTGGCGTTTGATCCCCGACGCATGCATGGGCTGCATCCCGAGGCCGCCGCTACGGTGATTGAGCGCATTGCCGACCAACTGGCGTGGCAAAATATCCCGGGCGGCCATGGCGAGGCCAGGCGGCGCGATATTTTGGCCAAAGGCAGCCTGCCGCTGCCTGATATCCTTTGGGGCAGATTGAAAACCCTTGCGCAAGGGGATACGGCTACACCCACTTCGGCAGGCGATTGAGCGTTGAATAGAGGCACTGAGACCACACTGCTTGTTTTTCCTGTCGATATGGATGCCTCTAGGCGATTTCTTGCGGTTGCCAAGGCGTTGGGTATCAGGATCATTGGCGCCAGTTCTGTTGCCAACCCCCTCATCGATACCGCAATGGATGAACTGATCCATCTGCCCTACATATCAGATCCCGAATTTATTCCCGCCTTCAATACCTGCCTCGAGGAGTTCCGGGTTAGCCATATCCATACATCCCATCCCGGTGTGTGGACGCTGCTCAACGAGTTGCTGCGGCAAGACGCCAGCGAGTACCGTTTCACCCTCTGCCAACCATCCCCCTACCAATCGATCTGGCAAGATACCGAGGCAGGCTATACCTGGGCCGATGCAATCCTGGCGGATCCAATTTCACAGAGCATCCTATCCAGGGCCGGCGAGTTAAAGCCCGCGCTCAACCCGGCAGAGTATGCAGGTCTCTATAAGCAGTTTCTCCAGATACCGGGACAATGCGATCTGCAGAAACTGGCAGCTTTCACCCACCTTGCACGGATTCTGCCGGCAGGTGATTTGGTGGAGATCGGATCGTTATCCGGACGCTCCGCTTTCGCCCTTGCCTGGCTGGCGCAACGCCACGGGATCGGTAATCTGATCAGTGTCGATCCCTGGTCAAATCAGGCGATAGAGGAGCAGGGCCGGGAGGCGGAGATTCTCAACAGGGATCTGGATAGCATCGATTTCGAAAAGATATTCCGGGTCTATATCAGCAACCTCTCATTGCTGACCAATGCTGCATATATTCGCGATATTTCGACCAAGGCGATCGCTCGCTACGAACAGGCGGTTGCTGAGGGTGTCCTGCGGAGCCCCTATCTAGGCTCCCTAGCAGTCGCCGGGAAGATCTCACTGCTCCATGTCGATGCGAATCACGAATACAACCATGTACGGCGGGACCTCGAGACCTGGGAGCCCTATGTCATGCCGGGTGGCTGGGTCCTGTTGGATGACTACCACTGGGCCTTTGGCGACGGGCCGAAACGGGCCGGAGACGAGCTGCTGGCAAGCGGACGATTCGATCACGCCTTTACCCTGGGCGATACGCTCTATCTGAGAAAAGGCTAGGCGAACCATTACAGGAGACCCGGCCCCATATCCACCTGCGCTTGGTTATGCTCCCGAATCACTTTGGCGGGGGATCCTACCGCGACCACATTATCGGGTATGTCGCGGGTGACGGTGGAACCGGCACCGATAAGGCTGCCACGGCCGATCTTCACCTGCTCGATAACCTGGCTACCCAGCCCCAGGTAGCTATCCTTGCCGCATACCACGTCTCCGGCGACCCGGCTCCCCGGACCGGCAAACACCGCGCTGCCGAGGTGGGATCCGTGACCGATGGTGACCTGCCAGTCCAGGGCAACGAAATCATCCAGCCTTGCGCCATGGTTGACGGCGTTCATACCCATCAACAACACCCCCCTGCCCAGCGTCGCATAGGGAGAGACGTAGCAGGATGGGTTGACGATGGCGGGGCAATCAGCACCCTTTTCCAAGAGCAGCTCGCCGTAGCGCCGGCGTGCAACCGGATTACCGATGCCGACGGCGAAACGGTGCCTGGCGGTAAAGGCGGTGTCGAATAGCAATTCGTCCCCGCCCAATACCGGAAGCCCGTTGACAAGCGCCCCGGCGCTTCGGGTGCGGTCGATAAACCCTGCGACTGTAAAAGCTGCGAGTTGGGCCACATCCAGCAGACAGCCGGCATGGCCACCGCTGCCGATGATCACCAAAGGTTTGTCGTTTTCCGTTGTACTCATTGTCGTGAAGTTGGCCTGCGGTCAATTACCCTTCGTGCCTTGAATTGCGTGCGTGGAAAAGTCCCTGACGTCATGGGCACCAGGACAACCCGAAGACCCAATCCGCCCTTTAGGTGTTCTTCGGCCGCTGACTGAAATCGCTCGGCATTCCCAACGCTATCATATTCCGCTTCGATACGGACTTCATCCAGCTCACCCCTGCGCTCGAGGATGATCCTGAATTCGGTACCCATGCCGTCGATCTCCCGCAATAGCCTTTCGACGTCGCCCGGATAGAATTTCACCCCGCGGACGATGATCATATCGTCAAGCCGCCCGATGATGCCCTGCGGCATTCTTGGATAGGTGCGGCCACAGTCGCAGGGTTCATCGGTGATGAGGGTTTCGTCACCGGGAAGATAGCGGATCATTGGTTGTGACTTGCGCCATAGATGGGTGTAGACGACCGCCCCTTTGCGGTTATAGCCGAGGGCTTGGTGTGGATCATGCGGATTCACCACCTCGGTATAATCCACATCCTGATAGACATGCATGCCGCTTCCCTGGTAACACTCCATATTGGAGCAGGGATGGAGCTCGGCGACATTGCCGAAATCGATGGCGCGGATGCCGAAACCCGCCTCGAGTTTTTGCCTGACGCTTGGAATTGCCGCCCCCGGCTCACCGCCGAAAAAGCCCAGCCGCAGACTGCCCGATGCCATCTCTATTCCCTTGGCACGGGCCGTCTCCAGGATATGCAGGCAAAAGGATGGCGTACCGCAGATCACCGTCGTCCCGACCTGCTGCAGCATGGCGATTTGGCGTTCTGTGTTACCACCTGCCATGGGCAGTACTTTTGCGCCGATACGTTCCGCCGCCTCGAGCAGTCCCCAGCCACCGACGTAGAGGCTCAACGGAAACACGATCTGGACAATATCCGAAGGCCTGAGTCCGGCAGCCCAGCACTGCATGGCCTGTGCCTCCGAGATATGCTCCCAATCCTCCCCGCTTATCGCGAACAGGGTGGGATGTCCCGTGGTGCCGGAAGTGCCTTGAATGCGCTTGACCTCTGAAAAGTCCACACCGAGATAGTTGCCGAAGGGAGGGTGGTCGCGCTGCGACTGCTGCAGCATGGCCTTGGTGACAACCGGTACCTTGGTTGTGAAATCGCTGAGGTCCCTGATGTCATCCGGATGCACACCCTTGGCATCATAGAGTTGGCGATAGAAGGGAATCTGCGCATAGGCGTAGTTCAATTGATGCTTGATACGATCGAAGATCAAAACCAGCCGTTGCTCGGCAGGAAGCGTCTCCCGTTGCCGGTCCCAGAAAGGCTCACTGCTCGGACGCATCTTTGTAGGCCAATTTATAAATCATAGTGCTAGTATACCAACAATGAATTGTTATATATGCAAGGCTTCGACAGACCACTATTTCCGCAAGCAGTTCGACCGCTTCGGCCTCGGCAGCGTGAACTACCGACGCTGTAAGGCATGCGGTACCGTCTATGCGGAAACCCTGTTGCAGCTGCCTGAAGAGAGGTGGCGCGAGGTATCTGAAGCCTACCACAACAGCTATCGCGGCAGTGGTGAAAATCCCGATGATCCAAATTGGCGGGTGCGGCTGAATCAACAAGCGGAAATCCTGTTGAAGCTTGCGGAAAACGGCCTTCTGAAAACAGACAGGCCATGGCTCGACTACGGTTGCGGCGAGGGTGAGCTGGCCAGTATGCTTGAAGAGCGGATCGAGAGAATCTCCTGTTATGATCGGTATTGGAAATGCGACGGTTATTTGCAGGAATCCGAGTTGATTCCGGGCCATTACTCCCTGTTGATCTCGACATCCACCATGGAGCATCTGCGCAGCCGATCGAACATGGATGCAATCAACGGGCTGATCAGCGAAGACGGCAGCCTGGCGCTGCACACCCTGGTCCGCGGCGAGATCCCCTGCGACCCCGCCTGGTTCTATCTGCTGCCGGTACACACCATCTTCTATACCAACCGCGGCATGGCCCAGCTGTTCACTCAATGGGGATTCCGCTCTTCAATCTATGCCGTGGATGCAAGATTATGGATATGGTACCGCAAACCACTGATCACGGCCGTTAAACAGTGGCCGGAGCTGCTATCTCTGCCAGGGCTGCATGCAACCGAGGGTTTTATGGCCTATTGGCCTTAGCAATCGATATTGACAATACGAGATCCAACTATGTCGCAGGAAATGGGTAATCAATCGCGAACGGATGCATTTCGCCGCAATCCCTATTTAGAGTCGATGATAGAGCGGCTCAACAGTCTGCTTCAAAGCCGTGCCGATACCGAGCTTGAACGGTTCGAGTCCCCTGAATTGCCCCTGATATTGGTGATTGGCGGTCCCCGCTCGGGCACCACGTTGATGATGCAGTGGCTGGCGGCAAGCGGTTATTTCGGTTACCCCTCCAACCTGCTTGCACGTTTCTACAAGGCTCCCCATATCGGCGCCCTGATCCATGAAATGCTGATCAATCCGAAGTATCAGTATAAGAACGATTTTATGGATATACGCCCCTATACAATGCACAGCAGCTTCTCCTCCGATCTTGGCAAGACCGAGGGGTTGGCTGCGCCAAATGTCTTTTGGTACTTCTGGCGCCGCTTCTTCGATTTCAACGACTGCACCTACCTTGACGAAGAGAAGCGAAAATCGGCGGATACGGAGAATTTCGCCAGGGAACTGGCGGCAGTGGAGTCGGTATTTGAAAAGCCATTTGCAATGAAGGGCATCATTATCAATTGGAACCTGGAGTTCATCGATCGGCTTTTCAGGAAGGTCCTGTTCATCCATATGCGCCGCAATCCCGCTTATCAGATGCTCTCCATTCTCAAAGCACGCGAAAGGTTCAGAGGCGACCGCCGTCTATGGTGGGGATTCAAACCGCCGCAATACGATGCGCTGAATCTGCGTACGCCCGAGGAGGAAGTGGCCGCGCAGATCTATTACACCCGAAGCGCCATAGACACTGGTTTTGATTCAGTCGCGGATGAGCGTCAGCTGACGGTGGATTATGAGCAGTTCTGTGAAGATCCCGGCCGATTCCACGCATTGATAAAAGCGAAACTGAGCAGGCAGGGTTACGCTCTACCTGGAAGCTACCAGGGCCAATCAGGATTCGACTCCAGCAATGGCCCTTATACCGACAGCGTCAAATCCCTCGAAGCCGTCTACTCAGGCATGCGTTGAACCACCACCGAAACAACGCTGTCATCGCCCGGCGGTAAGGGTTCTGATGACAGAGATCACGGCATCCACTTTCCGCTCATCCATTGCAGGGCCTGTCGGCATCACCATAACCCGATTGGATACCTTTTCGCTGTTGACAAGAAAGCGGCCGGCGTCGGGATAGAGGTCCAGGTAGGGTTTTATTCTTTGGCAACCTGGCCAGAAATAGCGTCTGGCGAGAATATTTTCAGCCTGCAAAGCCGCTACCATCTCGTCACGCTTAACCACCGAGTCGTCCTCCACCTCCAGAACTATGTACTGATAATTGTTTTTTTCATTCTCGTCGTACTCGAGCAGTCGCACTGACGTGACCCCATCCAGGGCATTGCGATAGGCGTGGTAGACACGACGATTATGTTCGATTACATTTTCAATGGATTGCAGGTTAGCCAATCCCATGGCGGCCGATATCTCATTCATTTTTCCATTGGTGCCGGGATGGATGACGTTGTCGAGACCGCAAAAACCAAAGTTGCGCATCAGTCGTATCGCTTCGGCAAGTTCATCGTCATTGGTAAGAACCGCACCTCCCTCAAGGGTGTGGAAAAACTTGGTGGCGTGGAAGCTCAATACTTCGCATCTGCCGAAATTGCCGATCTTGATTCCGTCATGAGTCGAGCCGAATGCATGGGCCGCATCGAACATAAGTTCCAGGTTGTGCTCGTCCGCAATCTGCTGCAGCGCTTCCACCGGTGCCGGGCGGCCCCATAGATGAACCCCGATAATGCCGGAAGTTCGTGGCGTGATCATGCGTCGGACCGCATCGGGATCCAGGTTATGGGTTTGTGGATCGATGTCGGCAAAAACCGGCATGATCGCCTGCCAATGGAGCGCATGGGCGGTGGCGACAAATGTATAGGAGGGGATTATGACCTCGCCCTGCAGTTGCAGAGCGCGAATGGCGATTTCCAGGGATACCGTGCCGCTGCACATCGCCACGCAGTGGCTGACGTTATGATATTCGGCGATACGCTGTTCGAGCTCTTGGACCAGGGGGCCGTTGTTGGTGAGCCATTGTCGATCCAGGATCTCTTCCGTGTAGTGCAGAAACAGTTCGCGATCACCTACCGTGGGACGTCCAACGTGGAGGGGCTCAGAAAACGCCGGCTCGGCACCATTGACGGCTAGATCACGGGAAGAGTTAATCTGTTTCATTCATCGTAGATTAACAAACAACCCTGGAAAAAAATACACTACTCCCCGATCATCGCTTCCAGATCGCGCAACATGTAGCTGGCGGCGCGCAGCCACGCTTGCTCATTGTCGCCTCTGAAGTCATAGGCTTTGCTGATGAGCGTCCGTTCAGTCGCCACATCCTTGACCTCGATGTGCATGGTCAATACGAGAATGCTCATTTTGTAGATCCATCCGGTCAATACCTTGTCGCCCTCAACCTTCTTTGCCAGGTCATATTCGCATCGGTTGCAGGTGCGTATGTAGGTCCCCAACTCGGCGGCATTGACCATTTCATAGATTTCGTTTTGCGCCACTACATCGAAAATACCCTTTTCGTTGATCTTCTGAGAGATGAAGTTGGTGAGTCTTTCAAGCATTCTCTCATTGCGCTCGACTCCGCCGGGCACCGGTGTGTTATCGACAATCTCAAATGGAAGCACAACCAGTTTTTCATTTTGTTTCGCGACGGTTGATGCGGGTAGCGCCGCGAGGGTGGCTGCAAGCAAGAGCCTCATGATGATTTTGAAACGGACATTGACAGCGCTGTCAATGGCCCTTGGTGGAAAAATCTTAAACGCGCTCACCAGTCGCCTCCAGGTAAGTATCTGTGTCGATAAGGGGAAGGCCGACTGATGAGACTTCCAGTTGGCCAGGATCAATACAGGGTAGGCCTGCCTCGATATCAGTATAGCTGATACGCGAATATCATCACTTCATCACCTTGATATACTCATCGGTCGCCTCCCGGTCGGTGCCTATGACGATACGAAGATGGCCGAGGCCTGATACCTCCAATTGCCCACGAATCTCCACGCGTTCACCCTGCAGTGCCTGACCCAGGTAGGTGGCGGTATAGCTAACGGCCTCCTTGACCGAGGCATGTTCCAACAAGTAACGGGCGGGATAGTCGAAGCTATGGCTGTCATCGGCGATGGCGGCCTGAAGCCTGCAGTTTTGAAGCTTCTTGTAATGCAGCAGATCTTGCCAACGTTCGGGAGTGAGGAGGGTGAGGTCGAACTTCGTCTGATCGATAGCCGCCTTGTTGTATTTGCGCGCCTCATGCCAGAGATACTCATCGAAGGTCAGTGAACAGCCGCGCCGCTCATAGGCGTCGCGCCAGAGGCTGCCGTCCAGGGGCTGCAGCCGACCTTGCCGCAACAGGGATTTGATCCCCTCCCGGGCCTTGTGAAACACCTCGCGACGGTAGCAGAGCAGGTCGATGTCGGAGCCGCCACGTTGAGCCCCGATCAGCAGGGAGCCGGTGACGCCCAGCTCACTTGTGTCGAGCCCCTGCGCAGCAAACAGCCCCGCCATGCGCTGCAGTTTCTCCTCGATCCCGTCGTAAGGCGCGCGAAGAAGGATCTCCCTTAAACGCTTTCGCGGTTGGTGATGAACCGCGATCAGATCGCGGTGGACGCCATGCAGCGTCACATCCCTTGCCTTGGAATAGTGGATATAGTCCGGATAGTGTTTTTTCAGCAGCGCATCGGCATCCCCTGATGAAAGCTTCTGATAACCTCCGGGGATTCGCCGGTAGCGCAGGAACGAAAGTACCCGTTGATCATCCAGGTCCGCCGTTACCACCGCAAAGATCAGGCCCTCGGCGGTTTCGATGAAATCCTTGGGTTGATAGCTGCTCAATCTGATCCTGTTTCGTTCAACAGATCGAGGTTGTGCGCCAGGCGCGACTCGTCAAAGATGGAACCAGGGGTTTGCGGAACCGCATCGAACCAGGCCTGCCGGTCGTTTGCTTTCTTTTGCGGAGGGGCGCTGAGATTGTGTGACATGGACTAGTCTCACGCCACCGTCTGGCCAGCCTGGCCATCCGAAAGGGTGAACGCTTCGCGCACTTCTAGCAACCTATGTGGGGCAATTCGGGCAATTCGCTCGCTGCGTTCACAGAGGGCGCCGCGGAATCCCAGATAGTCGGGCGCCAACGGAATAAGCCGGGGGATATCCTCCCGTTGCAGGGAACCGGCAAGGCCGTTGAGCATGCCCAGGGCTCTGGCCTCCGCAACGAAATCCTCGAGCCTCGTCAACTCGATCCGCTGAAGCAGCCCTCCCCCACCCTTGCCGGCAGTGTCAAGCATGATGCCGCGAAAGCCGGCGGCGGCAAACTCGCCCACTCGCGCCAGGGGCGGATCGAGGTCCGCGAAAAGGACGGCAACAACGGCGTACTCTTCGCCAAGGCCGGCGATGGCCCGCAGACAGGCTGTCAGATTGTCATCGGAGAAAAATCCCACCTTGATGTAGTCAACGCCACTCCCGGCGGTCTCCCGAATGGCGGTTGTAAGCTGCAGCGGTTCGGCAGGCAGATCACCGACCGTCGCGCTCACCGGGCAGCGGCCGGCACAGCGCGCCGCGAGGTTGTGAATCTGCGCCAGGGACAGTGCCCCGAGAGCCCCCGTCCGGGGGTTTTTCAGATCGATGATATCCACCCCGGCATCGATTGCGAGTTCCAGTTCCCGCTCATCGACCACGCTGGCCAGCATCTTTGTCACACCGCGCCCTCCTTCGACTGTCGCTTGCGGAAATCGTCGACCCTTGCCATCAGCCACTCCCAGGCCTCCCGCTCCCGCTCCCCGGCCGTCTTATCGATGGCAATGGTCAAGTACGCGATTTCGCTTTCGATCTTCTCCATCGGCAACCGCTCGAGACGACTCACCAGAATCGCCAGCTCCAACACCGCCGCCTGAGCCCGGTTGAATCCCCGGAAAGGCCGATGGTTGGCCTCGTAGAGTGGTTTACAGACAAGCCGGGGGCGCAGCGGATCCTCTTCCACTTGCTGCAGACGCAGCTCGCAATGGGCAAGGGCAGCGGCGAGTCTCGGTGCAGCCACATGTTCCGCTTCGACCAGGGGCCAGTCGTAGCGTCCCGTAAGACAGCCGGCGAAGACACGTACATCGTCGCAATAGTTGATCACGGCACACCCCCCCGCGAGGATGTTGTCCAGGGTCCGTGAGGGACGGAAGGGTGCAATCACCACATCCTCTCCCCGCCATACAACCCCCATGGGAGCGATCTGATTTTCTCCTTGTGTGCTGCGACAGGTGACGATGACTTCATGGATCATGAGCTTTTCCTGGTTTTCGTAGTGCCCGGCGCATCCTGGCGGCTCATATCCTTCTCTGTCTCAGGCAGGGCCGAACCCCAGCACAGCGGCTGGTCCTGTACATAGCGTTTGCCCAACTGGTAGGCGATCTGGGCGCGGGCCAGTTCCACGCCGAGGTAGAAGGCGTGACCGCCATCGCTCTCGACGCCCAGTTCAGGAAAGAAATCGAAGGGATCGTCGTGGGTTAGGAGACCATCCCGGTTATAGAGGTGGATGCCATTGTCGCTGATCTGGATCCTGAAATTGGGATCGCGGATCTCGGCGGCCAGTTCACTGATCTCGGCGAAGGTATAGGGAAAGGGTTTTATCTCGTGCAGGGCGGTGAGCCTGCTGTCGACCTGTTTCGGCAGGGTCTTCTCCCGGCGCGCCCAATACATGATGCGGCGTGCCGCGTCAGCCTCGCGCACGGCGCTGCGGCAGTGGCTGCTGACCTCGGTAGTGAGGATGTTGGTGATTCGCAGCTCCGAGATGATCCCCATCATCACCGCGTTGATACCCGTGGTGTCCGCCTCCGTGAGCTCGGTGATATTGCCCACGCCCATCATGATCTCGACCCTTGGATGTTTTTTGCGCAGGCCTTGGTAGCGCAGTATGGAGTCGGTGAAACCGAAGTGGATGGGGTCGAGAATGGGATCGGCGATATAACTGCGCCCCCTCCCCTCGAACTGTTCCATGCAACGAAGGAGCGAGTCCAGGTCGCCCGGTTTGGCGGGAATCAACACCGGGGTTGACGCCACCTCGTCCGCAATCCAAAGATTCTCCTCGTGCAGGCTGAGGAGGAAATCGGCCCCGGCCCTGCCCCCGCTCAACAGCTCCTCGGCGTTCATCGAATCGACGCTGACCCGGTAGCCCGCTTCCCTGAGGGCGTTGACGCTCTCCGCAAGATGGGGAAACGGGGTTTCCGGCAGACAGCCGAGATCGATGACATCGGCGCCGTCGGCAACGTAGGCCGCGGCACGTTCCAGGATCCCATCGACGTTGAGATTGGGCGCGTCGACGATCTCTGCAAATATCCGCACATCGTAGCCGTCAAGGTTGGGCGCCCTGCCCTCCTTGCCGAAAAAGCGCGGCAGATCCATCAGCTCCTCCGGGCCCCGCTCCACCGGAATGCCGAAGTGTTGGGTGAGCGCATTCAGGTCGCCGCGGCAGCGGCCGGGCACGAGGATCCTTTCCGCATCGCCGTGATCGTCAAGTCGGCGCTTGATCATCTCGGCGGTCATCAGTGCCGCCACCTTGAGACCGAGATTGTGCACCCGCCACTCGAATTCCTCGGCCGCCATCTCCCGCAGCACCCGGGTCAGCTGCTTTTCAGCCAGTGAACCGGTAAGGAAAAGGATCTTTTCAGCCACGACACGGCTTCCTCGACGGCATCATATCAATCCCCGCCGCTATGTATCTCTCGTCTGCAGATACCCCATTGATGGTCTGCCTCCTCAACAGCCACCTCGAGGCTCTTCACATGGGCCAGGGCCGAGTCTGTTTCGAGCTTCGGCAGTAGGGATTCCATGACATACCAGGCCAACATCTCCGCCGTGGTATTTGCCACCGGCAGCACCAGGCAGTTGGTCGCCGGCAGGGCAAAGTGCTTGTCATAACTCGAGACTTCAATCCGGTCACCTGTCTGCTTGATCGCCACCTCCTCACTCTTGCCAGGTAAAAGTATCTTATCGTGCAGCTCATGGCATATCTCCGCAGCCAGCCGGTTGAGCAGCACGAAGTCGATCACGAAGGCATCACTGTTGTTGTCGCCGTAGGCCTGGATGCGGAGATGAAAGTTGTGACCATGCAGATTCTCGCAGCTGTTGTTGAAGGTAATGAAATGAGCTGAGTTGAAATGCAACTCCCCCGAGTAGACATTGACCGCGAATGTTTGCGCGTAATTTTGCAAGGGCAGGCTCCATCTATTGTTGGTATCTATATGCCGTCATGCAGGTCCAGCAAGTATCCTGGGGCGCCCGCTGAGCGTCAACCTGCACGTAAAGTCCATGCAAATTTGGCTCCAACCCCGATTTCCGCCGGACTCCAGGGAGAGATGGTTAGTAAAGTCTTTTGAACGACCCTGATTATCGCGTCACACGGGGCGATAAGGTTGTTCTAATTCAAGATTCCTGCTGACACTCGATTTGAACAAGGGACATGTGTGTCAACCTATTGTGACAGCGCAAGGATAGTGATGAGTGGATTGGCAGGTGCGGGCTCGGGAGATCGAAGGGTGGGACGTGCCAGCGCCAGGTAGGTGAATCCGAGGTGGGGTCTGGGCCCCACCAAACGATAACGGATTTACGAATGGGGATCTTGCTGCCGGCTTTTCAGGCAGAGTCATCGCACTGCAGCATCGGCAGCACCCGACCTACCGGATAGTAGGTGCCGTATTCGACCAGAAAACTGCTCTGTATCGCATAGGCTTCACGCTCCGCCTCGATGCTCTGTTCGCAGTTTTCCAGCACTGCGCCCTGTTTGCCCTGGAGCCAGTGAACCAGTTCGTGGAGGGCGACAGAGGTATGGAAGATGTTGTTCTCGAGATCCAGACGATCGTCGAGATAGACCACATCACCTTCACCGGGGTACCAGCCCAACACCTTGCAGGAGCGTCCGTTGCAGGCGCGCTCTTCCAACCAGCTGTGGGAGACCATCTCCATTTCAGGGCATTCGCTATCGACGGGCTGGTAGTCCGACAGCGTGAAGATCCAAGAAAGCAGTACGGCACACAATTCCATAATACAAACCTCTGTTCAGTGGTCGCCATAGGCAACAAGCCAGAAACGTGGACGACCTATCCAATCGTGGAATCCATGCCGCATCTGCAAGGCCATCAGTAGTCTGATGCTATATATAGCGGTCTCCGAGGCGAGTACTTTAGAAAAGTCTAATGAACTCAGCTCGGAGACAATAATACATCAGATCCTACTAATATTCTGCATGACCCATGCCAGAGTTGCATTGATATATATTAACTACCCGATATTCAATGCATTAAGTGAGTTATTGAAAATCTGCTAGATCTTTCCGCGGTTTTGATTTAACGAATTTGGTCAAAAAACTGTCGGATTTGCTCCGCAAGGAGGCATGGATATGCGTTCTTTTTGCGCAGTAGATCGTTAATTGCGGCTCAACGTTCTAAGCAGAGACAATCTCGGTGGCAAGTGAAACATCACCCTGATGCAGTGCCGAGAAACGGCCATGATCGCCCGCAGACAACACCCAGGCACGAATCGGGGATCGTTGTAGGTAGGCGCCGAACCGGCTATCGATCATGCCGCTCTCTTCAAGCTCGGCAACAGAGATCCTGTTTCCCTGGATGGGTGCGGATTTCACCAGCAGCAGTTTCTCGATCCCGAGCTCTCCGCAAAGCCATACCGCCAGGGAGTCGGATGTCACCTCCCAGCTATGTCCGATTCCGGGCTCGGCCATGACCATGGCTGTCGGCAGCCATACCGGGATTTCGCCCCTTGCCAGCACTTCGGCGACTTGGGATCGGCTCGCCGCGACACCCAGTCCCTGCTGCATGCCACCTACCATTCTGCCGAACTGCTCCATGGCGAGCAGTGCCATGTTATGCGCGGATGATTGGTCGAACTGCCAGCGCTGTTGCGCCATTCGGACCTGATCGGCGAAAGGGCCGCCGCCGGGAACGATGACCAGCGAGTCGGCCTGAGCCAGGAGAACTAGCCAGTTACCCAGATGCGCCGAATTGAAGAGACTGCCTCCCAGCTTGACTACCCACATCGCTCGCTGTTCATCTGTTCCATTCGCTGCAGCAGATCCAGAAGAGCGGAGGCCTTGTGGTAGGTCTCGCGATACTCCGCCTCGGGATCGGAATCGGCGACTATGCCCCCGCCCGCCCAGAGGCGGGTTATACCGTCGGAGTGCACCAGGGTGCGGATGGCGATATTGCTGTCCATGTCGCCGTTAAAACCGATATAGCCGATGGAGCCGCAGTAGACACCACGTCGATGGGGCTCAAGCTCCTCGATGATCTCCATCGAGCGCAGTTTCGGCGCCCCGGTGATCGATCCGCCGGGGAAGCAGGCACGCATCAGAGAGAGCGCATCCTTGCCCGGCGCCAGGGTTCCTTGTACCTTGCTTACCAGGTGATGCACACGGGCGTAGCTCTCCAGTTTGAAGAGCTCCGGTACCTCCACGCTGCCCGTGGCGCAGACCTTCCCCAGATCGTTGCGCAGCAGATCGACGATCATCAGGTTCTCCGCCTGGTCCTTGGGGCTGTTTTTCAGCATCTCGGCGAGCATCATATCCTCTATCGGATCCTCACCCCTGGGTGCGGTTCCCTTGATCGGCTTGGTTTCCACCAAACCGTCGCGAACCTCGAGGAAGCGTTCTGGGGATGTGCTCAGTACCTGGCAGTAAGGTGTGTTCATATAGGCGGCAAAGGGTGCCGCATTGAGCTGGCGCAACAGGCTGTAGGCATGCCAGGGATCACCCTCGGCGGCGGCGGAGAAACGTTGGGCGAAATTGACCTGGTAGCAGTCACCGTCGAGGATGTAGCGCTTTATCCTCGCAATGGACGCAAGATACTCCTCCCTGGTCATGTTCGAGCAGACCTCGCCGAGTACCCGATAGTCGGCCGCCGGCCGGTTTTTGCCGGTCTGTTCCGCAGCCCGCAGCAGGCGCCTGCGGTAGCGCTCGAGACGGGCGGGGTTCTGGCCAACCAAACGGCTTCGCCGCTCCTGATGGTCCACCACCAGCGACCAGTCGTGGATACCGATGGCCATATCCGGCAGTTGTTCCATGTCCTCGGCCAGACTGGGCAGGCGTTCGAGGCGCCGCCCCAGGTCATAACCGAAATAGCCTATCGCGCCGCCGCAAAAGGGAATCCCGTCGATGCCATCGACGATCGGCCCTAGGGCTTCGCGCAGGAGCTGAAAGGGATCATCCGTTGAGAGCGCTACGGTGCCATCCCTTCGCTGAATCCGGGTCTGTTCGCCGCGGGTGACAAGAACGCAGTCGGGATCCGCGGAGATGATATCGTAGCGACCCTGTTCGCTGTGGGGACGGCCGCTGTCGAGAAAGGCCGCCCAGGGTTGGTGGGCCAGGGCCTCGAATAGCTGTGCGCTATCCTCGCGGTAGGGAAAATCGATGACCACCGCACTCATCCCGCATGTTCCTTGGCCAGACTGGCTACCGCAACGGCCGGCGCGCACTCGGCCACTTTCGACGCCACGGGGTTGGCATAATCGAATAGGCTTTCGAATCCGATATAGGATCTTCCCAGGCGACGGCAGATGCGCTCCACCAGGAAACGTCCTACACCGGCACCCACCAGAGGAGCGGTATCCGAGAGCCCCGGCCTGCTCAGAAGACGCTCACAGGCATCCGCCACCAGTCGCAGCTGCTGTTCCGCGATAAAACGCGAGATCCCTCGCCAGTTGTCGAGATCGGCGGCATCGAGATCCAACCCCAGCATGCGTGCCAATCTGCGCGCGCTGCCGATCTGGCTCTTTTCACCGTTGTCCGCGCTGGGCAACAGATCGGCACCCTCAGGGAGTTCGCCGTTCAGTCGATAGATATCCGCGGTGGTCGCAAAATGCTCAGCCATCAAATAAACCCACTCTCCCGCAAAAGGGACCTTGTCGGTAACCGCCATCAGCGGCGTACGCACAATTCCTGTATAGATCAGGGATTGGCCGGTCAGGCGCTGATGGTCGCTATAGTCGCATGTCAGCACCTGCTTGTCTGCAAAGGGGATCAGGTCGGTCGTGGTGCTTCCCACATCAACCAGAAGGCCCTCACGCAGACAACCGGCCGCCCAGGAAGCCGATGCAAGCCAGTTGGCCGACGCCACCTGTAACGCCTGATTCGCCGCACTGTCCGGCTTCAGAAATCCCGCCGAGCCGCCATAGATGGCCAGCTCCGCCTGGGGAAAACGGCGACTCATCGTATCGATGAGCGTTTTCACCCCGGTGGCGCGGTCGGGAAACAGATCGACCAGCTCTCCCGTCATGGTGACCGCATGCCTTAGACCGCTGTCGTCGCCGATTTTCTCCAGCACCGAATCGATGCCTGCATCGAGATGATCGAGACCCTGCCACAGGGGACAGGCTATCTGGACCACGGAACCCACCCTTCCACGGCAGTCGACCAGCGCCGCCTTGGTATGGGCACCGCCCAGATCCCATCCCACTATCATCGCATCATGCGGCACCGGCATACTCCAGATTTACATCCACCACCGATGCCTTCAGTGTCTGCCGCGGCAGAGGCGCGCGCTCCTCAAGCAGGTCCAACACCAGGGCAGCGGGATTGATGCCGGTGGACTCCTTCAAGCCAACGTAGGAGGTGGTTATCCGGGGATTGACCTCCAACACGCGCAGGCCATCCTTGGTATCGATGATATCCACGCCTATGATACCCCAGAGGTCGGGAAAAGCGGCCACTACTTCACGACCGATCTTATGAAAGCGGGCCCGGTGTTTCAAATGACCGTTCACCACGCAGCCGAGCAGCACAAACCCATAGTCAGTCATCGCGATCCGCTGATGGTTGACGCTCAGCACCAGGGCCTCGCCGTTGCAGGTCAGTATATTCAGACTGGTCGGTGTACCGTGAACGAAAGGCTGGATCACATAATCGCTATTCAAGGGCAATGCCTCAAATTGCTTACTGAGTTCATCCCGGTCGCGACAGATTCTTATGCCTTGGCAGCCAACCCCATCATCCGGCTTCACCACCCAGCTTCCGTTGTGATCAGGCACCCCATCCTCGAACCGATAGGTCGGTACCACGGAGATACCCCGCTCCAGTAAGCGGTTCGATGTCGCCAGCTTGCTCGATGTGGTCTGCACCGCTCGAGGCGGGCTGTTCAGCAGTACCTTACCCTGGCTGATCACCGCTTCACTGATATGTTTCAGCACATTGGAAAACTCGGGGGCGACGGGCCAAACCGCATCCGCGGATTCCATGCACGACTGCCAAGCGAGTGGGAAATCCTCCAGGTTATGAAGCATATGACACACAACCGGCAGTTCAAGCTCGCTCAATCTTGCGTCGCGGGTCGTATGGACTTCAACCCCATCGATCTCAGCGAGATCGGAAATCAATGCCTTGAGCATAATATCTCCCTCTTCCGAGAGGGACGGAGGCAAGGGGCTGTCCAGCATCCCTCCCCCCGTAATATACTCAAAGACAAAGATTCTCATCATTACCTGTCCACGCCGATGAAGCTTATACCCGTCATAGATCTAAAGAATGCCCGAGCGGTGACGGCAGAGAGCGGAAAACGGCACGCCTATGCGCCATCCGACACACCCTTGTGTCACTCCTCTCAACCACGGGAGGTGTTGTCCGCATTGTTGAATATCCATCCATTCGATACCCTCTATATTGCCGATCTCGATGCGATCGGCGGTATAGGTTCCAATCTGCAACTGATCCGCACCCTTTGCCATGACTTCTCCGATATCACCTTTTGGGTCGACAACGGGCTGACCGACCTTGAGCCGTTGTGTGCATTCGCTCGTCCGGTCATCGGTTCCGAGTCGCTTGACGATTATGATCAGTTCGCTCATCTGATTGCCTCGCTTCCCCTGCCAGTCCTTTCACTGGACTATCTCGACGATCGGTTTAAAGGCCCGGCCTCTCTCGAACAAACGTTTGCAGGCTGGCCCGAAGACATTATCGTCATGACCCTGTCACGGGTCGGCACCTCGACCGGGCCCGACCTGACTCGGCTTGAACGGCTGTCGAATCTGCAGCCCATGCGGCATTTCTACGCAGCCGGCGGCGTCCGTAACCTGCTGGATCTGGAGCGGCTACGTTCAATCGGTGCTGCCGGCGTCCTGTTGTCCACGGCCCTTCATCAGGGGGCTATCGGCAGCAGGGAGATCGATCGGTTCCTCAACGCTCGGCTTTAACATTTCACGATGCCTAGCGCTGTAATTTGGCTACCACTTCCAAGGCTGGCGGCCTGTTACGGATAAGAGCACGCAGCTTCGACTGCCCCAGTCTTTGGTCGTTAAAGTGGGTCATGAGTCGGTCACTGCCGGATTGCTGAAACGCCTCCAGACTGGGGCCGCTGTAGTTACACCAGGATTGGGTGGTTTCGTACAGTTGTAACTCTACCAAACCCGGGAGATACTCAATCAACTGCTCCCAGATAAAGGCACACAGTATCTCGGTACTTGAGCGCCAGGCCAATTCGGCTGCGGCATAGTTCAGATTGTGGTGATCGAATCTGTCGATCACCTGCTTGGTCGCCACCCGCTTCAGGTAACCGTAATCCACCACACAACCTGTTACCGGATCGACACGGCCCTCGACCCTGACATTCAGCGTATATCTGCCGCCATGCAGGTTCGAGCACTTGGCCGGGTGATCGGTGATGAAATGAGCGGCATCGAATACCAGCGCTTTGGTTACCGTCATCCGCGGCGTCTGCTGCTCGAACCGCTGCAGGGCGCCTGGGATCTCGATCAGCCTATCTTTGATCAGCGCCAGCAGTTTCGCGGCATCCGCGCAGGTCAGGGTTCGCAGCAACACGCCATCAGGGTGGTCGGCCGCATCGAGTTCCTTGAAACGCAGGCCGTAACGGGAAGTCTCCGCCATTATGGTCTCCCCCACCGACCGCTGCGGCAGCTGCAGAAAAAGGTAACCCGCCTGCAGCTCACCGATGTGGGCGATGAGTACCGCCAGACTCAACACAAAGTCGGGCGGTGGAACCGGCGACAAGTGTACCTCGGCGCTCTGAGCCAAGTAGGCGGCGGGCACTTTCAGGCGATTCACTGCCACCACCCGATGTGCGGCGTCAGCGTATCTGTACTCTTGACGAAATCGGAAGCCGTACTCCCGCAGCCAGTGCAGGTCCCACAGCAGCAGATCGAGTCGCCTGATCTCTCCGGGCACAAGGGTGAATCGGTCTTCTCTATGCAGCAGTCCAGCCCATTTCAGTCCCATGAAAACGGCACGCGCCCGTTCCGAGGGCAAAACCTTGGGTGGCTTATAGCTTTCGATGCTATCCGCCTTGTTCACCTCCCGCCGATCGAGAATAAGATCGAGTGGCAAGTGGTGACGGATGGCATACTCCTGTAGTGTCAGCGAGCAGCAGTGAAGCAGATGAGTATTGTCCAGACTGGCCACTTCACAGCCACATTCAAGACATTGCATATTCAGCCTCCACTATCGTTACGTACCTAACACTGGAAACGCCTGTAAGGGTGTATCGGTTTTTTCTATTTCCTTACCGGCTACTCGTGGTGTTGCAACCCATGTTTCCAGTTCTTGCCCGGTTCCTTACCAAAGGTCGAGGAAGACATTCCGCCCAGCCGCCGACACATCCCTGTGATGACGACAGCACACGAGAGTCCTCAATCGTGGGCAGCGAAGGGATGAGATACCGATCCCTTCTGGGCAACAACATCGCTGGCCTTGGGCTCGCCGCTAACGGCCCGTTTGATCGACTCCTTGGTGGCCTGGTAGTTGTAGTCTTGAATCTTGGCATCGTCCTCGGCTTCCCAGTGAATAAAGACACCGACACAGATAAAGACATCGTCGGCTTCGTCAGCCGGGATGGTGCCGTCTTCGACGCAATCCGCAACCGCCATGGCGACACCACGCTGTGCCGGGCCAAACATCTGTACAGCCTGTTTGGCGCCTTTGATGGTCACTTTGTTGAACATCATGGTGCTGGGCTTACAGGCCAGATTTGGCGCAACCACGGCAAGCAGCGCGGTAAATCCATCCTTATTGTTTACCAGGCCATTGCAGAATGCGGTTTCTGCGGCAGATCCCCGTGGACCGATCAGCAGATCGATATGAGCAACTTCGTTGCCATCTCCGACCAGCGATTCTCCGACCATCGTTCTATTGATAACTGGCATTTCAGTTTCTCCTTACTTGTTATTGAAAGTTAGCTTTGTATCCCCACCTCTTCCGGGCGGGAATCGCGGACACGGGTATATCCCGTATTCAGTCCAAACGCGGGAAGAATCTGCTCCAGGTAGGAGATAAACAGGGTGGCGACAGTCATGTCCGCCGAAGTGCCTGGATTGATACCTTCTCGTTTGAATTCGTTGTCTGCCTGTAACAGGCGCAAATGGTAGTGTTCCGGCAACTCAGCCTTCTCCAGCTCCTTCACCAGCTCAGCCGCGTGCAGGCTTGTTGAAACCGCCTTGTAGAGTCCGTTCTTTCGCCGTATGTGGCTGTCGGGAAAGCGTGCCAGCAGAGTGAGAAACAGCGCGGTGATCGCCCACTCGTTTTGCCATCGCTCCTGGTAGCCGCGCAGCAGGGGCAGCGCAAAATCGAACAGATCCGTGTAACCTGTCGCATATTGGCGAGCGATCAGATCCCGTTCAGCCGCATGGCCCATTACCTCGATCAACTCAGCGCTTGGGGTCTCGGATACATCGTATTTGTCGGATTGCCCGAGTCCCCCGGGGGCTGCCAGCTGGATGGCGCGAAACAGCCAATCCACCTCGTCTGAATCGGTCTTTGCCAACACATGACACAGCCTGTCGTGGAGTGAATTGCTGGGCTGATGTTCCTCAAGCAGGGCCTGGATCAGCGGCGCGCACAGCATCAGAATGCCCAGATTGGTATTGCAGCTCACCGCCTCGCGGGTGGCGGCCACTGCCCTATAGATCCGTTCCCCCAAACCCAAACCGGGCAGGGTCAACGGCTCTGCACTGACATTCGCACTGGTGATGAAGTCCTCCAGGGTCATCCTATGGCCATCCGAAAAACGGTGCACATTGCCTGGCTTCAGGGCATCCAGCTCGCACAGGCAGGCTTGACGATAAGCCGTTGCGATCTGTGACCGCAATGCATCAGGTTGAGAACGGGAATCGGTCATCAGATCACCTCCGTCAGTGGAGTGATATGAGTGCAAGAGAGGAAATCGTCTACCAACATCCAGGTCATATCCAGATGCGTGACCTGCTGCAAACCTTTCCAGGCCGGAATACTGTTCACCTCGATGACATAGGGCCGGCCCTTGTCGTCGCGAAGGATGTCGACACCGGCATAATTCATTTCCAGCGCATCCGATGCGGCTTCCGCCAGTTCCCGCAGCTCCTTTTCAAGCACCGCCGGGTGGCAGCGCGCCCCTTGTGCGACGTTGCTGATCCAGCCCCTCCCCCGGCGCAGCATGGTGGCCACCGCCCGGCCGTTGATCACGAAGACACGCCAGTCATGGGCATCTTGCGAGCCTGTGGAGATAAAACGCTGCAGGTAGTAGATGCCGTTGTATTGGCCCTGCTCCGGCAGGCTGTCGCCGTCACCGATCCGCAGCAGCCCATTACCCTGGGAGCCGAACAGGGGTTTCACCACCAATTCATGGCCCGCGCTGAACTCCTGCATCAATATCTGTGTGGGATCCTGTTCCCCCAACACCCAGGTTGGAGGCGTTGGTATGCCGGCATCGTGCAGCAGAAAACTGGTCATGCCTTTATCCACGCTGCGCTCGATGGCACGCGCATCGTTGTAGACGCAGACACCGAGGTGCTTCAGGGCGTGTAAGATATCGAGATAGTGCACAACCTGCTCAAGGGAGCCGCCGGGCACGCCGCGCACGAATACGCCATCGGGAAGGTTTTCGAATCCCGGAATCCTCAGACTCTGTCCCTCACCGTTGATTTCAAATCCGCACTGTTGCAGCGAGACAAACTCGCTGCTGCAGCCATGGGCTTCGAAGGCTGCCCGGAGGCGCGCGCCGTGCCAACCGGGATCGTCGGTGAAGATGGCGATACGTCTGCTCATGGCCCGATACCGAAGGAGGTTGTCAGCAGCGCGGTGTCGAGGTCGCCTGCCGAATAACTGTTGCCGCTGTCGAGGGCGCTGACCATTACCCGTGCGGGACTGAAAAGCATGGGATCGATCTTGAAGAAGTCGTAGTCATAGGCCTTGAATATCTCACCGAAGGGACGACCATAATCCCGGGAGGCGCTGCTTGGCAGATCGCTTGCCAGCTTCCGTGCCTGGGCATCCTCCCCACTGACGAAGAGCTGTACCTGGCCGGCGAAGAGAATCGCATCGTTGGTGCGCCCCATGGCTGCGAGGAGATCGGGGGCTGGCGGCGGTAGCGGCGCGCTGCCGATGCCATCCCGGATCGAGTGGAGATCGAAACCCAGTTCATGGGCCTTGTGCATGGCGACTTCAAGTACGCGTGCGACAATCTGCACCGTGCCGGCAAGGCTACTGGTGGGAGTAAGAATCAGGGTCAGCTCCTTCACGTCAACAGCGCAATCCCTGGCGATCTTCTCGCACAGGGGCAGAGGTGGTAGGCGGTCAACCTCCAGCACCAGGCAGGTCCGTTCGGCACGATCCTGATAGTCCAGCTCCTTGAACAGGGGCTCCTTCAGCGATAACGCCCGACCCGGCCCGGATGCCAATGCGTTGAAGCCCTTTTTTCCCGCTTCCCTATGGGACAGACTCCAGCCCGCGTACTGACTGCCCAGGCATGCGAGCACGGGATCTACAGTATGCACGTGGACCGAAAGCGGCCAACCGGCAACCGGGCCGCTGCCACTCAGGCTGACGCTGCCGAGCCCGCCGAGGCAGATCTCCGCAATCCGTCGTCCGGCCTCCAATGAACCTGCGGTATGGATTCCCGCGTCCACCAGAAGGCAGCCGTTCTCCAGACGCTCCACACCAAGGCGCAGCATCTCGGCGTCCTCGATTAGGGATGCCACCAGCGGGGCGGTCAGTGCGTTGATGCTGGGACGACTCATACCGCCACCTTGTGGGCGAAGGGCTGATAGAGGGAGGCGCCGAGCATCCGCAGAATCTCATCTTGGCGTTGCCGCAAAACGCTTTCCACCTCCTCGACACTATCCCCCTTGGCATAGAGGCTGCACAGGGGCTGCCCCTCGACTACCCTGCTGCCGACTAAAGGCCGGTCCTTGACCCATGGCTTCCACTTCGGCTCACCGGGCATTTCGAAGCTTCGCGGTGAGTAGATTATCCGCTGCCCGTGAATCACTGCTGATCCGACAAGCGGAAGCGACGGCAGCTCGCCGAGGCATGCCGCTATGTGATACTTGATCCAGCCTTCACCCATCAGGTGCTCGTAGAGCTCAAGGGTTGCGGTAGGCCTGGGATTGAGATCGATGACAAAGACCCCTTCATTGGCGACAACGAAGTCGAGGCTGTTGATGCCCCTCAGCCTAAGCTCGGATACAAGCTGGCTGACGATCAGTTCGATGTTCGCGCAATGGGCGTGGCTCAGTGAGGCATGGCTTGTGGCCCCGCTGTAAAGAAAGGGTGCGGGTGTGGATGAAGCGCCCATCCCAAGCCTGTTGTAACCGATGGTGCAATGCCTGCCGCCGTCCGCGATAAACAGAATCGACATCACCTGACCCGGCATATGTCTCTGATAGTAGCAGGATGTATCCGCCGCAGAATGGGCGGCATCGAAGTAGGCCACGCCCTGGCCACCGCAACTGCCCGCACGCTTGATCAACCAGCGCTTTCCGGCAGCTGAGTAGGGAGGGGTGAAGCTCACCTGCGGATAGGGAATCTCCAACCTGTCGAGCAATGAAAAGTAGCGCCGGGGTCTGCGCAACAACTCGAGCACAGATGGATCGTTGCCGAACAGCCGGAATTCAGTGGAGAGGCGGCGCAACAGGATTGTCGACTCCTCAAGTCCCGCGCCATAGATCACACCGTAGGGTTTTATGGGAAACAGGGAGGCTACCTCGTCCACAAACCTGTCCACTTCGAGATTGGAGAAGCCCTGGGTGACGGGCCAGCAATCGGCCGCCACCAGGGTATCCTGATCGCAATATCCGTCGAACACCGCCACCCGGTAACCGCCGCGGCGGGCTGACTCGGCAGTCGCGCGGCCGCTGTTGGCCAGGATCAAAAGAGTGTTGTTATTAGCCGACATAGTCGCGCGCCACCTCGAATGCACGATTGAAATCGAGATACTCGGGTTCTGCAAACTCGTACATGCGTTTCAGCAACAGATGCTGAGTCTGGTATTTGACGTTGCCCACTGCCAAGGCGCCGATTCCGACCGCACCGCTGGGCAGACCTTCAATTGCCACCCCGTCATCCATGAGACCCACTCCTTCAATTCCCTCCGGGGGCACCGCGTTTACATCACAGGCCACCTTGAGCCTCTCCGCGGCCATCAGCTGGTTGCGATTCAAGACCTGCACACCCTCGGTCGCCGCGTTGAATACCACATCGGCTTTGCTTGCCAGCGCTGTGATCAAGCCATCGCTGCTGCCATCTGCCGCTGAGAGGTTCGCGCCGTAGCGCTGATTGCAGAGATCCGCGATTTTCTGTGCCTTGGCTTCAGAGACGTGGCTGACAATGACCGCTTCGGCACCCGCATCGGAGGCCAACATGGCCGCCGTGGAGCCAACCGGCCCGGTACCGCCGAAAACCACCACCCGCCTATCTTGAAGCCCCTTGCCATCGCGCTTTTTCAGTTCACGCTCCACGCAGGCAACCATGCCTGCGGCGGTAGTGAAGGCGCCGCTGGGATCGGCAAACAGCGAGACCTCGAATGGCGGCACCATCGACTTCTTTGCCGCAGCCATCATCTGCATGGCCAAATGGGTGTCCCGGCCGCCGAAAAAGATGCCAGTCCGCTTGACCCCTTTGGGACCGCGGGAGAAGATCGCATCCTGCACCAGGTCGCGTACCTCATCCATTTCCACCTGTATATAGGGGGTGCAGGCTGTCCAGCCGGCGTCATAGGCCATGTTCACATCAAACGGGCTAAGATTCTTGGTTGCGGTCAACATGTGCAGCAGATAGGGCTTTTCCATCAACGGGCTCGCTTCTCTTGTCTTAATCTTGTTGGTTGCTGTAACAGCGTTACCTCCGCCCCCTGGTTGCGCGCCGCCACCAGCTGACAACGGAATGATGAGAACTCTCCAAAATGGTGTTTTATGGCCTGTGCAAGCCGCTGTGCCTGATCGGCGTCTTCAAGCAGAACAAATCCGGTCGGTCCCCAGGAGCTCTGGCCGATCCCGGGATAACCTTCTGCTTCGGCCCACTCGAGGGCGGCGGAGATCACCGGGCTGGTAAAACGCCCCCCCTGCGCCGGGGCGAAGTGGTCCCCCACAACGCGCTGTATCTCGCCGATGGCTTGTGTCACCGGTTCCAGGTGCGCCTCCAGGACACCGGGCAACACCCGCATCAAGACCAAGCGGCAGAGATGTGCGGCCGCCTGTTCCGGGAACTCCCGCAATTCGGAGAATGCCGCCACCTCTTTTGCGCCGTGCAGACCTTGGCCACGGGTATCGAACAGCAACAACATCCGCCAATTTTCAGGGAAAGGTAATCTGACGGCGACCGGCGGCACCCCCCTCTCCTCTCCCCGGCCGCTATCGAGAATGAATCCACCCTGCTCGAAGGCGCCTATGCCTATGCCCGAACGCTTGCCTCGGTTTAAGGTCCTGGCAATGGCGGCGCTGTCACACCCGCCTCCATAAAGGCGTTCGATCGCGGTACCCACCGCAAGTGCCATCTGCGTGCCTGAACCCAGCCCCACGTGATCGGGTATCACCTCTAACAGATGGATATCGACACCACCCTCGATGCCCCGCGCGTCGATGTATGAGCGGGCATATCCGAGCGCTCTCTCCGCATCCGGACCGGTGGCGGCGATCTCGGCGGAGCGCTCGGCACGCAGACGGGTCGTCAGGGAATCGATGGTCAGGCCGATACTGCCGAACCGCCTGCCCAGACCACCGTGCAGATCGAGAAAGCCGAGATGCAGCCGAGCAGGCGCCGCAACTTCAACGGTGTATCCGGTACGATTCGAAGGGTTTGTCATAACAGGTTTTGATCCATTTTCATATTCCATCTTTACTGCAAATTGTATGCCTGACAGACCCAGGCAAAGGTTTTGCACACCGATACTTTTCCTTATCAGCCCTGGTCTTGAATCATGCCTTGAGGTAGAGGGGGACCAGCTTTCCCTGAAAAGTAAACTCAAACTGGGCTTTTTGATCCAAGACAAGGGATTTCCCGAACGGAGTTGCGGGGTAATAGCAATCGCTCCATGAACTATCATCCTAATAAGCAAGCATTATTCTGTATGCACCTGACTTGAACCAATGTGTCACCTGCCCTGCCCCAGCAGTTAACAGTTGTCCGGGATAACCGCGGAGACCTGCCGCTACAGACCCCCACCGGGGATACCTGGATGGGTGCATGAGTTATGAATATAGCAGCCGTGATAAAATGTCGATAACAATCTCGGTGATATCAGCGCAACCCTTGCCGACGCATTAAACAAACACTACTCGATATAGCGCTTGAATGCGCCAATGCGGGATAGTTTGAATGCGGGTCGTTGATGACTCAGTTACACCAGTTCGATACGGCGGAATAACACAGTTCAGCCTATGCCGAGGCTGAGCATCACAACCACGAGGATGGTCGGCGCAACAGGTTTCCAAAACGATTCAAACTCGCCTGTAGTTGGCTGGCACGCTTTCTGCACTATCCCGTGAATCAATAGATTCAGGTATTGCGCACTGACGGGATCATTAATCAGGCATGTGGAACAACAAGATCGATCAGACAACAAATGCGGTTACCTGTCCCGGCTGTGGTTTGAGCTGCGATGACCTGAAAATCGTGACCAGCAATGGGCGCCTGACGTCGATGCACAATGGCTGTGTTCGGGCGCACCGCTTTTACGATACCGCCTTTAGCAACATCGATCGGACACCGATGATCGATGGCACCCCGAGTTCACTGGATGAGGCAATTGAAAGGGGCGCAGAGTTGCTGCAGAAGTCATGCTCCCCGCTCTTTGCCGGACTGGCAACGGACGTCAACGGTATGCGCAGCATCCTCGGCCTGGCCGACCGTTGCGGCGCCACCCTGGATCACATGAACGGCGATGCCCTACTGCGCAATCTTCGTGTCGTGCAAGACAATGGCTGGTTCACCACCACCTTCACCGAGGTGCGCAACCGGGCCGATCTGATCCTCATCGTGGGTGGCCAGTGTATCGAACGCTTTCCACGTCTCGTGGAGCGTGTTCTCCATCCCGCAGAGGGCCTGTTCAGCAAACCCGATGATCGCAAACTGGTACTCCTCGGACCCTGGATCGGCGGCCGTGTGCCGGATCTGTTGGAGCACTTGAATCCAACCTTGATTCCACTCGAACTCGAGGCGCTGAGTGATGCCGTCGCCATGCTGCGAGCGCTCATCGCCGGACGGCCGGTAAATACCGGCCGGCTTGACGGCAATCTTGGCGATGCCCTGAGCGACCTGGCTGATGCGCTGAAAGCGGCGCGATATAGCGTTATCTGCTGGAGCGCGGCGGAACTCGATCTGCCCCACAGCGAGCTCACCATCCTGGGATTGGCGGAGTTGGCAAAAGCGCTCAATAACGAAAGCCGCAGCGCCGCCCTCCCCCTCGCAGGCACCCAGGGCGACATCACCTGCAACCAGGTCTCTACCTGGCAGCTCGGCTACCCCGTGCGCACCAGGCTGCAGCGCGGCTATCCGGAACACGACCCACTGCTCAACCGCTGGCAGGATCTGATCGAGCGCGGAGAGAACGATCTGTTGTTGTGGGTCGCCTCCCTGTCATCCGAGACAATCCCTCCCTCCTGCGATGCGCCCACCATCGTTTTGGGTCATCCCGGTATGGTGTTCAACGCGCCACCGGCACTCTATATACCGGTGGGGGTGCCGGGTGTCGACCACCAGGGCCACTGGTATCGCAGTGATTCAGTCTGTTCGCTGCCGCTGGGAAAACTGAGGGAGATCGGTCTGCCCTCGGTCAGCCATCTCATCAACCGGTTGCATGAGAGGCTGCAGCCTGCCGCCAGCGAACCCGCAGGGGACGATCCATGCTGATCAAGCTCGAAGGCGGCAGAATCTACGACCCGGCCAATAACATCGACGGCGAAGCCGGGGACCTCTATATCCGCGACAATGCCATCGTCGCCGCCCCAGGCGAGAACGAGACCGTTCATCGCACCTATGCCCTGGCGGGCAAGATCGTGATGGCCGGCGCCATCGACCTGCATACCCATATCGGTGGCGGCAAGGTCAACATCGCGCGCACCATGCTGCCGGAGGATCAACGCGACCACGTCATGGCTAAGAGCGACCTGACCCGCTCCGGTGGCGGCCATGCCGCCCCCTCCACCCTGGCGGCTGGCTATCGCTACGCGGAGATGGGCTATACGAGCTGCTTCGAACCTGCCGTGCTACCGTCCAACGCGCGCCAGGCGCACATGGAGATGGCGGATACGCCGATAATCGATACCGGCGGTTACGCCATGCTGGGCAATGACGATCTGCTGTTGCAGCTGATCGCAGATGGAGCCGAACAACAGACCATCAACGACTATGTCGCCTGGACCCTGCAGGCCACCCAGTGTATCGGCATCAAGGTGGTCAATCCCGGCGGCATCAATGCCTTCAAGTTCAATCAGCGGGCGCTGGACGTTGACGATGCCCATCCCCACTACCGGATTACGCCCCGGGAGATTGTGGCCAAGCTGAGCCGTGCGCTCCATGAACTTGCAGTGCCCCATCCACTGCACGTCCATGCGAGCAACCTGGGCGTGCCGGGCAACTATCTCTCCACCCTGGCCACCATGGAGGCGGCCGGGGGCCTGCCGATCCATCTCACCCACATCCAGTTCCACAGCTACGGAACCGAGGGTGAGAGGAAGTTCTCCTCATCGGCGGCGCAGATCGCCGAGGCGGTCAACAACCACACCAATGTCTCCATCGATGTGGGGCAGATCATGTTTGGGCAGACGGTCACCGTCTCCGGCGATACCATGGCGCAACACGCCAACCACAACCATGCCCATCCCCGCAAGTGGACCTGCATGGATATCGAATGCGAAGCCGGTTGCGGCGTGGTCCCCTTTCGCTACCGCGACAAAAACTTCGTCAATGCCCTGCAGTGGGCGATCGGCCTGGAGCTGTTTCTGATGGTGGACGATCCCTGGCGGGTCTTTCTCACCACCGACCATCCCAACGGCGCCCCATTCACCAGCTACCCCCACCTGATCAGGTTGTTGATGGACCGCAGCTTCCGCAACGATCTCCTCGGGGAGATCAATCCCGATGCCGCCTCGGCAAGCCATCTGGGCTCATTGCAACGGGAGTATTCTCTCTACGAGATCGCGATCATGACCCGGGCGGCGCCGGCGCGGATTCTCGGCCTGACGGACCGCGGACACCTGGCGCCCGGCGCCTTGGCGGACATCACCGTCTACCATCAACATGAGGATCCCGAACAGATGTTCGCCAAGCCCATGCTGGTCTTCAAGGCCGGAGATCTGGTCGTCGAGGAGGGACGGATCAGTAAACCCGTCAAAGGCACCACTCAGGTGGTACGACCCGAGTATGATCCTGCTATAGAGAAAGAGATTGGCCGCTGGTTCGAGCGCTATCACAGCATCTCGCTGCAAAACTTTGGCATTTCCGATGACGAAATGGCGGAGGGCATCGGCAGCCGGGTCACCGTGCACCCCTGCAGGGAAGGCCGGCCATGATCATCAATGGCACAGAGATCGAGGAGACCTTCGCCGAGGCCTTCGGCATGAGCGCGACCCGGGTCGTCATTACCGCCCTCAACTTCCGCTGGGCACGCATCGCCGGCGAGACCATGACCGGTTTTGCCACCTCCGTGATCGGCTGTGGCGTTGAGGCGGGCATCGAGGCCGAGATCCCGCCCAATGAAACCCCTGACGGCCGCCCGGGTTTGAGTGTGCTGCTATTCGGCATGTCGGGCAAGGCCCTGGCCAGGCAGCTGGAGACCCGGGTCGGCCAGTGTGTCCTGACCTGCCCCACCACGGCTGTCTTCGCCGGCATCGAGGGGGAGAAGCGGATCCCCCTGGGGAAGAATCTGCGCTTCTTCGGAGACGGCTACCAGATCTCCAAGCAGATCGGCGGCAGGCGCTACTGGCGCATTCCTGTTATGGATGGCGAATTCCTCTGCGAGGAGTCGGTGCCCCGGGTCCCTGCCGTCGGCGGCGGTAACTTTTTGGTCCTCGCCGAAACCCAGGAACAGGCATTGATCGCATGCGAGCGGGCAATCGAAGCGATGCGCAGGCTGCCCAACGTGATCATGCCCTTCCCCGGCGGCATCGTGCGATCCGGCTCCAAGGTCGGTTCTAAATACAAGGCCCTGATGGCCTCCACCAACGACGCTTACTGCCCCACCCTCAGGGGTCTGGTCCAATCCAACCTGGATGGCGGCATCGGCGCGGTGATGGAGATCGTCATCAACGGCTTGAGCGATGCCGATGTACGCCAGGCAACCCGCACCGGCATCAATGCGGTCTGCGAACTCGGCGCGGCGGGCGGCATCAGGCGCATCTCTGCCGGCAACTACGGCGGCAAGCTGGGACAGTTCCAGTTCCACCTGTGGGAGGTGATGGCATGAGCACCCTCAGCATGCGCCTTAGATCACCGCTTTCGCAGCGCATCGACATGAGCCCCTTCACGCCACGGCGGCTGGCAGGCAGGCAGGGCAGTGAGATCGCCCGCATACCCATTTGGCTGGGCAACAGGCAGTTGGAGTGCGGTGAGTTGTTCGAGATCGACGGGGTCGCCGGGGAGGAGATCATCATCCAGTCGGAAAGCGACCGACTCGACCGGATTGGCGCCGGCATGGATGGCGGCATCATCCGCATTGAGGGAGATGCGGGCGCCTATCTGGGACGCGGCATGCGCGGCGGCAGCCTTCTGTTGAACGGAAACGCGGGCAGCGCCGCGGGCTGCGCCATGCGCGGGGGTCTGCTGCGCATCGAAGGCAATGCGGGTGACTTCCTCGGCGGCGCGATTACCGGGGAGCGCCAGGGTATGCGGGGCGGCACCATCCTCCTCAAGGGCAACGCCGGTGACCGCGCCGGGGATCTGATGCGTCGCGGGATGATCCTGATCGAGGGCGACTGCGGCGACTATTGCGCCTCGCGCATGATCGCCGGAACCCTGTTCGTGAACGGTCAGACCGGCAGCCAGACCGGATACGCCATGCGCCGCGGAACCCTGATCACCACGCGCGTCCCGGCATCCATGCCGGCCAGTTTCAACGACAACGGCCTGCAGCATCTCAATTTCCTCACGCTGCTCGGAGAGGAGATACAACGTCACACGAATTTTTCCCGGATTATGGATCGCGCACGTCCGCCTCGACGCTGGCTCGGCGATCTCAGCTGTGACGGCAAAGGGGAGATCCTGTTCTGGGATTGAGCATCAGCCATCCCTTTAAAAAATCATTAAAATTCCGCTGTTTCAATAGCAGTGTCACCGGATCGGGACAACAGCTGCAACACTCTGTCTGATCCAATCCCGGCTTCAGGAAAAATTCCCGATGTTTCTCTGCCATTCTTAGTGTCGAAACAGGGTACAGAGTAAATACCCTGTATCGATACCGCTTTATCGGCTGGAGGCATATAGGTTGCCACGAAGCGGTCTCGATGTTGGCTGAACTGAACGAGGGCAGTCGGCAAGGCTCTTCCAAACCAGCAATCCATAGCAAAAAACAGGAGCGACAGTCATGAAATGGTCCACACCAAGCTACGAAGATCTGCGTTACGGTTTTGAGATCAATCTCTACATCAACAACCGTTAGCGGGCAGTCACTGGAACCACCTTTCAAGGTGGTTCCAGAGAGAATAATAACTATTCATGCTCATACATATTCTCGGTTCCGGTGCGGGTGGCGGCTTCCCCCAGTGGAACTGCAATTGCACAAACTGCCTGGGCCTGCGCACGGGAGCCGGCAACGCAACGCCGCGGACACAATCCTCAATAACACTCAGTGCCAATGGCGATGATTGGGTGTTGTTCAATGCCTCACCCGACATACGCCAACAATTGGCCTCCTTTCCCGTGCTGCAGCCGGGCAGGCGCATTCGCGACACGGCGATCAGGGCGATCGTGCTGGTGGATGCACAGATCGATCACACTACCGGCCTGTTGATGTTACGAGAACACACTGAACCTTGGGATGTCTACTGCACCCGCGCCGTGCATGACGATTTGACCAGCGGCTTTCCGGTATTCAACATCCTTAGCCATTTTCGGGGAGTCAACTGGCATGAGATCGGAACCGATCAGGCGTGTTTCACCATCCCGGGCATCGAAGGCGTCGCTTTCAGCGCGGTACCGCTGAAGAGCGAGGCACCCCCCTACTCGCCCCATCGCCACAACACGGTTCCCGGCGATAATATCGGTCTGCGGATGGAAAACCTCGCGAGTGGAAAGAATCTCTTCTACGCGCCGGGACTCGGCGAGCTGGAGCCCCACGTCATCCCCTTCATGGAAGATGCGGACTGCCTGCTGGTGGACGGCACCCTTTGGACCGACAACGAGATGATCACCGCCGGGATCAGCAATAAACACGGCAAGGAGATGGGGCATCTCGACCAATCGGGCGAAGGGGGCATCATCGAGATCCTTAGCGGCTTGCCGAAGCCCAGGAAGATACTGATTCACATCAACAACACCAATCCCATCCTGTTGGAGGACTCCCCTGAACGCCTGGCGCTTGACAGGGCCGGCATCGAGGTCTCGTACGACGGCATGGAGATCGAACTATGAACAGTGGAGCGAACATGGGCAGCGCAATCCAAATTGACACACCCTGGTCCAGAGAGGAGTTTGAGCAGAAGCTTCGCGACAAGGAGAAGTACTACCACATTCATCACGAGTTTCACATCCTGATGAACAGCGGCAAGCTCGACAAAGCGGCGATCCAGGGCTGGGTTGCCAACCGTTTCTACTACCAGGTGATGATCCCGGTGAAGGATGCTGCGATTATGGCCAACTGTCCTGATCGCGATACGCGCCGCCACTGGATTCAGCGCATCATCGATCACGACGGCACCCAGGGTGACGAAGGCGGTATCGAGGCCTGGCTCCTGCTGGGCGAGGCCGTCGGACTGCCGCGGCAGGACCTTTTGAGTCACAGGCATCTCTTGCCCGGGGTGAAGTTCGCCATCGACGCCTATGTCAATTTCGCCCGCCAGCAACCCTGGGAGATAGCGGCAAGCTCCTCGCTGACCGAACTCTTCGCCCCCACCATTCACCAGAAACGGCTGGACAACTGGCCGGAGTACTACCCCTGGATCGACGAACGGGGTTATCACTATTTCCGTAAACGCCTGACCGAGGCGCGGCGGGATGTGGTCCATGGCCTGACTATAACGCTGGACTACTACAAGACCCGCGAGCAGCAGGAGAAGATGCTGGAGGTGCTGCAGTTCAAGCTCGACATCCTCTGGACCATGCTCGACTGCATGTGGATGGCCTATGTGGAGAACAAACCCCCGTATCACAATATCTCGGCCTGAACCATGGGCAGTCATTTCAGCGCAGAAGATATTCCACAGATGTCGCCCACCTTCCGCTTGCAGTGGGAGGAGGCGCAGGGGTGCCATGTGATCCTCTATCCCGAGGGCATGGTCAAGCTCAACCCCGCCGCCGGCGAGATTCTCAAGCGCTGCGACGGAGCGTCCAGCGTTGCCCATATCATCGACGATCTGAAAGCGGCCTTTCCCGACGTGGAGCTGGAGGCCGACGTCTATCAATTTCTGGATACCGCCTATGACAACCAATGGATCCGACACAAGCACGCCTAAGCCACTCTGGTTGCTGGCGGAGCTGACCTACAAGTGTCCCCTGCAGTGCCCCTACTGCTCCAATCCCCTCGATATCGCGCGTTATAAAAACGAGCTTTCCACCGAGGAGTGGATCAGGGTCATCCGCGAGGCCCGCGCCCTGGGGGCGGTGCAGCTCGGTTTTTCCGGGGGCGAGGCGCTGGTGCGCAAGGATCTGGAGATACTCATTGCCGAGGCACATGAGTTGGGCTACTACACCAACCTGCTCACCTCCGGCGTCGGCATGGACGAGGCCCGGATCAAGGCCTTCAAGGCGGCGGGGCTGGACCATATCCAGGTCAGCTTCCAGGCCAGCAGCGAAGAGCTCAACAACTTCATCGCCGGCAACAACTCCTTCCAGCACAAGTTGGAGATGGCGCGGCTGGTGAAGAAATACGACTACCCGATGGTGCTCTGCTTCGTCCTCCATCGCCACAATGAAGACCAAGTGGAGCAGATCCTCGAGATGGCCCACGCCCTGGAGGCCGACTATGTGGAACTGGCCACTACCCAGTACTACGGCTGGGCCCTGCACAATCGGGATCAGCTGATACCGAGCCGCGCCCAGGTGGAGGCCGCGGAAGCGGTGGCCCACCGCTATCAGGAGAAACTCAAGGGCAAGATGCGCATCTTTTATGTGGTGCCCGATTACCATGAAGAGCGACCCAAGGCGTGCATGAGCGGCTGGGGTTCCGTGTTCCTCACCATCGCCCCGGACGGCACCGCCCTGCCCTGCCATGCCGCCGGTGAACTCCCCGGGCTCGGTTTTCCCAATGTGCGCGATCACAGCATCGACTGGATCTGGAACGACTCCCCCGACTTCAATAAATTCCGCGGCTATGGCTGGATGAAGGAGCCCTGCCGCAGCTGCGACGAGAAAGAGAAGGACTTCGGCGGTTGCCGCTGCCAGGCCTATCTGCTGACCGGCGATGCCGCCAACGCGGATCCGGTGTGCAGCAAATCACCCCATCACCGGCAGATCGTGGAGCTGGTGGAGCAGACGAACCCTCTGACCGAACCCGGCACCGCATCCCTGGTATTTCGCAACATGCGCAACTCAAAAAGGTTGACAGCCGATAAATGGCCTAAAGCGAGCGGTCAGTGATTAGAGCGATTCATACTGAGAATGATTGATAAGTCCGCAAATGAACGCAAATAAACGCAAATATATTTCTCGTATTGGCTCTGATGGCCTGCATGAGCGGTGCAAATAAGTGGAGTTTTAGTTTGGGAGATAGGTTAACCGATAAGTATTCAAGTTGCTGAGTTAAGTGTTAACAATCATCACATTTAACTGCACTTTATCAATCATCAAAGAAAACATTTGCGTTTATTTGCGTTCATTTGCGGACTTTTTTCCTACAGGAAATCGCGCACGCGGTCGGTCTCCTCCACCAGGGCCGAGATCATGGCGGGATCGTCAATGAGATGCCCGGCGTCGGACACTTCGACCAGTCGTGATCCGGGAATGGCTCGGTGCAGCAGCCAGGCCGACTCCATGATACAAGTGAGATCGTAGCGGCCATGGATGATTGAAACGGGCACCCCGGGCAACAAGTCGAGGCGATCCAGGATCTCGTTTTCACGGATGAAATAGCGATGGCGTGCATAGTGCGTCTCGATCCTCACTTTGGCCAGCAGTTGCTCCAGCTGTTCTTCCGACTCATCCCCCCGTCCGCCGTTCTCTCCGCTTCCCGGCTTGTGCCAGTTGACCACCTGGCCGCCCCATTCGCTCCAGCGGCGTGCGGCATCCAGCGAGCGTTGCCGATCTTCACCATGGAGCGCGGCATGATACCAATCGATGAGTGATCCCAACTCCCTGCATCCAGCTATTCCCCGTGTCAGCTGTTCCCAGGCACTCGGCAAGAGACGTCTGAGACCGACGAGAAACCATTCCAGATCCTCCTCCCGCGCGAGAAAGCTCCCTCTAAGAACCATTCCCAGGATATGGTCTGGATGGGTCAAGGCATAGACAAGCGCCAAGGTGGCGCCCCAGGACCCACCAAACAGCATCCAGCGTTCGATCCCTAGATGGCGACGGATCGACTCCATGTCGTACACAAGATCCCGGGTGGTGTTTGCAGCCGTCTCCCCCAGCGGTTGTGATCGCCCCGATCCGCGCTGATCGACGAGTATGATTCTGAAGAATTCGGGATCGAAATAGCGCCGATGGTCCGGCGAACAACCCGATCCCGGACCTCCATGGAGGAACACCACGGGAACGCCCCGGGGATTGCCGCACTCTTCAAGGAAGATCTGATGGGGTTCATCTACCGCTATGCGGTGTACTGCATAGGGTTCGGCATGAGGATAGAGGGCTCTCATTTTGATTTGCCTGAATAATCAGCACTCAACGACCGGCTTTTTTTCGATGCACAGGAGAAACTGCAACCAGGTCGCCTGAAATAAAGTGTCACGGCGGTGACACACAACATAATTCCACACTATAAAAAATGAATCACATCCTTATCCCTGAGGGAAACTATCTGCGCCAACGCCGCGGCACGGTTAACAACCGTCAGCGAACCTTGCGACCGCCATCACCTTGCGCTGCCACCATCCAGGCCTTAGTAATATCCCTTAGGAGCTGACTAACTCATTGTGCTTATTGGTAATTTGATGAATGACGTCAGGCATGGGCAGAATTCCACAGGCGCTAGCGAAGCGGGAATCCAACGCCACGCTTATCCATTACTATACACGTTAAAACAATAAGTTAGATTGATTGCCCGCAAAAGCAGTAAAAGTTGGCCGTATAACTGCAATAAAACTAAGGGTGGGCTTGGATATGGCGAATTTTTAACCCTGGCGGAATCTAACATAGTGAGTACCACACCGGCCGCCAGCGTCTGTAGCGGCCAGGGACTGTCCCTTTCCATGACCTTCACTCAGTAATGGAAGCAGCAGGTGCAACACGGTCTTTTCGTTTGGCACACAAGTTGCTCTCTTGTCATTGTCGCTTAAGAAGACTGCCTGTAACCATGCGACAAGAACGACTTAACATACCAAATGAGAGGAGTTTTTTTATAGCAATGGAAGAGCTGTATCGAGTGATTCGATTCGCTTTCAACCGATTCAAACGGTTTTTTCAGAGTCGATATTTTTTCTGTTTGAGGCAGTCCCATTAACAAATAAACCCCGAGGATACAATTATGGTAAAAGCAAAGCGCAAAGTTCTAGCGATATGCTTCACTGCCTCTGCCATGCTTTCTGCAGCAGGTGCTGTGTCAGCAAATTCAGAACTTTTGAAGATGCAGATGAACGCCAATGACTGGGTGATGCCCAACGGCAACTATGCAAGCACCCGTTATAGCGAGCTTGACCAGATAAATTCCAAGAATGTCAACGATCTGAAGGTGGCCTGGACCTTCTCAACCGGCGTTCTGCGTGGTCACGAGGGTGGCCCCCTGGTAATCGGCGACACGATGTATATCCACAGCCCGTTTCCCAACAAGGTCTTTGCCCTTGACCTGAATGATGACGGTAGAATCATTTGGAAGTACGAGCCGCGGCAGGACACCAGCGTAATTCCTGTCATGTGTTGCGACACCGTCAACCGCGGTGTGGCCTATGGCGACGGTAAGATCCTTCTTTCACAAGCGGACACCACGCTGGTGGCCCTGGATGCAAAAACCGGTAAGAAGATCTGGTCTGTAAAAAATGGTGATCCGTCCAAGGGCGAGACCTCCACAGCAGCTCCCATGGTGGTAAAAGACAAGGTCTTTGTCGGTATTTCCGGTGGTGAGTTCGGTGTGCGCGGATCCATAACCGCCTACAACCTCAATGATGGCAAACTGGCATGGCGCGCCTACTCCATGGGACCGGACAGCGATACCCTGCTCGATCCCAAGAAGACCACCCATCTCGGCAAGCCGGTGGGCAAGGACTCCGGCATCAATACCTGGAAGGGTGACCAGTGGAAGATCGGCGGCGGCGCCACCTGGGGCTGGTATTCCTACGATCCCGACCTCAACCTGATGTACTACGGTTCCGGTAACCCCAGCACCTGGAACCCGGTGCAGCGTCCCGGCGACAACCGTTGGTCGATGACCATCTTCGCCCGTGACGTCGACACCGGCATCGCCAAGTGGGTCTACCAGATGACCCCGCATGACGAGTGGGACTACGACGGCATCAACGAGATGATCCTGGTCGACAAAGAGATCAAGGGTAAGATGCGCAAGGCCCTGGTGCACTTCGACCGTAACGGTTTCGGTTACACAATGGATCGGGCCACCGGCGAACTGCTGGTCGCAGAGAAGTACGACCCGGCGGTCAACTGGGCAACCCATGTCGACATGAAGACCGGTCGTCCACAGGTCGTCGACAAGTACTCGACGCAGCATAACGGCGAAGACTTCAACACAACCGGTATCTGCCCCGCTGCCCTGGGTTCCAAGGATCAGCAGCCCGCATCCTACTCGCCACGTACCAAGCTCTTCTATGTACCGACCAACCATGTCTGCATGGATTACGAGCCCTTCCAGGTCTCCTATACCGCGGGTCAACCCTATGTGGGGGCAACCCTCTCCATGTACCCGGCGCCTGGCAGTGATCATCTGGGCAATTTCATCGCCTGGGATGCCGACAAGGGCAAGATCGTATGGTCCAATCCCGAGCCTTTCTCTGTATGGAGCGGCGCCCTCTCCACCGCGGGTGACGTGGTCTTCTACGGCACCCTGGAGGGTTACCTGAAGGCGGTAGACGCCAAGTCGGGCAAAGAGCTGTACAAGTTCAAGACCCCATCCGGCATCATCGGAAACGTCAATACCTACATGCACAACGGCAAGCAGTATATCGCGGTCCTTTCGGGACTCGGTGGCTGGGCCGGAATCGGCATGGCGGCAGGGCTGACCGATCCGTCGGCTGGACTGGGTGCGGTAGGTGCCTATGCATCGCTCAGCAACTACACCCAGCTGGGCGGCACGCTGACCGTTTTTGAGCTGCCTAACTGATTGCTTGATCCCACACGCCGCCACTCGCACCCTGTGCGGGTGGCGGCGAACCTAAATCAGACACTCATTTCCATTGGTTCCCATGAGGCTAGACATGCAGCATTCCAAATTCAGTAAATCGATAATATTGGCCAGTATCGCCCTTACCTATTCAATCTCAGGCTACTCAGCTGCATCCAAAGCCGATTACAGAGATTTTGTGCCTTCCCCCGAACAGCCCTACTATTTCCAGGACGGCAAAGTCGACTTCGGTACCTATAACGGTTTTCGCCGTTATCATGCCGACTGTCACGTCTGTCATGGACCGGCCGGCATGGGGAGCTCCTACGCGCCGGCTCTGCTTGAATCGCTGAAGGTGATGTCCTATGGTGATTTCGTCAACGCAGTCGTTACCGGAAGAGAGGGAAGAGACAACATGATCATGCCCTCGTTCGCGCAGAACGTCGATGTCATCAAGTACATTGCCGACATCTACGCCTATCTGAAAGCCCGCGCGGACGGAGTCATCGGGCCAACCAGGCCCGATAAGTTTCCGAAAGTCAAGAAACTGATTGCGGACAAGTAGTCAGACATCGGTCACAAGCCATCACTGTGGTAATGTGACCCGAACCCTGGGAACAGCATTAGTTGGTATGATGTCAAATCGAACATTTTCCACCCGATGAACAACCGAGGTCCAGCAAGATGCCAAAAACAGGTTCAACGGTTTATCTTAACGCGCTGAACCTGTTTTTTTTCTTTCTTATCCTGTCACTTGCCCCGCTGACCATCTCGGCGATAACCACCAACGAAGCCAGAAACAAGGACTACCTGACGGTGTGCGGCGACCCCAATCACCTGCCCTTCTCCAACAAGGAGATGGAGGGATTCGAAAACAAGATCGCCCAGCTGATCGCCGATGACCTGAACCGAACCCTGCGTTACCACTGGTGGCCACAGACCGTCGGGTTCGTACGCAATACGCTGCGGGTGCGACTCTGCGACCTGGTGATGGGCGTCACCTCGGTCAACGAACTGCTGCAGAATACCAATCCCTATTACCGATCCGTCTACACCCTGGTGTACCGTAAGGATGCCGGGTTCGATATTCGCAGCCTCGACAATCCTGCGCTGAAGGAACTCAAACTCGGGGTTGTCGCGGGTACTCCGCCAGCCACCCTGTTGACGAAGTATGGCCTGATGGGGCAGGTCCGGCCCTATCAACGCACCGTAGACACCCGCCTCTTCTCGCCCGCCACGAAGGCGGTTGAGGATGTGGCGAACGGGAGCATCGACATCGCCGTGATCTGGGGCCCCATCGCGGGCTACGCCGCCACCCGGCAGAAGACCCCGCTGACGGTCATTCCACTACCGGCGAAAGTCGATTCTGTTCCCCTGGCGTTCAATGTCTCCATGGGTATTCGTCGACGTGAAACCAACTGGAAACACCAGTTGAACCTTGAGTTGGAGAAGCTCGCCCCACGGATAGAGCAGATACTGCTCGAATACAACATACCGCTGTTAGATACAGATGACAGACTGATAATACATTGAAACCCGCTAGCAAATCGCGATCAGCCGTACAACTGCTCTATGGCTCTGTCTCGCTCCTGCTGTTGGTACTGTTTACATCGGCATCCAACGCTTCCACGGCGGCGGAGTCCACGCTCTTCTCATCCGACGGTTATCGCATAGACCGATTCCGCGCGCCCGTTCCCGATTCGGTTCCATCAGGTACCACCATCACCACGGAACAGCTGCACACCCTGCGCCAGGAGCGGGACCTGCTGTTGATCGATGTGATGCCGGCTCCCGTCAAGCCCAAGGACCGCCCCGATACCCTGTTGTGGCTGCCCCCCTCGAGAGACAATATTCCGGGATCTTACTGGCTGCCCAATATTGGTTACGGCACCCTCTCCGACGAATTGGAGCGCTATTTCAAAGACAACCTGGAGAGACTTTCAAGGGGCGACAAAGGCAGAGAGATCGTACTCTACTGCCTCGCCGACTGCTGGATGTCCTGGAATGCGGCAAGACGGGCGGCAACGGAGTATGGCTATACAAATATCTATTGGTATCCCGATGGGACCACGGGGTGGGAGGCGGCGGGGTTGCCGTTGGAGCAGAGTGCGCCTATTCCGTTGGAATAAGTTTTGAGTTATTAGTTTTGGGTTTTGAGTTGAATGAGTGCGGCTAGGCCGCACGTTTTGTTTTTATTCCCTTTAATTAATCGTGAGCGAAGCGAACCACAACAACTCAAAACTCAAAACTCAAAACTCAAAACTCAAAACTGCAATTGTGTATCAGTCGAGATAATAAGCAATCGTCCGCGCCAGCACCCCCAGCCTCTCCTCAATCACCCTCGGGCGTGTACAGAGGTGCTGGATAAAGGCCTCGCGCTCATCGAACATGCGCTGCTTGATCTCCATTTCCTGCTGCATCAATGCCAGGCGCTCCCGGGCGGCCTGCGAGGAATCGTCCTGGAGTCGCACCATTTCATCGAGTTCCTCGCTCAGTCTGTTGGCCCGCGCGGTCTGGCCTTGGGCATAGCGTATGATGCCATCGAGTTCCTTCCTGCGCCGTTCGTTCAACGACTGGATGACCCCTGCAAACAGCAGGGTCAGCTTCCGCTCCTTTTCTGATCCTTGCAGTTTCGATGAGAAGGCTGAGATTTCCGCATCGGCGACATCCGTATCGAAATCGGGCGAGGTGAACTGCTTGACCAGACTCTCCACCTCCTTATCCTGCTCCCAGACCTGTTCCATACCATCAATCGAGGGACCGGCCCAGACCACCGCCGCGGGCACTTCGGCTACCAGGACCTGCTCGCATGGCCAGTCCGGATTCGGCTGCTGCGGTGATTCACCCGCCTGTAGCGTCAAGGCAAGCGTGCAACCGCATACCAGCGATACAACAAAGTCTCTTTTCTTCATCGATTGGAACATCCTTCAACCTCCACCCTGCTTGCGTGTCATCAATCCCCGTGCCGGATCGTAGCCATAGATCGCCCCGCCAAGAAACAGCAGAAGGGAGGCTGCAACCGCCAGCAAGGCGATCCAACTCACCTCTCCATAGAGTGAAAAGCGGATCAACTCCACCGCATGGGTAAAGGGGTTGAAGCGGCAGATCTCATAAAGTAACAGACTGGAATCCTTGATGCGCCACAAGGGATAGAGCGCGGAGGAAGCAAAAAACATGGGGAAGATGACGAAGTTCATCACCCCGGCGAAATTCTCCAGCTGCTTGATCGCCGATGAGAGCAGCAATCCCAAGGCGCCCAGCATCAGTCCAGAGAGGAAAAGGGCGGGAAATACCAGCAGGTAGCCCATCAGCGGCGGCTGCACGTCCCACCACCAGGAAATCGCCAGAAACAGATAGACCTGGGCAATGGATACCAGGGTGCCGGCGATCAGCTTGCTCAGCAGCAGATACCAGCGCGGAAAGGGGCTGACCATCAACATACGCATACTGCCCATCTCGCGATCGTAGACCATTGAGAGCGAACTCTGCATGCCGCTGAAGAGCAGGATCATCGCTGCCAGCCCAGGCACGATATACTCCTCGTAGAGAATATAGGTTTCATAGGGCGGTATGATGGAGACGCCCAGTACCGAGCGGAATCCGGCGGCAAAAATGAAGAGCCAGACCAGGGGGCGGACCAGGGCGCCGAAGAAGCGCTCCCGCTGATGCAGAAATCGCAGCGACTCGCGAATCACGATTCCCCACAGGCAACGAAGATACTGCAGCAGGGTCATGAATCCTCGCTTCGGGTCAGGCAGTTGAAGGCCTCTTTCACGCTGTCCGTGGCGGTCTGCCGCATAATCTCCCGGGCACTGCCCCGGGCGAGCACCTTGCCGCCATGCAACACCACCAATCGGTCCTCCGGCTCCACCTCGTCCACCAGATGGGTGGCCCAAAGGACACCTATGCCCTCCTCGCGGCAACGATCGCGCACCTGCTGCAGGATTGCCTGACGGCTGTGGATATCGAGCCCTACGGTCGGCTCATCGGCCAGCAGCAGGCGGGGTTGATGTAACAACGCCCGGACCAACTCCAGGCGGCGGCGCTGACCGCCGCTCAGCGCCCTTACCTTCTCATCGGCACGCTCGCCCAGGCCGATCTCATCGAGCACCGTCCGCATGCGTTGCCGCAATTCGGCGGTATTCAATCCCTGCAGCGTACAGTGGTAGCGCAGATTCTGCAGCAAGCTCAGATCCAGATCGAGCGTGGGTTGTTGAAACACCACCCCCAGCTGCGCCAGCGCCTTGCGGGTTTGACGCTGCAGATTGTAGCCATAGATCTCGATGCTGCCGCCACGACTGACGAAGAGCCGTGTGATCAAGGAGAAGAGGGTTGTCTTGCCGGCCCCGTTGATGCCCAGCAGGACACAGAATTCGCCCGGCTCCAGGACGAAACTGACATCATCCAACACCTCGCGTTTGGTGTAGGAGAAACTGACGCCTTGCAAAGAGAGGGCGGCCGCGCTCATGGACGGACCACAACCCCCCAGGGCAGGCGCCCCACCTGGATCGACTTTTTGACCTTCAGTCGCTCGACGTCGATCACCGAGACATCGTTACTCACCCCGTTGGTGGTGAAGATGCGCTTTTCATCGGGAGAGAAGGCGAGGTTCCAGACCCGCTGACCGACCAGAAGATACTTTTCAACCTCAAGCTTGGCGGTATCGACCACCGCCACCCTGGCGGCGGGGCCGAGGGCGATGAAGGCCTGTTTGCCGTCTTTGCTGAGCTTTATGCCCACCGGCTGTATCGACTCTTTGTGGATGCCGGGAATCTCGAAGCCGATCTTTTTGATGATCTTGCGACTTGCCGAATCGATCACGCTCACCGTGCCGCCAATTTCCGAAGAGACCCAGACCTGCTTGCCATCATTGCTGAATTGGGCCACCCGGGGTCGCTGGTCGACCAGTACGTTGTCCTCAACCTTCAATGTCTCGAGGTTGATGAAGTGGGCCATGTTGGTGGTTTCGGAGGTATTGACCAGCCACTTGCCGTCGGGGCTGATTCCCATCCCCTCGGGTTCCACCCCGACCTGGATCTCGATCACCTTCCGCCGTTTCTCTACATCGACCACGGTCACCATGTTGTCATCTTCGTTGGCGGCATAGAGATATCTGCCCTCCGGTCCGAGCACCAGCAATTCAGGATCGGGGCCGGATGGCAATATGTGGGTCACTTTCAAGGTTTCCAGATCCAACACCTCGATATGATCGGCATCACTGGTGCAGACATAAAGGATCTTACCATCCTTGCTCAAGGCGATGCCCCGGGGACGCTCCCCAACCGCCACCTTCTGCAACACCTTGAGGCTCTCTCCGTCAATCACGGTGATGGTGTTGTCCTTCTCACTGCTTACATAGACGGTATAGGCCTGAACCGCTTCAGTCGCCAGCATGGTGACGGTAAAGACCAGTGTGATCAATGGGATACGGATGCTGGAACAACATCGTGAAGACAGGAATAACATGTTAAGACTCCTCCGTCATTTATAACCTGCGTAACGGCCTGACTTATTATAGCCTGATGAGATTTACCGGCCTCTGCTCACCCGGGTTGCTGTTTCTTGCAGCTGCTTTCAGCTCGGTCGAAGCCCAGCGTATCCAGCGTCGTGTACTGATGCAGAAAACCTTTCTGCGGCGATACGGAGATCATCAGCCGTGGCGATGTCAGCAGCAGGGGCTGACGCAGCTGACCGTTCCAATCCCGATAAGTAACCGGCCTGCCCTTGAACGCCGCCAGGTTGAAATCCTCACTGGAGATATAGCTCTTCAGCTGCTCCGCCTGGTTACTGGAGGTTCGGGTCGCCGCCTCGCCGATGGTGCGTACGGCCAACCAGGCCGCATAGTCGCGATCGGTCATCCAGCGGCCGGTCTTTTCATGAAAACGGCGTTGAAACTGAGTCGCGCCCCACTGCTCGTGGACACCGCTCCAGGCCGCCGGCGAGAGGCCATGGGAGCCACCCACAGGCCGTGGCAGATAACTGCGGTAGCTCAGAAACGCACCGAACTCATCCTGTTCATCGGCCACGATGAGGATGTCGTAGTCCCCAACCTGGGTGAAGGCGTTGACCTCCTCCTGCTCTCGGGTATGTCCAGAGTCCGTGCGTCGCGCACCCGGCACGAAGGTCCACGCCTTATCTTCGACAATTTTGTGGCCGAAGCGTTTGGCCGCCCGCCTCAGGGCCTTTGCATAGGCCTTGTCCTGTGGGTGACGTCCGACTACGAGAAACCACTCATTCCAACGCTTCCATGTCAGGTACTGTGCCAAGGCATCGGCCAGCATAGCCCTGCTGGGGATGGTGTGCAGCAGATTCGGGCGGCAGAGGCGGGTTCGCAGTTCATCATCCCTGGCGGCGATGTTGAACAGCAGACTCTCTTTGGCTTGGGGCAGATCCGCGAGCTCAATCAGCTTGGCGGCCGGAAGATTGACAAGAAACAGCCTGACACCCTGCGCATGCAGCTTGACGAAGGCCTCAAGCAGAGAGGTGTCCGAGTCGATTTTTGTCGCCATGAGTGTGAAGGTCTGCCCGGTGAATTGACCGGTGGTGTTGTTATCTCTTATCCCCTGTTCGGCCCCCATTTGACCGGTATCATCAATAATCGGCTCTAACAGCGAGAGCGGAATATGTCTCTCCTCCTTCATGGACAGCAGTGCGATCTGGATATCCAGGCCGGCTGCAGCACTGGCGGTGCCGTGGAGCCAAAGCACACCGAGAAGGGCAAAGAGGATAGCCGGGAATTGATAGAATCTCTTTTTTTTATAATCAGGTTCCAATCTTTTCAAGACAGCTCCTTCAATCAGGTCTGGGAAATTCAATACTGGGTTGAGTAATTGCAAGTTCCATACCATTGAACGGAAATCGGGGAGACCGCTTAGCGAGTGCAGAATCGGTTCATCGGCCTCTGCGACTGACTCACTAAGTGTCAATGGTGACACACTTTATCGTTTCAGATTTTTCACAGTTTGTGGACTTTGACCTCGTTCGAAAACCCAAGTTTTCCATCATAGTCTAGTTTGTATTGCCCAGATATCAGGTTTTCCACACACTTCTTGCGGTTCAGTGATCCAATGAATGAAAAACCGGATTGGTTCACCAGCCCCATCAGGTTTATCTGCGGATTGCAGGCATGATTATTGCTCTCTGAGGTACCAGATGTTGAGGCATGTTGCGCCGTGGTTTTCAGTCTGGCGTCTACCCGCCTATGCGAAGAACCCCATGGAGGTACCAGTGAAAAAAAACATCCTTCTCCTCGCCTCGCTCCTGCTGCTGTTTGCCGCAGTTGCCCAGGCCCATGGCCCGACCCGACAAAAGGTAGTCATCAAGCAACAGATTGCGGCGTCACCGCAGGCGGTTTGGGAGGTGGTAAAGAATTTTAACGACATGAGCTGGCACCCGGCAGTGACAGAGACCAAAGGGGATGGCGGTAATGCCGCCGGCGCCACCCGCACACTGACCCTGGCCAATGGCGGCCGGATTCACGAGAAGCTGGAGAAATACGACGAATCCAAGCACTCCTTCTTCTATCGCATTGAGTCGGTGGATGTAAAGGTATTGCCGGTGACCAACTACTCCTCCTGGTTCAACATCAAACCAAACGGCGATGGCGGAAGTCTGGTGACCTGGAAAGGGGCCTTTTATCGGGGGTATCCAAACAACGATCCACCACCTGAACTGAGCGATCAAGCTGCCAAGAAGGCGGTATCCGGGGTCTATGAAAGCGGACTTGCCAATCTGAAAAAAATAGTGGAAAAGGACACTTGATCACTGCTTGACCATGAAGAGAGAGACGGCACCAATTCGCTTTCTTTTGCGACGGACGGCAGTCTATCTCGTCTGCTTCGCTATGGCCGCTGCCGGCCAGGGACTCTCCGCCGCGCCATTTGCATTCGTCACCAATCAGGGCGATGACTCGGTTACGGTAATCGATCTTTCAAGCCTGCGCAGTACGGTTAGCATCAAGGTGGGTTCAAAGCCTGCCGGCATCGCCGTCTCGCGCAACGGCAGACGTATCTACGTCACCAATCCGGAGAGTCGCGATGTCTATCTGCTCGATGGTATCGAGTTCAAATCCCTTGCCCACAAGGCAGTTGGCAAGGGCCCGCTGGGAATTGCCTTGAGCCCAGACGACACCCGGGTCTATGTAGCCGACTGGTACGAAGACAGGGTCTACGTGCTCGATGCAGACGATCTCTCGATACTCGGGCGCATTGCTGTGGGTGATTCACCTTCAGGTCTGGAAGTCAGCAAGGATGGCCAACTACTGTTTGTGGCGGACCGGGACGACAACATGATCTCAATCGTGGATACCGGCGAGAATCGGGTGATCAGGCGCATAGCGGTCGGCAAACGTCCTTTCGGCATCCGACTCGATCCCGAGGGCAAGCGGTTATATGTCGCCAACGTGGCAAGCGATGATCTCAGTGTCGTCGATCTTGACAGCTTGTCGGTCATTGCCACCATTGCGGTGGGCAGCACACCTTACGGTGTCGCGGTCGCACCCGACAGCCGCCGGGTCTTTGTCACAAACCAGCATGAGAACACCCTATCCGTTATCGACCCGGACAAACTGGAGGAGACCCATAGACTGGCTATCGGTGAATTCCCCGAAGGGATCATCGCCCACCCCGACGACGGGCGGGTTTACATCGCCAACTGGTTCGATAATGAACTGGTTGTGCTCGATATTGAGAGCCTGCAAATCATCAAGCAGATACCGACCGGCGATAGCCCCCGTGCTTTCGGTGTATTCGTGGCTGGCGGCTCGTAAAGCCAGCCTGTTATGTTATCTGATTTTAATGGAGTAACTACTATGCTTCGACGGAATGAAGCAACTTACGGAGCCTGGAATCGATAGTAAAACGACGGGAACAATCAAAGTGAAGGAGGAGCGATCCATGAATCTCCCAACATTTCCTGAGGATTCGGTGCTCAAGCGTCATTTCGATGCAACAGTCGAGCTGAAGCGACAAACCTGGCTGCAGAGTCCGCCTAGTGATTCAATCCTGAACCGTCACGCCGCGAGCATGGATATCCAATCGCTATCCCGATCGGCCGGGAGCACGAAAAGAGCAACACCCACAGCTTCGATGGCGGCATCCTCGTCAGCCGCGCGTACGCCGCAGTCCGAGGTGGAAGAAAAGGGCTTCTTCGCCTGGCTACTGGGCCTGTTTACGGGCAAGGCTTGATTGAGGCAAGGTAACAGTCGATTCGTACCAAGTGTTAAAAACGGATCTCGTGTCAGCGAAAAGAGTATGCCGGCTGCATACGCTGACCTGATGTCTACCCAGTTAGGAGTTGTTGAACATGCGCATACGCTGCATCATCGCTATGATCGTATTGGCCCTGCTATATTCGGCTGTATTGTCGGCAGGTACCAGCATTCTGCCACCCCCCAATCTCAACAAGGCACAAAGGCTGATCTTCTTCAAAGACCATCTCAAAGGCGTGCCCAAAGGCAGCCGAATCGATTACGACTTCACGAACGCAACCCAGGGTGAAGAGGGATTCAGCGACAGAATAGAGATCGATGTCGTCAATGTGGTCGCTGATGGCAAGCGGGACCTCGAGTTCCACTTCCTAAGCGGTGAGAACCACATCGATTTCTCACCTGTCAAGGCCTACACCGGCAACCCGGTAATCATCCATTTCCTGGAGCGGGATATCTCCATGATGGCGAAGGACACCGGCGGATCGAACGGCTTTTTTCGCAATCGTATTCGCGACTCATTCAAGAACCCAAACCTGGTTCGTGAGATCAAGTTCCATTACGGCGGTAAAGAACTGGCCGGCACCGAGGTGATCGTAACACCCTTCGCGGCAGTTCCCAATACGGACAATTTCAAGCTCTATGTCAATAAACGATACGAGTTCATATTCTCGGATCAGGTTCCAGGTGGCATCTATCGCATCCATACCCAGGTGCCCAATGAAAAGGGTGGCGGTATTCTGATCGATGAAGATATGACATTCCGTAAAATCACGCCGGCTATATAATGATTGAATCGACGAATAATCGGGAAGTAATTCGGAGGCCCTGATCAACCATGAAGATGCCCAAGTTATCCTTAACAATCATCTCCGTTGCGTTCGCTTGCTGCCCGATAGCCTGGGCGGAAGAGGAGTGTGACAAGGCTTCGAGCAACAGTGACTATCCGACCTCGGCAAGAGTCGATTATGTGATTGGCTGCATGGCATCAAACGGGCAGACGCATGAGATGATGCAGAAGTGCTCCTGCAGCATCGATCTGATCGCCAAGGCGATCCCATACGATGAGTATGTGCATATATCGACGCTCTTGAGCCTGCAGCAGATGACCGCCGCCGGCAGGAACGCGGTCTATAAAAGCTCCACCTGGTCGCAGAAGGCGATCGCCAAGCTGAGAGATGTTCAGGCCGACTCCACCCTACGCTGTTTTTGACCCCGACAGACTCGGCTTTAAGTGACCGTCAGCCTTTGTCCTGCGAAGGCAGATCCATGCTGTGAGTAAAGCTCCTCCCTTTGGAATCCTTGACATGAACCTCCAGCACGCCGCTCTCCTGCGGTACGAAACCGAAACGGATACTGGGATCCTCGCTGATGGAGATGTCGGTATCAGCGGTGAAGACCTCTTCGCCGTTGTAGGTGACCTGGATGGTTCTGACGAAATCCGCCGGGATATAGAAGCGGGATATCTGATCAAACTGCAGGCCGGAATTGTTAGGATGCTTGATCAGCAGCTGGGTCGGCAGCAGGTCGCCCTGGTTGTACTCCTCGGGCATACGGAACTTTATCTTGCCCAGTTGCGCCATCGCAGCCGCAGGATCCTTGAGTGAAGGTGCCGAACATCCTCCCGACGCCTTGACATAGTTATTCACCATATAGAGATTACCGTCGCTCAATTCGGCGATGGCGCGAAGGTCGGTGTAAGCATTGATACGCACCCTGGTGGACAGGGTCTCCCAGCTGTGTTTTCCGGGGAAGTGGAACACGGCTGCCACCGGTGAAGGATTGTTATCGATCACTAGGTATAGACTCTTAATATAGCGATCCGGTGTCTGTTCGAGCTTCGATTCGATGGTAATGGGGACGATTGCCGCATCCATTGCCCTGGTTGGGGATTCCAACCCGAGAATCTCCTCCCCGCTCTGGATATATTTATCTCCAAACAGAGAGTTCTTTATCTGAAACCAGCGATTCCCATCGTCCTTTGCCCAGGCTGTGCTCGCAATCAGGCACAGGCATAACAGGGTCAGTGTGTATTCAAGGCAGGTGTTCCATCTCCAGCCCTTGTGATTCATCGTTGAGACAGCTGTCATAGCAATCATCCTCTAGCTGGGAAAACAAATTGCCGGCACCCGCAAAACATCGCCATGCATCTATAGTTAGATCGAGGTTTCACGCTGGTGTTCCGTTTGGAACATCGATCCCATTCTTGCGGCAGACCGCCTACTCCCACTCCAATTCCGCAAAAACTGCAGTGATATTCCTGCCGTGGAATTCATCGAACAGCAGCCAGTTGTCCCGCTCCTCCAAGCCAACGCTTGCCACTGCCTGGGTGATGGTTCCTCCCTGCTTGATAATCTTGCGAATTCCCGTGGCAATAAGTTCAAGATAGCGGCGTTGATCGTCAAGTGCCTGCTTCCACTGGGTCACAACAGGGCCGTGTCCCGGTACAATGCGATTAACATTCTTACAGCGTTTGCTTGCATCCGAGTTTAGCGGCGACGCGGTATCAGCGGCGATCTGAACACAGTACCGACTACCAAGATCATCGATGACTTTCAGCCAGCCACGCAAGCTGCCATCCATGACTGGGATACGTTCCACAAAGAGCAGATCCGAAAGCCATAATGTCCCCGTTTTGTCGTCATAGACACTTAGGTCATTGTTGGTATGCGCCGTCGGATAGCCGCGCAGGTGGATGCTCCTGCCACCAAGATCCAACTTCAACACCTCTCCGACATCAACCGCCTGTGTGGGGAGCACCATTTCCGTACCCTTGGCCATGTTTCCCAAGATCTGATTCATCCGACTCAGATAGACCGACTGGCGCACCGCCAAAGCCCCGGCCAACTGCTTATGGCCGATGTATTCCGGTTCATCCTGCCTGAACGCCGCGGCCCCCAGGGAGTGATCGGGATGCATATGGGTCAGGATCACATAGGCGATGGGAAGATCGGTGATCTCTCTGATCGCCCTTCGCAGCGACAATCCTTCTTTGAGGGTGCTGCCGGTGTCGATGACGGCAACCGCTTCGTTGCCGACAATGAATCCGATATTGGCAATGTGGCCGTAGTTGCGGGGTGAAAACTCTTCCTGCATCCCTGGCCGGAGATAGATTCCGGGTGCAATCTCCTCGGCAGTGAAGCGCCATGCAGCGACACCCGGCGGTAACTGAAGCAGCACCATCGATAAAAGCAGAAGCCGCATACCGGCAATATCCTGCCTGTTCATTGGTTCATAGCCCTGAATGATTGCTGCAAGCTTGTGATCATCCGAATTTCACCTCTGCTTCATCGATCCACCGTGTATGACATGCACATTTATGGCCAACTCGCTACTGCCTGCGCTTTAGTTGCTCATTGGCCAGGCATTGTCTTGTTGCAGACACACAGGAAGATCAATGTGCGAGAAAACTGGTGCACTAGAACAGGCCAATCCCGGTTTTGGCGGAAGCTAAACCGCCTTACAATGATGGCACATGATTTGCAGAATATGGGACGGTAGATCGTCCAGAAGCATCTCGAGCTCCACTCACAGATTCCCAGGAAAAGAGAGTTGCCTACAAAAGTGAAATCAGACAAAAGAGAGCCCGGTCGCAACAAAGGCCGTAGTGTAAAACCGGCCGCACTGGCGGAGATTCGGGAATTGCTGGGGGAGACGCCACGACTACCTGAACTGCTGATCGAAATCCTGCATCGAATACAGGACAAACACGGGTATATCACCATCGACCAGGTAATGGCGCTCGCCCACGATCTGAACATCTCCAGCGCCCATATCTACGAGGTGGCCAGTTTCTACCACCATTTCGATCTCGTCGGCGAGGGCCAGACCCCGCCCCCTACCTTGACCGTGCGTGTCTGCGACTCCATCTCCTGCAACCTGGCCGGAGCCGAATCCCTTGTCGCCGATCTTCAGGCCAGTCTGGGTGAAGGTATTCGTGTGCAGCGTGTTCCCTGTATCGGACGCTGCCAGGATGCCCCTGCGGCGGTGGTCGGGCAACGGCCGGTAGCGAAGGCCGACAGGGAGAAGGTAGGGCGGCTGGTCGAATCGGGGAAAACAGAACCCGTGTTGCCCGGACATCTGGGCTACAGGGACTATCTGGCTGCCGGGGGCTACCGCCTTTTGACCCGGATCGGGGATGGCGCCAAGGACTCCGGCGATGGTGCAAGCCTCACGGAGGAACAGGTCATTCAGTGTCTCGAGGATTCCAACCTCAGGGGGTTGGGTGGCGCCGGATTTCCCGCCGGACGAAAATGGCGCATCCTGCGCGAGCAGCCAGCACCCCGCCTGCTGGCCATCAATATCGACGAAGGGGAACCGGGTACCTTCAAGGACCGGCACTACCTGGAAATCGATCCGCACCGGTTTCTCGAAGGGGCGCTGATTGCGGCGCGGGTGGTGGATATCGCCGAGGTCTATATCTATCTGCGCGACGAGTACAGTGCCCTCCGCAGGGTGCTGGAGAGGGAGTTGCAGGCCTTGCAGTCTGATCCCCCCTGCCCTCTACCCGCCATCCATCTGCGGCGCGGGGCCGGCGCCTATATCTGCGGCGAGGAGTCGGCCATGATCGAGTCGATCGAGGGTAAACGCGGCATGCCCCGCCAGCGCCCCCCCTACGTGGCCCAGGTAGGGCTCTTTGGTCGTCCCACCCTGGAACACAACCTGGAGACCCTGTACTGGGTGCGCGAACTGCTTGAGCGCGGCGCCGACTGGTTTAGCCGGCAAGGACGCAACGGCCGCCATGGCCTGCGCAGCTTTTCGGTCAGCGGCCGGGTGAACAAGCCGGGTGTCCACCTGGCCCCGGCCGGCATAACCCTGCGTCAGCTGATCGACGAGTATTGCGGCGGCATGCCCGAGGGGCACGAACTCTACGGCTACTTCCCCGGTGGCGCATCCGGCGGCATCCTCCCCGCCTCCCTGGCGGACATACCCCTCGACTTCGATACCCTGCAGCCCTACGGCTGTTTTATCGGCTCTGCCGCGATCATCGTCCTCTCGCAGCAGGACAGTGCCCGCGAGGCGGCGCTCAACGCCATGCGTTTCTTTGCCCATGAATCCTGCGGCCAGTGCACCCCCTGCCGTGTCGGCACCGAAAAGGCGGTGGCGTTGATGGAGCAGGATCAATGGGACCGGGATCTGCTCGAAGCGCTTTCCAGCGTCATGATCGACGCCTCGATCTGCGGCCTGGGACAGGCGGCGCCGAATCCCATGTTGTCTGTACTCAAATACTTCCCGCAGGAGTTGGATCATGGCGAGTGACCCTCAGCCCGGCAGCATCAACTTCACCCTGGACGGTGAGCCGCTCAGCGCCCATCCGGGAGAGACCATTCTCCAGGCGGCAACAAGAATCGGCGTCGAGATCCCCCATCTCTGTTACAAAGAAGGATTGCGCGCCGACGGCAACTGCCGTGCCTGCGTCGTGGAGATCGAGGGGGAGCGGGTCCTGGCCGCCTCCTGTTGCCGTCTGCCGAGCGAGGGAATGGTGGTTAGCAGCCAGGGTGAGCGCCCCCGCAACTCGCAACGCCTGGTGCTTGAACTGCTGCAGTCCGACATGGCCGAGAACCGCTACACCCGTGACAACGAACTCGACCATTGGTCGCGGAAGCTCGATCTGGGCAAACCCAGGTTTGCCGCACGCAATCAACCCGCCGCGGATAACTCCCATCCCGCCATCGCGGTGAACCTGGACGCCTGCATCCAGTGCACCCGCTGCTTGCGGGCCTGTCGCGAAATACAAGTCAACGACGTGATCGGCTATGCCTGGCGGGGTTCCGCATCATGCATCGTCTTCGATGCAGAGGAGAACCTGGGTCAAAGCAGCTGCGTGGCCTGCGGCGAGTGTGTGCAGGCCTGTCCCACCGGCGCCCTGATGCCGGCCAAGGGCGCGGGTCTCGAGGAGATCGAAAAAGAGGTCGACTCGGTCTGCCCCTACTGCGGCGTGGGGTGTCAGCTGACCTTCCATGTCGGTGACAACCGGATCCGCTATGTCACCGGTCGAGACGGCCCCGCCAACAACAGCCGTCTCTGTGTCAAAGGGCGTTATGGATTCGATTACGTACACCACAAGCATCGCTTGACCGTACCCCTTGTTCGCCGCGAGGACGCTCCCAAACAGGCCGAGTTGGGACTCGACCACGATAACCCCTTCGCCGGCTTCCGCGAAGCGAGCTGGGAGGAGGCCTTGGCATTTGCCGCCGACGGTTTGAACAAGGTGCGGCAGCGGGATGGAGCCGCGGCGCTGGCGGGTTTCGGCTCTGCAAAGGGTTCCAACGAGGAGGCCTATCTGTTCCAAAAGCTGGTGCGCACCGGTTTCGGCAGCAACAACGTGGATCACTGCACCCGCCTCTGTCACGCATCCTCGGTGGTCGCGCTGTTGGAGATGATCGGCTCAGGTGCCGTCTCCAATCCCGTGGCGGACGTGGATCAGACCGAGGTGATCGTGATCATCGGCTCAAACACCACCGAGAACCACCCGGTGGCCGCCACCTTCATCAAGAATGAGGTCGCGGCCGGCAAGACCCTCATCGTGATGGATCCCCGCCGTACCGCCATCGCAAGGCACGCCAGTCACTTCCTCCAATTCAAACCCGACACCGATGTGGCCCTGCTCAATGCGATCATGCATGCGGTGATCGAACAGGGGCTGGCCGATGAGAAATTCATCGCAGAACGGACCAGCGGCTTCGAGGCGCTGGCGGAACACCTGCGGCCCTACACCCCCGAAACGATGCAGCAGATCTGCGGCATTGATGCACAGACCATTCGCGAGGTGGCACGGATCTACGCCTCCTCCAAGGCCTCCATCATCTTCTGGGGCATGGGGGTCTCACAGCATATCCACGGCACGGATAATGCCCGCGCCCTGATATCCCTGGCCCTGATCTGCGGCCAGATCGGCCGACCCGGCACGGGACTCCATCCACTGCGTGGCCAGAACAATGTCCAGGGCGCCTCCGATGTGGGATTGATCCCCATGGTCTTTCCCGACTATCAGCGGGTCGACAATCCGCAGGTCCGTGCCAAATTCGAGGACTTGTGGGGCATCCCCCTCGATGCAAAACCGGGACTCACCGTGGTCGAGACCATGCACGCCATTACCGACGGCATCATCAGAGGCATGTATGTCATGGGTGAGAATCCGGCCATGTCGGATCCCAACCTGAATCATGCCCGCAAGGCCCTGGCGAGCCTGGAGCACCTGGTGGTGCAGGATATCTTCATGACCGAGACCGCCTGGTACGCGGATGTCATCCTACCCGCCTCTGCATTTGCCGAAAAGAACGGCAGCTTCACCAACACCGACCGCCGGGTACAGCTGGGACGCCAGGCGATCGATCCGCCGGGACAGGCCCGCCAGGACCTGGAGATCATTCAAGAGATGGCACGGAGGCTGGGTCTTGATTGGCACTACGGCCATCCTAGGGAGGTATTTGCCGAAATGCGCCAGGCCATGCCCAGCATCGCAGGCATCACCTGGGAACGCCTGGAGCAATCAGACGCCGTCACCTACCCTTGCGAACATGAAGATGATCCGGGTGAAGCGGTGATCTTCACCGAGCAATTCCCCACCACATCGGGCAGGGCGAGCTTGATCCCCGCCCCCTTCACCAATGCGGACGAACTGCCGGACCTGGATTATCCCTGGGTATTGATTACCGGCCGCCAACTGGAGCATTGGCATACCGGCGCCATGACCCGCCGAGCGGCGGTGCTCGATCGCATCGAACCGGTTCCTGTGGCCAGTCTTCACCCTGACGGCTTGGCCGAGATGAATCTCGAACCCGGCGGATTGATTCAGTTGCGCTCCCGGCGTGGGATCGTGACCGCCCATGCCCGGGCCGACGAAGGGGTATCTCCCGGTCAGGTATTCCTCCCCTTTTGTTACCACGAAGCGGCGGCCAACCTTTTGACCAACGAGGCACTGGATCCGGCCGCGAAGATACCCGAATTCAAGTTTTGCGCAGTCCGGGTGACGCCTGCCGGGGAATAGATGTCAATTGTGAGAATCAGAGCAGTAGGTGTGGCACATCTGTAACAGCGATTGCCGGACCGATGGCAACAAAACCTCAATGGCGGATCAATATATTTAGGTATGTACATTTTTTTGCATCTTTTTCATCAGGTTAAAAACCAATACCAGTTATTGGCCCGTATTCTGCTTAGTGAAAAACAGGAAGTTGGCGGCTACTGGCGCAAAACGGCTCTACTGACGAACTAGACGAATACAGACAAGGTGATGAAAAACGTTTCAATGGCCTTGTATAGAAGATTTTCTGAACAATGGACGGCTATCAGGGATCGATGCCGGTTTTCTGTTGAAATCTTTCCTCCACCCTTAGTGCCCTACATGTGACTATCCCCTAGTCACATAGGGCATTTTTTTTGCCGGCCGGAACCGCTTCAGCCTGACATCGCAGTTCGAATTGCCCAGGCCACATCGGCCGCCTGACGGTTTTGCCAGACATCATGCACGCGGAAAACCTTCACCCCCGCCATCACACCGAGTGCGGTACAGGCGCAAGTGGCGGGCAGCAGCTCTTCGGGTTGTTCCTCTCTGCATAGGGAACCCATAAATCTTTTACGGCTCGCCCCGAGCAGTAACGGGAAACCCAGTTCGCCGATCTGCTGTAACGCCGCCAGCAGCTGCAGATTGTGCCGTTTTCCCTTGCCGAAGCCGATTCCGGGATCGAGCAACAGCTGCCCCTCTTTCACCCCCGCCTTTAACGCCGCTTCAATCCGCTCGGCGAGAAACGATTTCACCTCTGAAACCACATCCTTGTAGACGGGAGACTGCTGCATGGTCTCGGGCGTGCCGCGCATATGCATCAGCACCAGGGGAACACCTGCCGATGCCGCCAGTCCAAGCATCTCCGGATCATCCCGACCTGCAGAGACATCGTTGATCATATCCGCCCCTCCCTCGATTGCCTTCTCTGCCACCTCGCTGAGGGTGGTGTCGATGCTGATGGGAAACGCCCCCGGCAGCCGCTGCCGCAGCCCCTCGATGGCCTCCAACACCCGCTTCTTCTGTTCGGCGGCATCGACTCTCGCTGCCTCGGGTCGGGTCGATTCTCCGCCAATATCAATAATATCCGCCCCCTCGGCCACCATCTCCAGGCCTCTTGCCACTGCTGATTCGGGATTATAGAGGCCGCCATCGGAAAAACTATCCGGGGTCAGATTCAGGATTCCCATGATTAGAGGATTAGAAAAATCCAATATTGACATAGGTTTACCCCTAATTTCCTGACAGATTGATATTTGTCAATTGAGCGATATTGGCATAAACTCAATCAAGTTGAGAAGCATTTATAAAAAGCATAATTATTACCCCGTGAAATATAAAGATTGCTGGTCATGGAAGCACCGCAAACGGGGATTTTAAGACCAACCAGAGGTAGATTACGTTGGAGAGAACCATCCTGCACAACGACGCTTCGAATCATGAGGATTTTGTGCTCGCCGCCCTTGACGGCAGCCACATCATTCACTCATCAGAGATCGACGATCTGACGCTCAGATCCTGGCGGCGTTGCCGTGATGAACATGGACTGGATCCAGGGGCGTCGCCCGACCCGGTCATAATCGACCGGGACGATCTGCGCGAGCGCCTGAACAGATATGAGCGTATGCTCGACATCGCGCGGGTGGAGATGACCGATCTCTACCAACAGCTGGCCGGATCGGGTCACGCCATCATGCTGACCGACAAAGACGGCATCCTGCTCAATTTCATCGGTGATCCCCAGTTTACCGACGCCGCCGCACATGCCGGTATGCAACTGGGTGCGGTCTGGAGCGAATCGGTCCAGGGCACGAACGGCATGGGCACTTGTCTGGTGGAACAGAAACCCCTGGTGATCCACAAGCAATCCCACTTCTTCTCCCGTAACGCAAGCCTTACCTGCTCTGCGGCACCCATTTTCGATCCCCATGGAGAGATCCTGGCGGTGCTCGATGCCTCCAGCGAATCGAAGATGGCACAGCAACACACCATGGTTCTGCTCAACATGTCCGCCCAGGTGATCGAGAACAGGGTCTTCTTCTGCGCCATGAAAGATGCCTTCGTGCTGCGCTTCCACTCCCGCTCCGAGTTCATCAGCACCCTGGGGGAAGGCGCCATCGCCTTCGATACGGATGGCAAGATACTGGCTATCAATCGCAGCGCCATGTTTCAGCTCAACCTGGAATCGCCGCTGCAGATCGTGGGCCACCCGATCAACCAGCTCTTTACGACCTCTTTTTCATCGCTGCTTAAAAATGCTCACTCCCACGCCTTCCCTATCCGCGAGTCGCAACATGGTCGACGCTTCTTCGCCACCCTGCAGGCACCGGAAAAGAGCTGTCGTCCCAATGTAGTCCCGCCGCCGTGGATGGAAAAGAGCGATATAAGCAGGCGCGAGGAGAAGAACGACTACCTGGGAAGCACCGACTCCCTGGAAGCCCTGCATTTCGATGAGCCGCGCATGAAGCGCAATGTGAAGACAGCGGTAAAACTGATCGAAAGGGATGTGCCGTGCATGTTGTTTGGCGAGACCGGCACCGGTAAGGAGATGTTCGCCCGCGCACTTCATGCAGCCAGTTCCCGTCATCAAAAGTCCTTTGTCGCGGTGAATTGCGCATCCTTGCCCGAGTCCCTGATCGAGAGTGAGCTTTTCGGTTACCGGCCGGGCGCATTCACCGGCGCCAGCCGGGAGGGTAATCGAGGCAAGATCGTGCAGGCGGATGGCGGCACACTCTTTCTCGACGAGATCGGCGACATGCCACTGCATCTGCAGGCACGTCTGCTGAGGGTGCTTGAGGAACGGGAAGTCACCCCCCTTGGCGGCGAGAAACCGATCAAGGTCTCCATCAAACTGATCAGCGCCACCCACCACAATATCAAGAACATGGTGGAGGACGGTGATTTTCGTGAAGATCTCTACTATCGCTTGCATGGCGTCTCCCTGACCATGCCGCCGCTGCGGGAGCGTACCGACAAGCTTCAATTGATCAAGCACATAGCCCAGCTGGAGGCGGAAACCGCGACCGAACTGAACTGGGAACCGGAAGCGCTGAAACTGCTCGAGAACTTCCCCTGGCCCGGCAATATCCGCCAGCTACGCAATGTACTTCGCACCGCAACCGCATTGTGCGAAGACCATATCGTGACCATCAACGACCTGCCGGAAGAGATTCGCAATACCGTCTACGATGACGAATTCCCCGAGGGCCCGGAAACCAATCTCAATGCCCTGGCGATCGCAGAACGCGACGCCCTGCTGAGTGAATTGGAAGAGATGCATTGGAATATCAGCAGGGTTGCCAAAAAGCTCGGGCTAAGCCGCAACACCCTCTATCGGCGGATGAAGCGATTCGGGATTACGCCACCCCGCTGATCATTGGTCAAGGCGATCGCAGGCCCCGTAGGTTTAGTACCGGGCCCTCTGATCCCATCCAACCAAAGCGTAAGCAATTGCAACCCGGGAGTCGTGTGATTCGTTCACCCGGGTTCGTTTTGCGCTATTCGGTTTCGGCTGAAAATAGCACACAGAACTTTTACCATAAGGCCCGCCAACTCCATGGCGCGGCGTCGACAAGAGTAGCATTGCGTGCAACTGGCTCACTTTTTGCCCTCTGTTTAGAAAAACGGTCGATCAGGAATGAGTATGCGCTATCCGAGACAACACCATGCCGTCGAGGTCCCTGGCGGCAAACTGCGACCAGCGAGCAAGTGAGAGCCTATGGGCAACTATGAAAAGCCAAGAGAGGCCTGGGCAATCACGGGATCGGGACACTACCTCAAGGAGTGTCTGGAACTGGTACAGCAGCGGCCCGATGTCGACCTCTTCCTGAGCAAGGCAGCCGCAGAGGTGCTGCCGATGTACGACTTCGATCTGAAGTCGATTCGACAGCAAATCACCTGTTTTCGCGATACCACGGCCAGCGCTTCGCCGGTTGGTCTCTTCTACCAGGGACGCTATCGGCGCCTGGTCATCGCCCCCGCCACTTCCAACACCATCGCCAAGATGGTCTGGGGCATAGCCGATACGCTGGTAACCAATATCTATGCCCAGGCCGGCAAGTGTCGAATTCCAAGCATCGTCTTCGCCTGCGACACGGAACCCGAAATGGAAACAGAGGCGCCCGGCGGCATGGTGATGGTCTACCCAAGGCAGGTTGACCTGGAGAATGTAAAGCGATTGGAGGATTTCGAGTACACTTCGGTGGTGACCAGCTTTGCCCAGCTTGTCGCCACCCTGGAAGAGCTGGATTGAGTTTTACGGTGCGGCAGAGCCACAGCCTACACGCATTCGAGGCGTAGGGTGCGGTTTACCGCACCGATGTATGGCAGATCCAGCGAAACCTGATGGGGGGCGGTCCCGCCAAACTGGTGTCAGCCGCTGTTCTTCTTGAGCAGCGGTTCCAGCAGATCCATCGGCAGCGGAAAGACCAGGGTATGGCTCTTATCCCCGGCGACCTCGGTCAAGGTCTCCAGATACCTGAGCTGGATCGCCTGGGGTTGTACCGCGAGGGTCTTCGCCGCTTCAACCAGTTTTTCCGCGGCCTGGAGCTCACCCTCCGCATGGATCACCTTGGCGCGCCTTGCCCGCTCCGCCTCGGCCTGGCGCGCAATCGCACGGATCATGCTGTCATCCAGGTCGACATGCTTGATCTCCACGTTGGAGACCTTGATCCCCCAGGTGTCGGTCTGCTGATCCAGAATGTTGCGTACATCGTTGTTGAGGCGTTCACGCTCCGCCAGCATCTCATCCAGTTCGTGCTGTCCGAGCACGGAACGCAGGGTGGTCTGGGCCAGTTGACTGGTGGCAACCATGTAATCCTCAACCTGGATGATCGCGCGTTCCGGATCCAGTACCCGGAAGTAGACCACGGCATTGACCTTCACTGAAACATTATCCCGGGAGATCACATCCTGGGAGGGCACATCGAGAACGATGGTTCGCAGGTCGACCCTTACGAATTGCTGGATTACCGGGATGATGATGATCAGTCCCGGCCCCTTGACCTTCCAGAAGCGTCCCAGCATGAAGACCACGCCGCGTTCGTACTCGCGGAGAATCTTCAGCGCCGAGGCTAAAAAGGTGACAATCAGAAAAAGAATTACCGCATAGAAATAGAGCGTCATGATCACTTCTCCTTATCAACCGGCGAAACCTTTAACACCAGACCCTCCCTGCCGGTAATTTCCACCAGCTGATCTTTTTGCAGGGGATGCTCTGAGTGGGCCCGCCATATTTCGCCATGTATCCTGATATCGCCTTCACCGGTGAAGTCTTCCACAACCACGCCTTCGGCGGTCAACATCTCCTCACGACCGCTCACCACGGGGCGGTTGCGGGATTTAACGGCCATGCCGATGATAAATACCATGAGGAAGGCGCTGCTCACCGCCACTACCAGGATCAGCGGCAGCGATATCCCGAATCCCGCCTGGTCGGTATCGATAAGAATCAAGGAACCGATGGTGAAGGCAACCACGCCGCCTATGCCCAGGGTACCGAAACTGGGTACGAAGGCCTCCCCGACCATCAATGCGAGCCCGAGCAGGATCAATGCCACACCGGCATAATTGATGGGTAGCAGATGGAATGCATAGAGCGCCAGCAGCAGGGATATGGCGCCCACCGTTCCCGGCACAATCGAGCCGGGATTGGCGAACTCATAGATAAGACCGTAGATACCCACCAGCATGAGGATATAGGCCAGATTGGGATTGCTGATGATACTCAACAACTGACTCTGCCAATCGGGCAGGTGTTTCTCGATAACCAGATTCTCGGTATTCAGGGTTTTACTGCCGAGGGGGAGCTCCACCTGGGTACCATGCAGTTCGGAGAGCAGGCTGTTGATGTCCGCAGCTACCAGATCGATCACTCCCTGCTTCAACGCCTCCTCCGCGGAGAGGCTGGCGGCTTCCCGCACCGCCTTTTCCGCCCAGTCCGCGTTGCGCTTGCGCAGATTCGCCAGACTGCGTATATAGGCGGCCGCATCATTGACCACTTTGCTTGTCTTGGCATCTGTCGCCTGGGGCTGATTACCCTCGTTCTCATCTTCGGTCTTGGGCTTGTCTGGCGTCGACTTTGGTACTCCGCCCATGGTTACAGGTGTCGCGGCTCCCAGATTGGTGGCCGGAGCCATTGCCGCGATATGACTGGCATAGAGGATATAGGTACCGGCGCTGGCGGCATGCGCGCCGCTAGGGGCGACATAGGTTACGACAGGGACCTGGGAGGCGATGATGCGTTTAATGATGGCCCGCATCGACGTATCCAGGCCACCCGGGGTGTCCATCTGCAGGACAACCAGCTCAATGCCTTCGCTTTCGGCCTTGTCCAGCGCCCGATCCAGATAATCCGCGGTTGCAGGACCTATGGCGCCAGAGACCTCGAGCAGGAATCCTTTGGGACTTTGGCCTTCGGCATTGAGTTGGGCAAGACCACTGCAGTAGAGGAAGAGAAGGAGAAACAATGACACCGGATATCGAGACACAACCTACTCCGCTATGTTGTTATCTATATTCTAGACCCTGGCCAAACGCTTGGCTTGAGTTGTCATGAGAAAGTAATTTATTATTTTTTTTCTTATTTTACTTATGTTTATTAAATATATTTAATGTAATTATTAAGATAATAAAGTTCATATTATTTATGAAAACCATTTGCATCCAATAGTTCAATTACCAGTTCGCCCATAGCCTGACGCGGGAAAAACGATGTAACGAACAGCAGGTTTCACGCTGTTATATCTCCAGATAGACAACACCATCGACAATGGCGAAATCCGCGCCCTTCTTTTTATGCATTCCGCTTTCCAGACTGATTAAACCCTTGGCCGGAAATGGCATTCCCCATTTTTTTCCGACCAGTGTTCCATCTCTTAGGATTGAATAGTCTACAAATTCATTAGAAAAATGTTTCCCGGCCCTTGGCGCCGGGTCATGGATGATAAACTGCCCATATTTGCTGCCAACCAATGTCACCCAGTGCCCGCCAATCCTAATGAATTCATTATTGGCTTCATTGTATCTGTACCAACCTATATTCAACCATGCAGCCGAGTTCTGATTTATAGCCGAAGTCAACCGATTCTCAGACGGCAGTTTTACATCGGTCGAATACTGCTTCGGATGCTTCCTCCAGCCTTCGTATTCAAGAACCTTGTAACCACCAAACAGCTCATTCGAGATTTTTGCTATGCCACGTGTTATGCCTGTAACACCAGTGCCATTCTTGAGACTTGTATTCATGAATGGTTTGGATGCCAGTTTGAGAATGAGTTGCTCTTGATTGCCTCTGTTTTTATTCAACCAAATGATCGTGTTTGAAATGGCCACTGGACCGCAGTATTGTTGTCCATCGCCCGTTCCTTTCCCTATTATATTTGATTGGGTGTAGTCTGGTATCTCGTTTATAAACATGTCACTTGCATGACATACTAATGTGGCGCTACACCCCGCTATTAAGCTGAACAGTTTATTAATTTGCAACCCACTTATTTCTCGAAAAACTAGTAAAAGATCGATTATGTATTAGTCGCCACACCATAAGGATATATTGCAGAAATAATGATAATTATAGAATATGACAGCAGATTTGATGTGCGCGACCATTTAAAAATAATAGGCATTTCCACCGATTTCAACATCCTTTTCGCCGTGTATGCTTCTATGAAAATGGACACCAGGCAAAACGGTATAGCCAGTATAACAAAGGCTAAATAAACCAACCATACGTTATCTAATGGGGGTAACCAGGCAACCATGAATGGAAATGTAACTATGTCCGCTATAGTGCCCTTATATTCTAGGAATTGGCCGATATAGGCTGCTCCTATTTCCACGAGTAGCATTACTGCCCAGGCCAGAGGAATGCCAATCAAGGTACTTACAAAGTTAGATGTCGCCGCAATACTGAAAGACTCCTTAATCTCTAAACCAATAATGTTTTTTGCAATATATCCCTCAAACAATATAACGGGTATTAAAGCCACCCAGTAAACTGGCCAGGCTAAAGCTAGCATTGGTATTCCTGCATTGGCGGATGCGGGAAAAGGTAAAATTAATAAAATAAAGACTGCTGTGTATTTCATTTATAAGGTATAACGGCAGCCATCACCGGAGGCGAAGCGAGCTTGTGAGCGAAGCGATACGTGTATATTGCATTGTTATACATCTATATAATTAATCTCTTTTTCTATGAGCTGTAGAATGCTGTCGCTCAATCCTTTACTTGCATCAATAAACTGTTTATCTCTTAAAGCAGGGAAGTCCCGAATACCAACATCGTCTATTACTACTGGAATTATCGATGCACCACTATGAAGAGCCCTGCTTTTTTCATCCCAAAACCATTTTGATCTTTTAGCATTCTCGCTAAGGAACATTAGCACAACACCATTTCTTGCTGCTTCACTCAATGCTTGCTCCATGACTTCCTCAATGTCATCTCCCCCTTCAAGCGCCGTGGAGCCGTCATAAACCTTATAGCCCAAAGAGTTAAGGTGCGCGCTTATTTTATCTACTTTATCTTTGTCTTTATGCGTATACGATAAATAAATCGTTGCTTTTTTTGTTAAATAATCAAGTTTCTTTAACTCAGACTCCTTTCCGTCAGTAAACGCCACTATGTCAATTGTTTTGTATATCTTGTTTGGCAATGCTTTGACATAATCACTCTCCCACTGCACCCACTCAGAATTTTGTGCGTGGATGCTGTTACAGAGTACAAAAATATTTCTCGCACTAATTTCCCACCCTATCAGCTTTTTAATTTGCTCTTTTCTGCTTTCGTGCTCAAGAGACTTTAAATAGAACATTAAGGCACTAAAGCCTCGATCTTCTAGGTAATTGCGCACAACTCTTACATCCTCATAATCTTCAGATGCATGAGAAATGAATACCCATCCATTAGCTTTTTTCTCCCAATGACTCATGAGCACACCTGACTAAGTTATTGGAATATTTTGTAGAATCACTTCCATACTGTATAACGGCTGGGCTCAGTGGGGCGAGCGAAAGCGAGCATCCGCTGAAGCCCTTTGTTAAATGGCAGATTTTTGAATAATAGCCTTCGCATTACGGACATCCTTTGGGTCAACACCACCTTGATTTAATTTCAATTCTAGTTTTCTCAGTGCCTCTATTTTTGGTAGCGACATTAGAAGTGCGCTTAACGAAAACCTGTTATGTGGATTCGAACTATTTAGGTATAAACTCAACAGCCAATCAATGTCATTTTGTTTAAGATGCGGCGCTAGTGATTTTGACATTGCAGATACTGCGCCCCAGCGAACGGGTAGTTTCGAAATATTCTCAAGTCTGTTTTTCAGTTTTCCTATTGATTTCTCGTCACCCCAAGCCCCTAAGGTCTTTGCTGCACACACCTGAATTCCTTCATGCTTAGATTCTAGCGCTGAATCAACCTCCTCAACAGAATAACGATTAGGCTTTTTTTCAGAGAGTTCAGATAACCTCTTACTGACTTTATCCAGTTCCATCTCAGACTCACATTGCCATTTAACAGTGGATTATGTGGACGGCACAAAAAATGTGATATGCCGCCGGAAAAAATATTGGAATATCACGCCAATTGTTCTATATATGTTCTCAATCAAGTCTAATCGCACGGATCGGCATGTCTTTTGGAGAAGAATGTGTACTCCA
>NATV01000110.1 GCA_003094535.1 gamma proteobacterium symbiont of Ctena orbiculata | reverse complement strand
TGGTTTCGAAGAAGAGGTTGGCCACCACCTTGCCCCGACACAGGGGGACCTTCTTGATGGTTCTCTCCGAAACCCCGGTAAAGCCCTCCGCGGTATCGAGGATTTCAGTCAGGATCGCCCTGTCCAGGCCGTCAATGGTGAGGAAATGGAGTAGTCGTTGCTCCTCATCCAGTTGCAGGCTTTTGTTGCTGAAGCTCATGGCGCGCTATCCTTGGTCATCGCTGCGGGAACTACGATTGGTCTTGGTGCCGATCACCAACTCAAGGGGCTCGGGTCCGATCAAGGTGATGTGCTGATCCTGTTCCAGCTGTGGATGCAGTCCCACCACATCCGGCTGTATCGGCAGTTCCCTGCCGCTGCGATCGACCAGGGTGGCGAGCATGATCGAGGCGGGACGCCCATAGTCGAAGATCTCATTCAACGCGGCGCGGATGGTGCGCCCGGTATGTACCACATCGTCAATCAGAACGATATGGCGGTCATCCACCGGCGTCGGGAGGTCGGATGGGTGGACCTCCGGATTCATCCCGATACGGGTGAAATCGTCCCGGTAGAATGAGATATCGAGGGTGCCAAGGGGTTCCTCCACGCCGAGTCGTCTGTGCAGACTTTCAGCCAGCCAGACACCGCCGGTGCGGATTCCGATCAATAACGGATCGCTAACTCCCCGTGAAATAAGCAGGGTGCTAATTTTATCCGCCATGGCGTCCACCAGGGATTCAACCTCATCGGCATCCTTAAACGCTCTTTTATTGTTCATTTAACCAGGTTTCCAATATGAGTTTGGCCGCTACGGCGTCATAGTCTTCCATTCTTTTGGCATTGTGTCCCAGTCTGTCTCTGGCCTCGAAAGAGCTGTAGCGCTCGTCGGCCAGATAGACCTTGAGATGAAATCGTCCCTCAAGTTGTCGTGAGAACCGTAGTGCAGGTTGTGTGGCATCTGTTTCACTGTCATCCACATCGAGAGGAAAACCGACCACCAGGGCTTCCGGTTTCCACTCGTCGATCAGGTCCTCAATGCGTTTCCAATCCGGTTTGTGATTCACCAAGTGCAAGGTTTCCAACGCGGTTGCGGTGCCGGTCACCGTCTGTCCGACAGCAACACCTATTTTACGGGTGCCGTAGTCGAATCCCAGTAGGGTGCCCATGCTGCTTCATTCACTAAGCGTGGCCAGTATCGCCGCTCAACAGATTCAGGTCGATGCCAAGCAGGTCGGCGGCTGCCTGCCAGCGTTCCTCGCTGGCCCGGTTGAAGATAATCTCACTTTCAGCCGGGCCGCTCAGCCATGCATTCTGCGACAGTTCACTCTCCAGTTGACCCGCGCCCCAGCCGGCGTATCCAAGGGCAACCAACGAGCGCTGCGGACCTTTGCCGGCGGCGATGGCTTCCAGGATGTCGAGGGAGGTGGTGACACTGATCTCCGGGGTGATTTTCAATGTCGATGCCCAATCTGTATTGGTGTCGTGAAGAACGAAACCGCGGTCACTCTGTACCGGGCCGCCGATATAGACTGGCTGTTCGGCGATTTTGGCTGTGCTGATCGTGATCTCCAACTGCTCGAATATATCCGCCAGATGCAGATCCATAGGGCGATTGATGACAATTCCCATGGCGCCGTCGGTGGTGTGTTCACATATATAGGTGACAGTGTGGAAAAAATTTGGGTCCTCGAGTCGCGGCATGGCGATGAGGAAGTGGTTGGTCAAGTTGGTCTCTGGGCGCATGGGCTATAGTATCCAACTGCTGGCGGCAGGCTGCAACAGCTATTGCGAGTCGAATCTGCCACTGCGTAAAAACTGCCATGTGCGGGTAATATCAAGAATGTCGGTCTCCTTTCTGATTTCATTGGGAAAGGGCGAAAAGGGAGCCGCCAGGCGTACGATGCGAATCGCGGCATCATCGAGGATTTTGTGGCCGGATGAGTGACGGACCTTGATACTATCGACACTACCGTCGGCCTTTACCGCCACATGCAGTACCAGATTACCGTAAAGCTTGCTCCTTTTTGCCTGGTCCGGGTAGTTTAGGTTGCCTATGCGTTCCACTTTTCTTCGCCAGGCATCCAGGTAGGCGGCATATTTATACTCTTTCGTACTGGCGCTTATCGATTTGCGCTTAGGCATCTTGGCATAGGCCAGGCTTTTGCGTTCCAGTTCCGCTGTCAGCCTGGCAATTTCCAACTCCTTGCTGCTCAACAGCTGTTTGGCGGAAGGATTGGGTGGTGGCGCCTCCTTTGGCGGCGGCGTCTTGACCTGCTGTTCAGAGGTCTGGGTAACGAGTTGAGGTTTTTGCGCCTGGGGTAGCGGCTGTGGCTCGGCAGGTGTTGTCACTGGTGAGGGTTGTGGCAGCGGTGCAGGTGCCTCAGAGATCTGAGGTTTGTCCGGCTTGGTCTCTTCGCCGCCACCCTGTTGACTGGTTTGGGCGAGAAAATCGGGTTTTTCATCCGCTTCGGCCTCCTCGGCCGGTTGTCGAACGACTAGCACCTCAAGGCTTTGTTGGCGAAATTCAGGTTTACTCTTATCGGTCGGTTTGAAGGTAATGCCAAGAATGATGAATGCATGGAGGCAGGCCGCAACGAAGAGGCTCACGCCCAAGAGGTCAGTCTGTTTTCCAATGATTACCATGTTGTTGGGGTTTATTAACTGGCCCTAAGCCTGGCACTGATCGCATCCATTAGATCGTCCGCGATGTCAAGCCCATATAGACTATCCAGCTCTCTGATACAGGTTGGACTGGTGACATTGATCTCAGTAAGGTAGTCACCGATCACATCAAGCCCGGCAAACAGAATGCCCCTGGATTTGAGCGCAGGGCCGACCTCGCCGGCAATCCACCGGTCACGCTCGCTGAGGGGCACACCCTCGCCCCTGCCGCCCGCCGCCAGATTGCCCCTTGTTTCACCTTCGGTTGGAATTCTTGCAAGGGCGTAAGGTATGGGCTCGCCATTAACCATAAGTATACGCTTGTCACCGTCTGAAATCTCAGGGATGAATCTTTGCGCCATGGCATAGCGGCTGCCGTGGAGAGTCAATGTCTCGATGATGACGCCCAGGTTGGGATCTTTTTCGGTTATCCGAAATACCGACTCCCCCCCCATGCCGCCCAGGGGTTTAACTATTACATCGCCGTGCTGGCGATGAAATGCGCGGATCTCATCACCATTCCGGGTCACCAGTGTGGGCGGCGCACACTGGGGAAAGTGGCTGGTGAACAGCTTTTCATTCGCATCGCGTAGGCTGTTGGGGCGGTTGACCACGAGACATCCCTCTTTTTCGGCTTGCTCCAACAGATAGGTGGTATAGATATACTCCATGTCGAAGGGTGGGTCTTTGCGCATCAGCACAGTATCCAACTGATGCAGGGGCAGCTGGTGTTGATCGCCGAATTCGAACCATTTCGATTTATCATCCCAGACCTTTATCTCCCTGGTTCGCCCCCAGCAGGTTCCCTGCTGCAGTGAGAGATCCCGCTGTTCCATGTAGTGTATTCGCCAGCCTCGGGCCTGGGCGGCCAGCAGCATGGCGAATGTGCTGTCTTTGTGGATTTTAATGGAGCCGATCGGGTCCATTACTACGCCGAGCTGAATAGTCATGAATATATATCTTCGGGTAAAAATTGGCAGTTAAGTTTTTCAAATTATTGCCGATACAG